>DAITMW010000176.1:0-6275 GCA_036834945.1 Steroidobacteraceae bacterium
GGCCAGCCCTTCGGTGTGTTGCTGTGCAACCGCATGCTCGGGTACGGCCATGGGTTCCATTGCTCCTCCTACCAGAGATAGAACAACGCGAAGATGAACACCCACACCAGGTCGACGAAATGCCAATACAGGCCGGCAATCTCCACGGTCTCGTAGCTCCCCTTGCGGTCGTAGAAGCCCCGCCAGACTCTGCTCGCCACGACGCACAGGTAGACCACGCCCGCTGAGACGTGCAAGCCGTGGAAGCCGGTGATCATGAAGAAACATGAGCCGAATTGCGGCGCGCCCCAGGGATTTCCCCAGGGTCGCACACCTTCCACAATGAGCTTGGTCCATTCGAACGCCTGCATGGCGACGAACGTCGCGCCGAATCCCGCGGTGATCAACATCAGCGCCGCCGTGTTGGCGCGATGGCGGCGATAGCCAAAGTTCACGGCCATCGCCATGGTGCCACTGCTGGTGATCAGCACCATGGTCATGATCGCAATCAGGATCATCGGAATGTGCATTCCCGCGATATCCAACGAGAAGATCTCGCTCGGGTTCGGCCACGGCACGGTGGTGGAGATCCGGACATTCATGTAGCCAGTGAGGAAGCAGGTGAAGATGAAGGTGTCGCTCAGCAGGAAGATCCACATCATCGCCTTGCCCCAGGGGACAGGGAATGCCTGTTTGTCCGCCGACCAATCGGACACCACTCCTCGCAAGCCGGCCGGCGTCGATTCCTCGTGGGCGGTTGAGACGTGGTTTGCCATAGAAGATCTCACGCGGACGTGGATAACAGCACGGCGAACAGGACCAGCCAGACAAGTAACAGGTAATGCCAGTAGACGGTGCATAGCTCGACGCTCGAGCGCACATCAATCGCCTCCGCGCCCGCCGGCATCATTCTCACGACGGTCTTGCCCCAAACGAACAGGCCGCCCAGCAGATGGAGCCCATGCACGGCCGTCAGCAGGTAAAAGAAGGCGGCCGCGGGACTCCCCAGGAAATATCCGGAGGCATTCAACTCCCGCCACGCCCAGAGCTGCCCGGAGAGGAACGCCAGGGCGAACAGCCCGCCCGCGATGAGACCGATCCTGACATGTCCGGTCTGTGCCCGCCGGACCGCGCCAGACGCCGTTTGCATGCTGACACTGCTCAGAATCAACATCCCGGTGTTCAGCCACAACACCCGCGGGAGCGCAACCGGGTTCCAGTCGCCATGTGCGTGCCCCATGCGCATGTAATAGGCTGACAGGAACAGCCCGAACAAAGACGTGATCACGGCCAGCAGAACCCACAGACCGATTTTGGCTGGCGGAACACTTACGGCGCCGCCGTGCCCTGCATCTTCGGGCGCTCCCTGCGTCTCCCACGGCCTGCTGGTGAGTCTTCTGACCAACAGGCCCCACACAACGAGGCCCACGAGGACAGCGACGAATGCGACCGACACACTCACCGGCTGGCTCCGTGTGGCTCATCGGGAGGCACATTTTGCGGGATGAAATCCTGCCGGGCGCCCGGAACGCTGTAGTCATACGCCCAACGATAGACTACCGGAAGCTTTGCCCCCCAGTTGCCATGCTTCGGTGGTGTATCGGGGGTTTGCCACTCCAGCGTCGTGGCCCGCCACGGGTTGCTACCCGCCGGCTTGCCGTGGGAGAGGCTCCAGATGAGGTTGAATAAGAACACCAGCTGCACCGCCGCGACGAACAGGGCCGAGACGGTAATTCCAACATTGGCCCAGTGCGCCGACTCGGGGATGAACTGCGTGGCGCCAAAGGCGTAATACCGGCGGGGCACACCCAGGATGCCCAGGTAGTGCATGGGCAGATAGATGGCATACGTACCGAGGAAGGTCAGCCAGAAGTGGATCCGGCCCAACGTGTCGTTCAACATACGGCCGGTGATCTTGGGGTACCAGTGATAAATCGCCCCGAACACCACCAGGATGGGCGACACGCCCATGACCATGTGGAAATGGCCGACGACGAAGTAGGTCGCCGACAAGGGAACGTCCACCGTTACGTTACCCAGGAACAGCCCGGTCAGGCCCCCATTGACGAAAGTGAAGATAAATCCGATTGCAAACAACATCGGCACGGTCAGATGAATGTCACCGCGCCACAGCGTGAGCACCCAGTTGTAGACCTTGATTGCGGTCGGGACTGCAATGATCAGCGTAGTGGTGGCGAAGAAGAACCCGAAATAGGGGTTCATGCCGCTGACGTACATGTGATGAGCCCACACCACGAAACTCAGGCAGCCGATCGCCAGCAGGGCCCAGACCATCATGCGATACCCGAAGATGTGGCGGCGCGCATGTGTACTGAGCAGATCGGAGACGATGCCGAAGGCCGGTAGCGCGACGATATACACTTCCGGGTGTCCGAAGAACCAGAACAGGTGCTGGAAGAGCAGGGGGCTGCCACCGTCGTGCGCCGGGGGTTGCCCCATGGAGACGACGGCGGGCAGGAAGAAGCTCGTGCCCAGGAGACTGTCGAGGCTCATCATGACCGCGCTGACCAACAACGCGGGAAAGGCCAGCAGGCCGAGGATGGTGGCCATGAAAATGCCCCAAATGGACAGGGGCATACGCAGGAAAGTCATGCCGCGACAGCGGGCCTGGAGGACGGTCGTGACGTAGTTGAGACCTCCCATGGTGAATGCCACGATGAAGATCGCCAGGGATACCAACATCAGGATGATGCCCCAGCTGGCGCCCGGAGTGCCCGGAAGAACCGCCTGCGGGGGGTACAAGGTCCAGCCCGCGCCGGTGGGGCCGCCCGGTACGAAGAATGCGGCCACCAACACCAGCACGGCCAGGAGATAGACCCAGTAGCTGAGCATGTTCATGTAGGGGAACACCATGTCCCGGGAGCCGCACATGAGCGGGATGAGATAGTTGCCGAAACCTCCGAGGAACAAGGCGGTGAGCAGGTAGATCACCATGATCATGCCGTGCATGGTGATGAACTGCAGATAGTTGTTCGGCGCGATGAGCGCGAAGGTGTGCGGGAATCCCAACTGCAGGCGCATCAGGACGGACAGCCCGAGAGCGACCAGGCCGATCGCGATGGCGGTCACGGCGTACTGGATGGCGATGACCTTGTGATCCTGGCTCCAGATGTACTTCGTGACGAAGGTCTGCGGATCGTGCGGGGCGTGGTCGCGGTCGGCGATTGCAACGTATGCCATTGGAACATCCTCCTCGCATCACCTCGCATTCGCCGTGCGCGCATCGCCGGGCGCATGGCCGAACGTTTGAATATAAGCAAGCAGATCGTTCACCGCCTGGTCATCGGGCAGAACCTGGGATATCAACGACATCTGCGCCCCGTAGAAGTCCTGTGGATGCGACCCGCGGATTCCCTGCCGGAAGTTGTGTAATTGTCGCGCCAGGTACCAGTCACTCATTCGCGCCAGCCGCGGCGCACGCGTCGTCCAGATCCCTTCGCCGGCGGCGCCATGACACGATGCGCAGGTCGCGTAGAGCGATTTGCCTCTGGTTGGATCTCCCACCAGCGTAGCTTGCGGAGCCTCGTCCGGCAGTGAACGGATGTAGGCGACCACGTTGGCGATGGCAGTATCGTCGGCCAGCGTCGCCGCCATCGGGATCATCGTCTTTGCAAAGACGTCGCGGTTGTCTGCTCCGCGGACCCCTTGCTTGAAATTCTGCAATTGGCGGGCCAGGTACCAGGGCGCCTGTTCACTCAATTTCGGCGCGTTCAACGCCCTGTTACCCTGCGCCTGGGGGCCGTGACAGGCGCTGCAGACTGCATAGAGCGCCTGGCCTGCTGCCACGTCCGCTGCGGGACGGGCCCTCGTCTGGGCGTAGGTGGGCATGTTGGACAGCCATGTTTGAAATGCGCCCGCCTCGTCGACGACGACGCGGCCGCGCATTGCGAAATGCGCCATCCCGCACAACTGCTCGCAAAGGACGTCAAAGCGCCCGGTGCGGGTGGGAGTGAGCCAGAAATAGGTGACCATGCCGGGTACCATGTCCATCTTCACCCGGAATTGCGGCACGGCGAACTGGTGGTTGACATCCGTGGAGCGCAACAGCACCTTGACCGGCTCGTCGATCGGCAGATGCAACTCGGGACCCGCTATCAGGATGTCATCCGCGCCCCTGGGATCGCGCGGATCGAGCCCGAAGGGATTGTCAGGAGTGATGAGCCTGGCATGGGTGGCTCCCAGTACGCCGTCTTTCCCGGGAAAGCGGTAGCTCCAGGTCCACTGCTGGCCCAGGGCCTCGACCACCGTCGCCTCCTTCGGCACGGTAACGAACCTGGCCCAAACGAACAAACCTGGCGCCAACATGGCGGCGATGCCTACCGAGGTTCCTATCGTGAGCCACCACTCGAGCCTCTTGTTCTCGGGCCTGTAGTCCGCCTGCAGTCCCTTCCGATGACGGTAGCGGAACACCGCGACCGCCATGAACAGGTTGATGGCAACAAAAACGATCCCGGTGACCACGAACGTGATGTTCACCGTGTCATCCATCATCTTCCAATTGGAGGCAATCGGTGTGAACCACCACGGACTGAGGAAGTGGAATAGCACTGTCCCGACGACCAACAGCACCAATGCGACTGCCAGCGCCATCAGCCGGCCCTTGCGCAGCGGGGAGCTGGTTGTCTGCGCTTGACGGGACTGAACGGATTGAGGAAATGCCGATCGATGGCGGCCAGCTCCGCCTCCGGATGTTTTGCCCGCACCATCCATCTGACAGTGGCTTCCTGCTCGCGCGGCGCATAGATCAACACCAGGTAGCGGCCGGCCTCGATGTCCTGATGGAATGCCGCGAGTTTGTGGTTTTCGGTGGCGATACCCGCCAACCCGCCTTCCCAGGCCCCAAACAAGGTGACCGCCGCAATGGTTACGACGTAGACGAGCCTGGGAAGGTGGGTGCCGAAAGGCACGCCGGCCTTGAGCACTCCGGCGCCGATCACGCCGACAATGAGGCCGATTGCACTGCCAATGAAGCCGGCACGCAGCAGATCCAGGGTTTCGAGGTAGTTGCTGGAAGGTATTCGCTGCACGTCGAGTCCCGTCTCATCCCTGCTGACGACGTGCAGCAAACCATCCTTGATGCCGGCCGCGCGCAACTCGTCGAAAATATGACGGGTGCTGTCCAATGTGGGCGCGACATAGTAGAGGCAGTTCATGACTTTGCAGCTCGCTACGTGCTCACTCGTTACGCTAGATCATTGGCCATCCCGATCGGCGTGCTCGAAAATGCGGCAATAGATGCAGTGCGCCTTGTGTGGATTCTCGATCCAGAGATTGCGAATCCACGGCCCCTCGTGCGAGGCCGCTGCATGCTCCCACTTCTGATTCACAAGGTCGTGCCGCAGGATGTCCAGCGCGGGGCCCTTCTCGAGAATGGTCGTCGCACGCGCCGTTTCGATGGCGCCTCGTGGATGGACGGTGATGGTGGCGACGCCTTGATCGAGGCGGTCCGCGAGCAATTCCGCGCAGCGCCGCTCGTCCTCTCGAGTGAACAGGCTGCGAAAGTACTGGACGAATTTTTCGTGGAGTGAAGGGGCTGGCTCACAACCGGCCCGACCCGGCTCGCAACAGGCTGTCAGTTCGACCCGATCGGTGGGAAATCCGTCCCGGAACAGGTCGATGCGTACGCGCTCGGCGGCGTCATAGTCGTTGAACACAGCGAGTAAGACAGCGCTCATGTCTTCCTCCCCCGGGGGATTGCCCCGTAAAGGCCGTGCTCCTGATGGGAAATTGTACGCTCAATTTTTCACGGCTACCTCCTGTCCGCTACTCCGCGCGAGGAGTTAGACCGGAGTTAGTTGGAATACCCAACCCTGTGCAGCTCAGGTACCAGCTTGGGTATGAGCGTGTGCGGGTCCAGCAAACGTGTGTGGGTCCAGCAAACGTGTGCGGGTCCAGTAAACCGCGTTGGTTTCGTACGGAGCGTTCGCCATGCATAGCGTCCCGATCTGGTTGCCGCCGCTGCCGCTGGTCCTGGTGGCTTTATCGCTCTTTTATCTTGGAATCCTGGCCTGGTATCGGGGAAGAGGCAGGCAGTAGGGTAGAGCGTTGCACGGTGAAGCCCAAGCTGACGCCTAGTCTCGGAAGCCTGGCGCGCGGGCCAGGCTGATCGCCGCAAGGAAGAGAGTGATCACTCCGATCGCCATCACCCCGAGCGCCGCGCCAACAGGCACATCAGACACGCCCAGTATGCCGTATCGAAAGGCATTCACCATGTAAAGCACGGGATTCACGTGCGACAGCGCTCGTGCCCAATGTGGAAGTGTCGAGATCGATGC
>DAITMW010000176.1:6375-10766 GCA_036834945.1 Steroidobacteraceae bacterium
AACGCGTACGGCTGACCGCAGACGCACGGATATGCATCACCGACCCGGTCCCTCGAGCAACTATGGGGGAGGGCGCTGCGATTACCGTCCCACGAGCTTCTGCAGATTCTCCGAATAGCGCGCGCCCGCGATCGTCACATTCGACAGAACGTCGTCGATCTCGCGCAGATCATCGGCGCTGAGGGTGATGTCGTCCGCGGCGATATTCTCTTCGAGCCGGTGCGGCTTGGTGGTCCCAGGGATGGGCACGATCCAAGGTTTCTGCGCCAGTACCCAGGCGAGTGCGATCTGGGCGCGAGTGACATTCTTACGCGAGGCGAGCTCGCCGATGCGATCCACGAGAGCTTGATTCGCCTTGAGCGCTTCGGGTGCGAAACGCGGCAGCGAATTGCGAAAGTCACCACGGCCAAACTCCGTGTTGGCGCCGACTGAGCCCGCAAGGAAGCCCCTTCCAAGAGGGCTATAGGGTACGAACCCGATCCCGAGCTCCTCGAGCGTCGGAAAAACAGTGGTCTCAGGCTCCCGCCACCAGAGCGAATATTCGCTTTGCAAAGCGCTGACGGGCTGAACCGAATGCGCCCGGCGGATCGTCTGGGCGCTGGCTTCGGACATGCCGAAATACCGCACCTTACCCTGCTGGATCAGCTCCTTCACCGTGCCGGCGACGTCTTCGATCGGAACAGCCGGGTCGACCCGGTGTTGGTAGAGGAGGTCGATGTGGTCCGTCCGGAGTCTCTCGAGCGACGCCTCCACAACCTCGCGGATGTGCTGTGGCTGGCTGTTGAGGCCTCGTTGCTGCCCCGTGTTGGGATCGGTACCGATACCGAACCCGAACTTCGTGGCGATCACGACCTGATCGCGTAATGGCGCCAGCGCCTCGCCCACGAGCTCCTCGTTCGTGAACGGGCCATAGACCTCGGCGGTGTCGAAGAAGGTGACGCCCCTTTCGACCGCCCCGCGGATCAGTGCAATGCCGGATTGCTTGTCCACGGGCTGACCGTAGGCGTGACTGAGTCCCATGCAGCCGAGGCCGATCGCGGACACCCGCAGGTTGCTCTTTCCGAGATTGCGCTTCTTCATGATTCCGATCTCCAGTGCGTCGGGGCGTGTGAATTTCATCATGGAATTGACCGAGTTTCTAATCAGAATGCGCCTTTCGCTCTGAAGCGAACGGAACGCTGCGATAGGGGTCCAGCCTGGGGCGCGCGCAGGCGGTTCGCACGATGCTGGCGATCCACATGAAAGGCGGCGCGCTCCTACCGACCCCCTCGCGAGCTGCGGCCGCTGCGGCCGCGCGCAATCACATCGGAAGCCGCAAAACTCCAGTACCCGCTCGTTTGCCGGGCCGTCTGTGCGAAAGTACGGCACCCGCCCTCATTGCCGGCCTCCCTGGCGCGCAGTGTCCGGGCTCGACGAGCTGGAATAACCTGATGAATGGCGTCAACGCATCGAACCTGTTGACCGGCGTTGTGTTGGCACCAAATGCACAGGCGCGCATTATTTGCGTGCTTGCGCTCGCCAATATGGTGCATACGCTCGCCAGGTTCGCCCCAAAAAGCGCTCATTGCCCCAATGTTGGTCTTGCACGAGTGACCCGTCCCAATCAAACGGGAGGACTTATGGACGATCCGCCATGAGCTCGTTTATCGTAGACAGGAGCAGCCCTCTGTTGGTCTTGTCAGATGACCTTCCATTCTCGTTGCCGGATTCCCGCCTCGACCCGATGTTCTGGTCTCGTCGCCCTGGTGTCGCTAGCCGCGGCAGCTCCGGTCTGCTCGCAGTCCGGCCCGACCGCGCCATACCTGGTTCGCGAAACGTCTGCGGGTGGGGTGTCTTCGGCTCGTGAGGCCTACACGGCGGAGCATCGCTTTCTGATCCGTTTATTGTCAGCTCCGAGCGCCATCCGTCTGCAGCAGTACTTTACGGTCCGGCTCGCTGTGTACGATGGTCACGATACGCAGCGGCGATTGTCTGACGTGGGACTCGAGGTCGCCGCGGGAATGGCGCACGGGATGGCAGAGGGTTTCATGCACGGGATGCAATCCGCGCCACAGGTGGAAATGCATGATGGTGTTGCGACCGTCTCCGGGCTGTTTTTCCACATGCCTGGTGACTGGACGGTGCGAGTCACCGTGCACCATGCAGGGGAGGCGGGGACCGGCTCTTTCCAGCTTGCCTGCTGTGCACAGTGATTGCCGCCCCGTGAAAAATCGCCGCGCGGCCGGATTCGGGCTGGCGATGGCCGTGATCATGAATTTCCTGGGTGCCGGGGCCCGCGGCGCCAGTGCTCCACTACCCGATGATCGCGATCTCTACTCACCGGAGGAATTGGCGGCGATTTACCGCCATTCACCGCTGGGCCTGTTGCCGCCGGATGCAACCAACCGCGTCGCCGATGACCCACGGGCGGCCGCGCTGGGGCAGTTTCTGTTCTTCGATACACGCTTTTCACCCAATAGCAAGGTTTCGTGCGCCTCATGCCACCAAACAGCGCTGGCGTTCACCGATGGCCGTGCCCTGGCACGCGGCATGGCTGTCGGTACACGAAACTCACCTACCGTGCTCAATGTGGGCTTCGGCCAATGGTATTTCCTGGACGGGCGCAGTGATTCGCTGTGGTCGCAGGCGCTGCAGCCGTTCGAAAACCCCAGCGAGATCGGCGGCGATCGGCAACACATCGTGGCTGCGGTTGCGCGGGACCCCGCCCTGCGGCGGGCATACGAGCGGGTGTTCGGATGGCTGTCGGATCAGACAGTCGACCGGGCTTTCAGCAACCTCGGCAAGGCCGTCGAAGCCTACGAGCGACGGCTGCGCAGTCCCGCGGCACCGTTTGATCGCTACGTAGCCGCCCTGAAGAACGGTAATACAGGAGGGCAGCGTCGGCTCTCGAGCGCGGCCAAACGGGGCTTGAGGCTGTTCGTTGGCGCGGCCCGATGCGATCTTTGTCATTCCGGGGCCACTTTCAGTGATGGGCAGTTCCACAACCTCGGCTTGCCTGTCGCGTCGGGCGAGGCACGTGATCCGGGGCGAGAGGCAGGTATCCGTGGTGTCCGGGCCAATCCGTTCAACGCAGTCGGGTTGTTCAGCGATGCACCCGGAAGGGGCGGAGTCGGGGAGCGGCTGGCATTCCTGCCCGCACCCGAATCCCAGACCGGAGCCTTTAAAACACCAACTCTCCGTGAGATCGAGCGGACCGCGCCATACATGCACGACGGTCGGTTTGCCGACCTGGCGCAGGTCATGCGTTTCTATGCGGGCGATGCGCCGTTGGCCGGCGGTACCCCGGTCGGAGAGCGCGAGCGCACCCTGGATCTGATCCCGCGCCTCAGTGCCGCTCAACAGTTGGATCTCATCGAGTTCTTGCGCAGCCTGACCAGCCCGCCGTTACCCGTCGCCCTGCGGCGGCCGCCGTCGCATCCCTGAAGAAATCTCAAGACGGCGCCCCGTTCGGCGTCATGGCGAACCATCCTGATGCGCGCTGCACCACGATAGTCCTGCAATTTGCCTCAGCGGCGCGCGTATCCCAACCTGTATGGAGTTATGAACCGCTCGGCGCCTGATGCCAAAAGCGTTTGTATTGGTTGAGGAAATGCTTGTCCATCTTACGGTACAAGTCGGCAGGACGCGCGATGCAGCGCGGCCTGGCATGCTTCCTGCACCCGCTGATACAACGTTGAGTTGTATTGGAGCGAACCACCCCGCATTCACAGGTTTCACATCACGGTTTTGCAGGAGAGCGAGCCGCGGTCCCCCGCAGGGATCTGGACGGCTCCGCCGAAGGCGCAAACTCCCATGATCGCTCAGGTTCCAGGTACTGCAAGAACGTCCAGCCGACTGAAGAGAGGTGCGCGTGTGAAGCGCGCATCCACCGAAGGGGCAACGCATGTTTCATGCGGAATCTCTCAGGTACCCATACAGCGGGAGCGGCACGCGGGACCCAACAGGTCTCGAGGTCGTGCCGTTGCCGATTAGACGAACTAGACGCTGTACTGGGAGATGAACAATGAGATCGATTGACACACTCGAGCGCACCCGCCTGCCCGCTGTTCGCACGACAGCGCCGCGCCACCAACCTCACTAGCCCAGACACCCGATTTCCGCCTGCGCTGTGTGGCGGGCGGTGTGTTTGCGCCGCTACGGCATCGATCCGGTCCCGGACGTCGAGGGGGAGCCGCGCGCGCTTTACGAAATGCGAATTACAACGTGAGAACCAACATCATGCTCGAAAAGCTCCGGGTCAAGTATTCTGGTTGTACCGGCTCCGACGGCCGCGACTCCTGCGCAGTGGGATTGCACGCCCCTGCGGCCACCATTGCATGCACATCGCTGCTGCTCGGGCAGGCGCTCTTCCTGAGCCCGGCCGCGCAGGCGGCTACGAGTCCTGAGGCGGA
>DAITMW010000176.1:10866-15417 GCA_036834945.1 Steroidobacteraceae bacterium
GATGCGCCAGATGCGGGCGCTGGTGACGCAGGACTCGCTGTCGCCGAGGTGGTCATCACCGGCTCGCACATCACCCGCACGGACTACGACTCGCCGCAACCGGTGACGGCCATCAGCGCCGAATCCCTGCAGGCTGCCGCACCCGCCAACATCATCGACTTTGCAATAACACTGCCGGCTCTCGCTGGAAGCACCACGGTGAATAACTCCTCCGGTGCGCTCTCCAACGGAGAAGCGGGCGTCGCGGCCCTGAACCTGCGCAACCTGGGAACCGCCCGCACCCTGGTCCTGGTGGACGGGCAGCGGTGGGTCCCTTCCACCATCGAAGGGCTGGTGGATGTCAACACGATTCCGCAGTCCCTGATCACCGGTATCGACGTGACCACCGGCGGTGCTTCCGCCGCGTATGGGTCCGGCGCGGTCGGCGGGGTGGTCAACTTCATCCTCGACAAGAAATTTACTGGTGTGAAGACTGACTACCAGTACAGCGAGTATCAGCTGTATGACGACCCGACGAACAAGTTCACGCTGACAGCGGGCACCGCCTTCGCGAACGGTCGGGGCCATGCGCTCTTCAGTGGCGAAGTGTTTCAGGAGCAGGGCAATCTCAGCAGTATTCCGGTGTTCGACCAGGACGGTTACTTCTCCATGCCCAACACCGCGGCCAACATCACCGCTGGCGGCCCGCAGATCCTCGTAGGGCCACACATGGGCCTCTCGACCCTGACACCGGGCGGCCTGATCACATCCGGTCCGCTCAAGGGGACCTATTTCGGCGCCGTGGGGGCGAACGGCGTGGCCAGCGTCAACCAGCTCGCATACGGCAGTCCTGTGAACGGGCAGTGGATGCAGGGTGGCGATTGGAAATACACCGACACCGCGCAGTTCGGCCAGACGGCGCTGATTCCGCGGCAGCATCGTGCCAGCGCCTTCGGCCGTGTCAGCTTCGACCTCAACGACAGCACCGAGGTCTACACCGAGCTGTCCTGGGCACGCTATCACGGCTTCTCCTACTACGACGCGCCCACCACTACGGGCATCTCGATCTCCGTCAACAACCCATTCCTGCCGGCATCCGTGGTCTCGGCCATGCACGCAGCCAACGTCACGACCTTTACCATGGGCACCAGCAATGCCTATTTCGGTCCGGCAGCCAGCGACACGGTACGCACGTCCGAGCGCGCCAATATCGGGGCTGATGGCTCGTTCCATGTATTCGGTCAGACCTGGAAATGGAACACCCATGCCCTGATAGCGCAGACGGCCGACATCGAGGAATTGCCAGGAACCTACAACAACGCCAACTTCGCCAACGCCATCAACGCAGTTACGGGTCCCAACGGCACTCCCGTATGTGCCTCCGCGGCAGCCCAGGCGGCCGGGTGTGTTCCGCTCAACATTTTTGGCGTCAACCCCGTCCAGAGCGCTGCGGCCCGGGCCTATGTGCTCGGCGACCCGACCCGTCACGAGTGGCTGCAGCTGGACGAGGGAGCGGCCGACTTCTCCACGAACGACATTCCCGGCTGGGTGGCGCCCATCTCCGTGGCACTCGGCGCAGAGGGCCGCAGGGAGGCTGTCACCGGCAATGTTCCGGTGCAGTACGATCCGACCTACGGCAACTACTGGAAGTACGGTAACTACGTTGCCACCCACGGTAGTTACACGGTAGCCGAGGGTTACATCGAGACCCTGATCCCGCTGCTGAAGGGCCTCAACTTCAACGGCGCGGCGCGCTATACGAACTACAGTACCTCCGGCGGCACAAACTCCTGGAAGCTAGGTCTGACCTGGAGCCCGATCGGCGACGTCACCTTCCGTGCCACCCGCTCGGCTGACATCCGTGCGGGCAACCTGGCGGAGCTGTTCTCGCCCGGCACGGCGCGTACGAACTCCGTGACCAACGACTTTGACAACAACAACAGCCTGCTGTTCGTGCAGAAGCTGGAGGGCTCCACGAAAGTCCAGCCGGAGACGGCGAAGACGGACGTGCTGGGGGTGGTATTTCAGCCCAGGATGGCGCCCGGGCTGCAGGCCTCGGTGGACTACTACAGCATCAAGATCAGCAACGTGATCAGCGATCTGACCGCGCAGCAGGAAGTCGACGCCTGTTACTACAACCACATCCAGAAATACTGTGACAACCTGCTGCTGAACGGCTTTGGCCTGGGCAGCAGCGGCGCCAGCACGCCGGTCATCGTGCAGGTTTACGAGAATCTGTACCGGTTGAGCGAGAAAGGCATGGACTTCGAGATCAGCTACCCGGTCGACCTGTCTTCCCTATGGCGACCGCTCGGCAGACTCACCTTCCATGCGATCGCGACCCACTACATCAACTACACCACCAACAACGGCGTGACGGCCATCAACCTTGCCGGCTCCAATGCGCCGGGCAATGCGACGCCGAATTGGATGGGTCGCGTGGAGGCAATGTATACCAAGGAGTCCTGGTCGTTCGACCTGGTCTCACGCATCGTGAGCTCCGGCAATCTGAACGACGCCTCGGATATCTACGTCCAGTGCGCCGCGAACTGCAAGGCAGGGACCGGGATCTACAAGACATCCAATGTCACCTCGGCACCCGGGCAGATCGTATTCGACGGCACGATCACGAAACACTTCGACGTGGCCGGCGGCGAGGCGAGCGTGTTCCTGATGGTGAGAAACCTGCTCAACCGTCAGCCACCGGTGATTGCCGGTTTGAGCAGCACCAACTATGGCGCGGAGAACGTCCCGGCGTACCCCCAGACCAACACCTCACTGTACGACTACCTGGGTCGTGAGTTCACGCTGGGCGCGAAGCTGCAGTTCTGACGCGGACCACAGACCAAGGAGACACGATGAAGAACCTGAGAACAACCCGTTGTTTCGTCCGTGCCGCGCTGTTGCTGGCCGGCGCGACAGCTGTGCTGCCCATTCCCACCTCCATCGCCACGCAGTCGATGGCGCCGGGAAGGCAGGTGAGCCAGGCCGGTCCGGGCTCTCCGGCCACCGGCATCCGACCGCAGGGCGACACCGAGATCTCGATCGACATGAGCCAGGTGAAGAACCCGGATCTGGCAAAAGTCTTTACCTACATCGATGCGCACATCGACGAGCACGTCCGCAACCTGCAGAAATGGATTCAGCAGCCGAGCGTCTCCAATACGGGCGAGGGCATCCAGGAGTCCGCCCAGATGGTCAAGGGCTACTTCGACCAGCTGGGTTGCCAGCAGACGAAGGTTTACGACCCGGGAATCGCCGAGTGGGGCCAGCAGAGCAACCCTGTTGTGTACGCCAAGTGCGACGAGGGTGCCAAAAAAACCCTGGTGATCTACTGGATGTACGACACCATGCCGATCACACAGCCGGACCTGTGGATCCGGCCGCCCTTCGCGGCAGATATCGTCGAGCAGGCGCCTTACAAGAAGGTGCTGATCGGACGCGGCGCGGTCAACTCCAAGGGACCGCAGATGTCGCAATGGAACGCGCTGATGTCGATCAAGGCGGTCACCGGCAAGCTGCCGGTGAACCTGATCATCGTCGCCGAGGGTGACGAGGAGCGCATGGACATGGGCTACCGCACCTTCGTGAAGGCACACCCGGAGCTGTTCAAGGGCGCTGATGCGATGTTCGTCTTCGGCAGCCAGATGGGCATCATGGGTGGCTCGGAAGGCTGCCTCTTCATCGAGCTCACGACCTCTGGCAAATCCTGGGGTCGTGGCCCGACCTATAGTGACATTCACGGGGCCAACAAGCGCTCGGTGGATTCACCGGCCTGGCGCCACATCAAGATGCTCTCGACGCTCGTGGCCGACAATGGCAACAAGGTGTTGATCCCGGGCTTCTACGACAACATCGTGCCGCTGACGACGGCAGAGAAGGCCAAGCTGGCCGAGTCGGCCAAGGTGATGAAGCCGGAGGAGATGGCCAGGAACCTGGGCGTGGCGCGCTTCATTGCCGACAAGCCGGTGGACATCGTGACCATGTCCCGCTACGGCACCTCATTCAACCTGGACGGCATCTGGAGCGGCAACATGTTCCCGGGCGGCTCCGGCGCGATCCTCCCGAACACCATCACGTCGAAACACAATATCCGCTACGTGCCGAACATGACGGGGCCGGACATCGTGAAGAAGCTGCGTGCCTACCTGGACAAGCAGGGCTACCAGGATGTGAAGATCAACGTGGTGGGGGACGTGCCATGGGCGAAGATGCGCTATGACACCGACATCGCGCACGCGGTGGAGAAGACCTTCAAGGCATTCAACATCGACTATCAGCATCCGCTGGAGGACCAGACCTCGATCATGGGCGGCTACTGGCCGGCATACCTGTTTGCCGGCGACCCGATCGACATTCCGATCGCCGGCGCCATGGCCGGCTCCGGCGGCGGTGCGCATGCCGCCAACGAGTTCTACGTGATCGAAGGTGCGAAGAAGACCTATGGAATGGCCGGTGCGGAAAAATCCGTCGCCATGACCCTGTACAACTTCGCGGGCCTGAACTGAAACCAAGGGGAGTATTCAACCGATGCGCATTCAGACAATCGTTCGTACCGCGTTGCTGCTCGGC
>DAITMW010000177.1:0-2464 GCA_036834945.1 Steroidobacteraceae bacterium
GATCGTTGTCGGGCAGGTCGCGCAGGGTGCGGAAATTTCCCGCCAGGAAGCCGCGGCCCAACGGGCTGTAGGCCACAAATCCAACCCCGAGCTCCTGACAGGCGGCCAACATTCCGTTCTCCGGCTCGCGTGACCAGAGCGAATACTCACTCTGTACCGCGGCAACAGGATGTACAGAGCAGGCCCGGCGCAAGGTTTGCACGCTGCACTCCGAGAGTCCGATGTAACGGAGCTTGCCGGCATCGATGAGCTCCTCGAGGGCGCCGACCGACTCCTCGATCGGTACCGCCTGGTCGATGCGATGCAGGTAAAACAGGTCGATTCGCTCAATACCTAGCCGCTGCAGGCTCGCATCAACCGCAGCACGGAGGGATTCGGGGCGATTATCGATCTTGAGCACGCCCTCGGGCGTGCGGGTGATACCGTACTTCGTCGCCAGGAACACCGCGCTGCGCCGGTCGCGAATGAGCGAGCCTATGAACTTCTCGTTCTCACCGTTCTGATAAGACGCGGCTGTATCGAGATGATTCATGCCCCCATCGATGGCCTCCAGCACGGTCGCGCGTGCCTCCGCGTCATTACGCGAGCCGTACCACCCTACCAGGCCCATGCAGCCAAAACCGACCGCCGACAAACGCTCGCCCGTGCCGCCGAGAAGCCGTGTTTCCATCTGAAAGCTCCACCTGTTGGCCCAGGGCTGCAACGAACCGATAAACGCACGCCCGGGACGGATATTCGTGGCCGACGCGCCCGGCCCTTCGATATCATGACGTCTGCCATCGTTTTTGTGAAACGCGAGTCCGATTCATGATCATTGATTGTCACGGTCACTACACCACGGCCCCCGCTGAATTGCAGAAGTACCGCGATGCCCAGATTGCCGGGCTGAAGGACACCGCCCTGCCGGCGCCCGATGATCCGAAGATCAGTGACGATCAGATCCGTGCAAGCCTCGAAGGAGCGCAACTGAAGCTGCAACGCGAGCGCGGAACGGACGTGACCATTTTCTCGCCGCGCGCCTCCGCGATGGCTCATCACATCGGTGGCGAGAAAACGAGCCTCGCCTGGACTCGCATCTGCAACGACCTGATTCATCGCGTTTGCGCACTGTATCCCGACAACTTCGTCGGTGTCTGTCAGCTACCGCAGTCGCCCGGGGTTCCTCCAGTCAACAGTGCCGCGGAGCTCCAGCGCTGTGTGGAGGAATTGGGCTTCATCGGCTGCAACCTGAACCCCGACCCCTCCGGCGGCCACTGGAACTCGCCCCCGCTCACCGACAAACATTGGTATCCGTTGTACGAGAAGATGGTCGAGCTGGACGTGCCTGCGATGGTGCACGTGAGCTCCTCGTGCAATCCGAACTTCCATGCCACCGGCGCGCACTACATCAACGCCGACACGACGGCGTTCATGCAGTTCCTGACATCGGACCTGTTCAAGGACTTCCCGACCCTGCGGTTCATCATTCCGCACGGCGGCGGCGCGGTACCGTTTCACTGGGGCCGCTATCGCGGCCTTGCGCAAGACCTCAAGCGGCCGCCGCTCGAGGAGCTGCTGTTGAAAAACGTGTTCATGGACACGTGTGTCTATCACCTGCCCGGCATCGAGTTGCTGACGAAGGTGATTCCGATCGACAACATCCTGTTCGGGTCGGAGATGGTGGGTGCGGTTCGGGGTATCGACCCACGCACCGGAAACTACTACGACGACACCAAGCGTTATATCGATGCGCTGCCGTTGAGTGCCGCCGACAAGAAGAAGATTTTCGAGGACAACGCCCGCCGGGTCTATCCGCGACTCGCGAAGAAGCTGGACGCGGCCAAGGCGGCCAGGCGGTAATGCGCTACGGCCACGGCCGGAGTCGGGTGACGGCCTAGCGACTGGCGACTGCCATGGACGCCACCGTCGCTGCCGCCCCTCCGCGCCGTCGCCTGATCGGACAGCTCTGGTTCCAGGTCCTTGTCGCCACGGTCGCGGGGATTCTGTTAGGACATTTCGCTCCCGGACTCGCCGAGAAGACCAAGCCTCTCGGCGATGCCTTCATCAATCTCGTTCGGATGATCATCGGGCCAATCATCTTCTGCAGCGTCGTGCATGGCGTGGCGGGGATGAACGACATGAAGCGGGTCGGGCGGGTTGCCTTGAAAGCGCTCGGGTACTTCCTGGCCATCACGCTGTTGGCTCTCATTATCGCCCTTGCGGCAGTGAATCTCTGGAAGCCCGGCGTCGGGATGAACGTCGATGCCGCCGCGATCGACACTCATGCGGTGAGCACCTATACCGCCCAGGCGGGTAAGCAGACCGTCACACAGTTTCTGCTCGACATCATTCCTAACACGTTCGTCGGTGCGTTCACGCAGCCGAACGTCCTGCAGGTGCTGTTCGTATCCGTGCTGTTTGCTTTCGCGTTGACGTTGATCGGAGAGCGTGGGCGGCCGGTGTTTGCGCTCGTCGAGGCGCTGAC
>DAITMW010000177.1:2564-15411 GCA_036834945.1 Steroidobacteraceae bacterium
TACGGGAGCTGGGGTGCGAGGAGTCGGTGGTGGGACTGGTCATTCCCACCGGGTACTCGTTCAACCTGGATGGGACCTGCCTTTACCTGGCCACCGTGGTGGTGTTCCTGGCGCAGGCTACGAATACTCCGCTGGACCTGACGCACCAGCTCATTGTGTTGGCGGTGTTGCTGCTGGCGTCAAAGGGAGCTGCCGGCGTAGCCGGCGCTGCGTTCGTGGTGCTGGCGGCGACCCTGGGTGCTCTGGGCACGGTTCCGGTTGCGAGCATTGCACTCGTGCTGGGGATTCATCGGTTGATGGCTGAGGCACTCACTTTCGTGAACCTCGTGGGCAACACTGTCGCCACCATTGTGGTGTCGCGGTGGGAAGGCGCGCTGGATGTGCGGGTGCTGCAGGAGCGCGTTGGCCTACGCTCGCGGGGCTGATCATCCCGCCCCATCCCAATCAGCGATGGCTCGAGCCGCCGGACATCCGCGATTGTTCTTCCTTCATTTCCTTGAAATACCTCGCATCGAACTCCGCAAGCCTGGCATCGAACTTGTCAATTTCTGCGAACGTATTCACCACCGCACCGCGCACCGCACCGACCAACGGTGAAGAAATGAGTCGCGGCAATGCTTTGAGCTGCAACAGCAGGCTACCGCCCAGAAATCCCCAGAACCCCTTGAGAACGTGTAGGATGAATTTTGATTCGATCACGCGCGACGCCCACGTTGTTAGCGCGGATCCATAAGCAACATCACACACAAGCAGAGAAAAACACGCGGCGTAGGCGAGCATATTTGCCGCGGCTTCTCTCACGGGTAACCACCTCGGCTTCTCGCCGCGATTTCCTTCCTTGGAATACAACACGAACCTCCACACCACCTAATGCGATGTAGTCCGCGTCAGAATGCGCCGGGTCTCAGGATTTTCCCAGACTGAATAAGCGATGTGTTTGCAAGAAAATGCACACGCGGCACGACATCCCGGCATCGAATCGAGGAGTAGAAACGCGTCGGGCCGCGCGTGGCGGCCCGACAGGTGGGATGGACGTGGGCGAGAGACGCCCCCCCGGCGCGGGGTTAACCCGCGCGGTTCATGAAGTCTTCGAGCTTACCGAGTGTGCGCATGGCAGGCAGCACTTGCTGCACGCTCGCGTTCGGCTCGCGCTTCTCTCGGATGGCGGCTATGAACTCACGATCCTGCAGCTCAATGCCATTCATCGACACGTCGACCTTCGAGACGTCGATCGGCTTGTTGTTGCCGTCGACGAGCTCGTCGTAGCGCGCGATGTACGTCCCGTTATCGCAGATGTACCGGAAGAACGTGCCCAGCGGGCCGTCGTTGTTGAACGATAGCGAGAGCGTGCAGACGGCACCGGACGGGTTTTTCAGCAAAATACCCATGTCCATGGCGATCTTGAGGTCCGGGTGCGAGGGCCCCTGCACTGCATAGGCCTGCGACGCCGCTTCGCCCGTCTGGTAGGCAAACAGGTCGACGGTGTGGCAAGCGTGGTGCCACAGCAGGTGGTCGGTCCAGCTGCGCGGCTTGCCGAGCGCGTTCATGTTGGTGCGGCGGAAGAAGTAGGTCTGCACGTCCATCTGCAGGACCTTCAGCTCGCCGGCCTTGATGCGCTTGTGGACCCACTGGTGGCTCGGATTGAAGCGGCGGGTGTGGCCGGCCATGGCGATGAGGCCGGTCTCCTTCTGTGCCTGGGCGACACGCTCGGAGTCCGCGACGCTGTCCGCCATCGGGATCTCGACCTGGACGTGCTTGCCGGCGCGCAGACACTGCACAGCCTGGTTCGCATGCATCTGGGTGGGTGTGGCGAGAATAGCCGCTTCCACTCCCGGCTGTGCCAGGCTCTCGGCGAGGTCGCCGGTCCAGTGCGGGATGCCGAACTTCTTCGCGACCTCCTCGGTCTGCTGTTGGTTACCGCCGCTGAGGGAGACGACCTGGACGTCGGGAATCTTCTGCAGTGCCTCCAGGTGTTTGATACCGAAGGCGCCCTGCCCTGCCACGACAATTTTGACAATCTTGGCCATAAATATGGATCCTCAAAACGAGTCCGACCGATGCCCGCCTGTTGCGGCGAGCATCCGTCAGCCACGTTTCACGCTTTGTTCTCGAGAATCAGGTGTCCCAGCGCCGTGTTCGACGAGGGCACGTGATAGAAGCGGTATATCTCTTTGACGTCGCGGTCGAGGGCGCCACGCGAAATCAGCCACATGACGAGCTCGATGCCCTCGGAACCGGCTTCGCGCACGTACTCGATGAAGGGAATCTTCGCGTCGGCTTCCGGGTTTTTCACGAGGTTGTCGAGGAAGCGCGTATCCCACTCCTTATTGATCAGGCCGGCGCGCGCGCCCTGCAGCTGGTGCGACATGCCACCGGTGCCGAATATGACCACGCGCAGATCCTCCGGGAAGGATTCGACGGCTTTCTTGATCGCCTTGCCGAAGTTGTAGCAGCGGTTGCCGGTCGGGGGCGGGTACTGGATGACGTTGACCGGCAGCGGAATGATCTTGCAGGGCCATTCCTGGGGCTGACCAAACATCAGGGTCAACGGCACGGTGAGGCCGTGGTCGACGTCCATCTTGTTGACGATCGTCAGATCGAACTCATCGAGAATGACAGACTGCGCGATGTGCGCAGCCAACACCGGGTGGCCTTTCACGGCCGGTACGGGACGCGGCCCCCAACCCTCATCCGCCGGTTGGAATTCGGCGGCGCAACCGAGGGCGAAAGTTGGAATCAGCTCGAGCGAGAACGCGGAGGCGTGGTCGTTGTAGACGAGGATGATGACGTCGGGCTTGAGGTCGGCAATCCACTTCTTCGAGAAATCGAAACCCTTGAACACCGGCTGCCAGTAAGGCGTATCGGTCTTACCGTTATCCCACGCCGCGCCGATCGCCGGCACGTGCGAGACATTCACACTTGCAACTATCTTAGCCACGCTTCTTCCACTCCGACTTGCTGCGATTACCCTCGATCGGCCGGCCACCCTTCAGCATCATCTCGGCATACTGCTCCTGGGTGAGTCCGGTCATGGTCGCCGCGACGTACTGGAACGACAGCCCGTCGGTGGAGAACAATTTGGAGAGAAAGTAGATGTTGCCGCCCAACTCGATCATGCGGCCCCAGTTACGCTTGAGAATGGCCTCGCGCTGCTCATCGGTCATCGGCCACTTCTTGAGGTAGGCGGCCTCGTCCTTCTTGAATTCCTCGCGGTTGGGCGCCTTCATCAACGACATGCAGAACATGTTGACGTGGTAGCCCTGACGTGAGCGTTGCGCGTCGAAAAGCGTGGTGCCGGGGACATCATCGAATCCCTCGGTCGGCTCTGTGCGAGCGGTCTCTTTGGTTTCAGTCATGATCCTTATCTTCAGGTGCTTGCCATCGGCCTAAAGGCGATCGGATGTGGATGGCCAATGTGCGGTCGCCATTCAGGCCGTGAAGCCGTACAGGCGATGAGGGTTTTCCACGAGGATTTTACGCTGGATTGCCGGGTCCGGGGCGATGAGGGGGATGAGGTCCACCAGGTCGCCGTCGTTGGGCATGTGCTTGGAAATGTTCGGATGCGGCCAGTCCGTACCCCAGAGGATACGGTCCGGGATGGCCTCGATCAGGGCCTGCGCGAACGGCACCGCATCCGTGAACGGCGGTCCGGCGCTGGAGATGCGCTCGGCACCTGAAACTTTGACCCAGCAATGCGGATGCTTGCGAGCGAGGTTCAAGAGCGCGCGGAACGGTGGCTGGTCGAGGCCGGCCTTGGTGGGCACGCGACCCATGTGGTCGATGATGAAAGGCACGGGCAGCTTGTGCAGGAAGTCATCGAACTCCACCAGGTCACCCGCATCGAAATGCAGGTCGATGTGCCAGCCGAGCGGCTGGATGCGCGCCAGGATGCGCTGGAACTCATCCATGTCGGGCATCCCGCCCAGATGCTTCACGAAGTTGAAGCGCACACCGCGGAAACCTTGCTCGTGAAGCTTCTCGAAGTCGCGCTCGGTGAAGGAATCGTCGGCATTGGCGACGCCGCGGTATTTACCGCCGCTCTGCGCAATCGCGTCGACGATCACGGTGTTATCAACGCCGTGGCAGCTCGCGTTCACGAGCACCGCACGCTCGAGACCTAGAATCGACTGCAGCTCCTTGAAGCGCGACAGCGGCGCATCAGGGGGCGTGTAGGTGCGATCCGGTGCGTACGGATAACGGTCACCGGGACCGAATATGTGGCAGTGAGCATCGCAGGCGCCCGCTGGCGGTCGATACTTCGGCTTATGGGTGTCCGGGTCTGGGGCTTTACAGGTCGGGATGTTCATCGTACTGATTTTCAAGGCTTGGCGGTGAGTCCGCCGAGTGTCGCGGCAGGGTTCGTTTGTTATCGTAACGGGCGGCTCCGGCGCGCACAATGCGAGCGTGTTGAGACGTACGATATTCGCACGTGAGCGACTATCGAACAGGTGTGGAGGATTGTTATGGGTGCGGAACTCAGGACGGATTTCAGACTTCTCATTGGCGGTGAGTTGGTCGATGGTGAGGAGGCCCTCGAGGTCATCAACCCGGCCACCGGTGCGGTATTCGCGCGGGCGCCTGCTGCGGGCAAGGCTCAATTGGATCACGCAGTTGTCACCGCGCGACGCGCGAGCCATGCGTGGGCTTCGAAGTCATTCTCGGAACGGGCTGCGGCGATCAAGCAGCTGGCTGACGTACTGCGCGCCAACCAGGATGCGCTCGCTGAGCTTCTCACTCGCGAGCAAGGCAAGCCCGTGTCTCAATCGCGCGATGAAATCACGCGTGCGGCGACACAGTCCGAGGGCATGGCACGTATCGCCATTCCCGTCGAGAAACTCGTGGAAGACGCCGAGCGCAGAATCGAATTGCACTATCGGCCGCTCGGCGTTGTTGGAATCATCACTCCCTGGAACGCGCCGATCAACCTGGCCGCCGGTCCGCTGGTGTCCGCGCTCTATACCGGCAACACTGTGGTGCTGAAGCCCTCCCCTTACACTCCTCTGTGCACGTTGAAGATTGGCGAGCTGTTGCGTGATGTGTTTCCTGCCGGTGTCGTGAACATCCTTGCGGGCGGTGATGACCTGGGGCGGTGGATGACGGAGCACCCTGGCATCGACAAGATTTCCTTCACGGGATCGGTTGCTACCGGAAAGAAGGTCATGGCGAGCGCCGCGGGGACGCTCAAACGCGTGACTCTGGAGCTGGGCGGCAATGATCCGGCCATTGTGTTGGATGACGTCGATCCCAGGACAATCGCGCCGAAGTTGTTTTTTGCGTCGTTTGTCAACAGCGGCCAGGTTTGCATGGCCATCAAGCGCATCTATGCGCATGAGCGGATCTATGATGCGCTTTGCGATGCCCTGGCCGAGGAAGCGCGCAAGGCCCGCGTTGGCGATGGGTTGGATCCCCAGACGCAATATGGACCGATTCAGAACCGGATGCAGTATGAGCGGGTCGTCGGGATTCTCGAGGATACGAAGCGCAGCGGTGCGCGCATTCTCGCGGGCGGCGAGGTGCCCTCGTCCCGGCCGGGATATTTCTTTCCGCCGACGATCGTTGCCAATGTCGACGAGCACAGCCGGCTCGTTCGCGAGGAGCAGTTCGGACCGATCGTGCCAGTGCTGAAATTCCGCGACATCGACGATGTTGTCCGGCGTGCCAACGATACGCGTTACGGGCTTGCGGCGTCAGTGTGGAGTCACGACCCGGAGCGAGCTGCGGCGATTGCCGCCCGGCTGGAGGTCGGCACCGCCTGGGTGAATCAACATCGTGCGACGATGGCGACTGTGCCGTTTGGCGGGGCCAAGGAATCCGGGATGGGGCGGCAGTATTCGATACTCGGGCTGAAGGAGAATATGGAGGCGCAGGTGATCAGTGTGTTGAAGCAGCCGATGTAGGCTGCTCACGCCGAATTGCCCGAGCCGCCGATCACGCTGATGGCTTCTGCGCCCGGTTGCCTCCAACGCTGGATCACAGGCTGAGTCTATGCCACGCTCGTGCTTCCGTACGTACCGGATAACGTCGAATGTCCCGCCATCAGTTCCGATCGGCCCTTGCGCTGCTGCTGATTGCCTCGGGCGCCATGGGCGCGCCAGCCAGTTCACATAACGACAATGGCTCTACAGGAGATCCCACGCCACCGCATCCCGGTCCCGATTTTCCCTCGCTCGAATCCTACTATCCCGCTGCGGCCAAGAGGGCCGGCCAAGAAGGGGCCACCATCATTCATATCTGTGTGGATACCCAAGGCAAGCTGATCGAGCCAGCGACCGTTGCGGTCTCCTCTGGTAACGAGGTCCTGGACGAGGGGGCCGTAAATCTCGCGAATATCGCAAGCGGCCGCTACGTCCCCGGTACCTTGGATGGCAAGGCACGTGATTCCTGCACTAAGTTCAAAATCAAATTCGAGCTCAGACCGAACCCGCTGCTGCGGATGAACCTGTTCCGTATTCCTACGATCTCGGCGCGAATCGAGGCACTCAGCACCGAGTACCGCGAGAGACTGCTCGCGGCACAGAAGACGGTCGACACGCCAAACCCAGGAATTCTCGCCAGCGCCAATCCAGAATCGGTCAAAGCGATTCGGCAGTACGCCCGGGGTCTGGACGCAGCGCTGGACGAGAGTGTCAGCCTCGTGGCCGACATGCTCGACGACATTGAGTACCTGGGGCAGAGCCCGGATATTCCTGACGCTGAGCGCACGGTTTTCGTAACGATCTGGCCAGACGATCGGTTGGCGTTTACGCAGAGCTTCCGCCAGCTGATCAGCGACTCACGAGAGGTGGTGAGATCCTTGGACGAGCTGGCCGACTTCGTCGTTTTCAGTACCCCGCGACGCACCAACGGGAACGCGGCCCTCAAGGCTCAGACATCCACCCAGGATCGGCAGCTGGACGAAGTCAGGAACCGGGTCTTGAATGCCGTCCACAAGTTGCAGCAAGCGGTCGACGCCCTGTCGAAAGGACCACCGCCCGCGAAGGACAACTCAGCTCACTGAGCCCGGAGCTTGGGGCCGGTCACGAGGAAGGGCCGCTGAGGATCGTCAGAAGTGCTTCGCCATAGCGCTCGAGCTTGGTGGCACCGATTCCTGAGATAGCACGAAGTTGGACCAGCGACTGCGGCCTGACGCTGGCCAGCTCGCGAAGCGTTGCGTCGTGGAAGACTGTGTATGCGGGCACGCCGTGCTGCTTAGAGACTTCACGACGCCAGGTCCGCAGGGCCTCGTAGACAAGTTCGTCCACGGCCGCCACTTCGGCGCGCACACGACTCTTGTCGACCAACTGCCGTTCGGTACGTTGTTTTGGGGCGGCTTTGGCCGGGCGGCGCAGGCGCAACTGGCGCTCGCCGCGCAGGACCTCTCGGCTGCCCTCGGTGAGGCGCAAAGTGTTGAAGCGCTCGTAGTCTACTCGGATGAGACGAAGCATTACGAGCTGTCGTAATACCGAGCGCCACTGCGTTACGTCGAGGTCGGCACCGATTCCGAAGGTGCTGAGTTTCTCGTGACCGAATTGCTCGACCTTCGCCGTGCTTTTACCGCGGAGAATGTCGATGACGTGCTGTGCGCCGAAGGAGAAGCCGGTCGCCTGCTGGCAGCGGAGGATGCAGGACATCAACTTTCGGGCCGCATCGGTGCCGTCCCATTCTTCCGGTGGCGTCAGGCAGTTGTCGCAGTTGCCACAGGGTTGGCCTGGCTCACCAAAGTAATCGAGGAGCCGGACGCGTCGACAGTCCGCGGCTTCGCATAGGCCGAGGATCGCGTCGAGTTTCGCGGTGAAGATCCGCTTGTACTCCTCGGAGGCCTCGGACTGGTCGATCATCCAACGCTGCTGGATCACGTCGCCTAAGCCATAGACCATCCACGCGTCAGCAGGGAGGCCGTCGCGGCCTGCGCGGCCGGTCTCTTGATAGTAGCCCTCGATGCTCTTGGGTAGGTCCAGGTGGGCGACGAATCGGACGTCGGGTTTGTCGATGCCCATGCCGAAGGCGATGGTCGCGACCATCACGATGCCGTCTTCTCGGATGAAGCGACTCTGATTTGCTTCACGAGTGCTGTTTTCGAGGCCGGCGTGGTATGGCAGAGCGTTAACGCCCTGCCCTCCCAGAAAGGCTGCAGTTTCATCCACTGTAGAGCGTGAGAGGCAATAAACGATGCCAGATTCGCCGTCGTGCTCAGTGCGAATGAAGTTCAGTAGCTGCTTGCGCGCGTTTTGTTTCTCGGCGATTCGATAACGAATATTTGGACGGTCGAAACTCGAGATAAATACGCGTGCATTCTGTAAGTGCAGACGCGCGACGATCTCCTTACGAGTCATCTCGTCAGCCGTCGCCGTGAGCGCAATGCGCGGAATCCCAGGAAAGCGTTCGGCTAACACCGCGAGCCGGATGTATTCGGGGCGGAAGTCGTGCCCCCACTGCGATACGCAATGCGCCTCATCGATGGCGAAAAGCGCAATTTGCGCTGCCGAGTCCAGGAGAGCCAGGCATCGCTCGGTGAGGAGACGCTCCGGCGCCACATAGAGCAGATCGAGCTCGCCAGTGCGAACTTTGCGCTCGACCTCCTGGACCTGCGGCCAAGTCATCGATGAATTGAGCGCGGCCGCGCGGACGCCCGCCTCCTCGAGAGCCGCCACCTGGTCCTGCATGAGGGCGATGAGCGGCGAGACGACCACGCCGATGCCGTCTCGCAGGAGGGACGGTATCTGGTAGCACAGCGACTTACCGCCGCCGGTCGGCATAAGGACTAGTGCATCGCCACCGCTCGCGAGGTGAGTGACAATTTCCTTTTGCTCGCCCCGAAAGGCGGGATAGCCGAAAACATCCTGAAGGATCTGGTCGGCACGCATCCCAACATCGCTCGCGC
Source organism: Steroidobacteraceae bacterium (assembly GCA_036834945.1). Classification (GTDB taxonomy): domain Bacteria; phylum Pseudomonadota; class Gammaproteobacteria; order Steroidobacterales; family Steroidobacteraceae; genus 13-2-20CM-66-19. Next base: position 11,425 of record DAITMW010000177.1, read on the forward strand.
CGGATGTGGGATCGATCCAGCCGTCCTGCACTTGTAGCTCCATAAGTGGAATATACCGTGCCGGGACGTGAGCGCCCATGCATACCGTAAAGGCCAATGCGGGGTCACCGCGGGCATTTGCGCGATTTCCCGAGTGGAAGCATACAAACCGCGAGAACTTGGCGGCCGGTGGCGACGCATGCAGCGGTCCGCCGCGAGCTCAGAAGCGCTACTCCGCAGGCGACTCAGCGGACCTGCTTCACCGCTGCGGCGGCGGCTTGCTGTGAGCCGCATTGCGGGGAGAGGCTGATGCGATTGCGCCCGGCATCCTTGGCTTTGTACATCGCGGCGTCGGCGCGATTGCGTAGCGACTCCAGGGTATCGTGCTTCTCGCCTACTGCGAGTCCGATCGACAGAGAAACTTCGCCGGCGTACTCCGCACCATCTGAGCGCGAAATGAGCGTACGTGAGACGGACACACGGATCTGCTCCGCGAGCTCGGCGGCGTCGGCCAGTGACATGCCAGGCAGGAGAATCGCGAACTCATCGCCACCCAGGCGAGAGGCGACGTCATCAGGCTTGATGTGCGTGCGCAGAATGTCTGCAATTTTCAGCAATACCTTGTCGCCGATGACGTGACCGTGGGTGTCGTTGATTGTCTTGAAATGATCGACGTCCGCGGCCAGCAGTGTCACACCATCAAGATCCGCAGGAGTCAGGGCGTCGGCGGCACGTTGAAATCCGTGGCGATTGTTGAGACCCGTCAGAGGATCGCGTAACGGCTCATTCTGAGCGCGCTCCAGGCGGTCGACTAACTTCATGGCCTCCACGCGATGCGTGGATAGCTTCTCGGAGAACTCCACGGCCACTTTCTGAATGATCTGAGCCTGATTGATGATCTCGGTCACCAGCCGCTTCAGCGTGGCGACATCAACCGGCTGGTCCAATTCCTTATTGGCCCTCTCGAGAGAGTCCGTAAAGCGCGCGGCCGCGGTCTGGGTACTTGCGGCACCGCTGGCGGAATCTTCCAGCAACGTTCGCAGCTGATTCTGCGCCCGCTCGAACGCCTCGACGTCACGCGCGGCGATGTGCAGTGCATAAAGCCGGGACACGTCGGGTTCGCACAGAGGTGCATCCGGAACGGAAAACTTCTGGAGATCGCGAGAGAGCCCGGGGTTCAGGTCAGCCGCGTGCTCATACCACAGCGTGTAGCTGAGCGGATGGAAAGCGGCCTTGTGCGGCGCCATCAATTGTAGGGCGCGGCGGAGGATTTCCGCACTCTCCTCCCTACTATGAAAGTAATGCATCTCGAGCGCTCAAGACATCGCGCGCACTAACGCCCCTGTGCGCGCGATCTGCAAAGACCGGTCAATCAGGCCGGGGCATACTCCGCGGTGTGCTTCGGCTTATCACCCGATTCGCCCTGCTGCTCGCGCTTGATGCGCTCGTAGATCTCCTCGCGATGGACAGCAACGCTCTTCGGCGCATTGATGCCGACACGTACCTGGTTCCCCTTCACCCCCAGTACGGTGATAGTCACCTCATCTCCGATCATCACGGTCTCTCCGACCCGTCGCGTTAGTATCAACATGTTTTTCGTCCTCTTGGTTCCTTAATGCCAGGATCGGGAAAACTGTGCGAATTTAGCGGAATCCGCGCCTGCGCTTTTGACGAACAGCTCGAACTCCACTGCGTGCAGACAACGCTCGCACGAAAAAAGATGTCTCTCGAATCGGGTTCTCACCCGCAAAGTCAGTCGGCGGCACACATACGGCTCGATCAGGCGCACCTGCTCGCACGCAGAGCCGTACTGATGCAACAGGTGCGCATCGTTTGCGGATTCCAGTTTGCGAGTTGTACCGATTCGAATCATGGACGCCCTGCCGCATTTTGCTGGGAGTCATTGGGGTGTTCTCCCCCAGCGGATGCATCTGCCTTATAAGTGAGGACGTACGAGTCGCCGGTATCCGTTACGACTATCGGGCCGAGTTTCTGGATGCGCTCGAGGGCCGCCGGCACATCGTGAATTCCCAATGTGCCGCCGATGTTGATACCCGCCGTTTCCAACCGCGGATCGGCCATCAGGATCGGCTTGGTCGAGTAACGATTCAGCTCGCTCACCACGGTGGGGAAGGGCTGGTGCTCGGTCACGAGCAGCCCTTCGCGCCAGCGGATTGCCGCCGAGGCGGCAACCGGGTGAACATCGGAAATCAGGCTGGCCTGGGTGTATTCGATCTGTTCGTTGGGATGCAGCTGGCGCTCATTCCAGGCAGGCGCAACGCCATCGGCCGTGAGCTCCTTGATGGCAACCTGACCGCTGAGGACCGTGACCACCACGCTGCCGTTGGACTTGCGGTAAACGTCGAATTCGGTGGCGAGATCGCGGATCTCACTGTTGCCCACAGTGACGTGGAACGGCCGCGTCGCATCATGCGCGACCTCGAACAGCACCTCGCCTCTTTCCAAGACAACCCGGCGATCTTTGCCCGAGCCCACCCAACGAATGCGGCTCTGCGTGTTGAGATGAGCGACGGAGCCGTCTTTCAGAACGACGGTCCGTGCTTCACCGGTGCCCGTCGCGTAGGTCTGGGTGGTGAACTCCCGGACCGATGGGACGTTTAACCAGACTCCCACCGCCGTGATGGCGACCAACCCCGCGGCGGCGGCGGACAGGCGGACAGGATTGCCAAGCAAACCCCCTAGAGAGGGAAACCTCGCTTGCGGTGTCGACATCGCCGTGAGCGCCGCCGCTTTCGGCTTGGGCAGCTCCTCGATCATCGACAACAGCGTGCGGTATTCGCTCAAGGCCCGTGCGTTTTGCGGGTCGGCGCACCACTGGTGGAATTCCTGGAGGCTGGCTTCCGAGCTGTCGCCGCTTTCGAGCCACGTGGTCCACGAGGCGGCCTGGTCGCGGATCTCGTTCAATTCTTTACGGACTGACATGAGATTCTCCGGATCCCTCAATCGACTCGCAGCAGATCTATGCCGAAGGACTCCATGCGCTCTCGCAAGGTCCTGAGGGCCTTGGTCATGCGCTTATCGACTCGCTTCAATGAGATCCCCAGCTGCTCGGCAATGTCCTTCCGGGCGATGCCTTGAACGTGAGCCATGACGAGGACCGTACGCAGGCTCGGACGCAGCTCCTTGATGGTCTGCACCAGCCGCTCGTTGATCTCATCGGCAATCGCCCGCTTATCGGGGGATGCCGCCTCGTCGGGGACCCTCTCCATTCCCTGGGACCCGGTGATGATCGAGCTCTCCAGCCGCGCGCGACGCATCCGCATGAGCGCGAAATTGGTCGCGATCTTGTAGAGCATGGCGCGGGGAAACATCACTTCGTCGGGCCGGTACTGCTTGTGAATCTTTTCGTACGTGTCCTGGATGACTTCGCGGGCGAGATCGGCCCTGCCGAGCATGCGCGTGAGGTAGTGAAGCAGCTGGGGCTCGTGCGCCCTGCACAGTTCCTCGACCAGTTCTTCGCGCCTTCCCGGTGAGCTTCCGCCCATGTCGCCCGTATCCATTGACTCGTCCTTACCCTTCAGATGCGCGATAAATGCACACACCCCCCTCCCGGGCAAATAAAAAAGTGTGCTGCGATGCGAGTGGAAACCAGGCTCGTAGCGATGTTCGAAAACCGCACAGCACGCCGTCCCGACAGCGACACAGCCGCGACCCGGACGCTACCGGCTAGCTTAACGATCGTTCAGTACGACTTAATCTGAATTTATTTAGTGTGCCTGACCTTGGGTTATTGTGCTTCGCACAATGAGTGGGAATAATGTGCGCGAGCGATTTGCGTGGGGCGTATTGACCCAGTGTGGAATCTACGGTATTCCGCCCTACTTCAGGTTGTCTGCTATCTGCGACATTTTTTTTCGATGCGTCGCAACAATAATGTTGTTTTTGGTCGAGCCAACAGGTGCCTGTGGAGGAAGTCAGCATGAACGCGAATCCGAGCGAGTTGGTCGTCACAGAAGAACACACGGACGTGGTTCATGAGATGGATCT
>DAITMW010000178.1:0-7249 GCA_036834945.1 Steroidobacteraceae bacterium
CTGCCGAGGGTTTCGAGGAGCAAGTCACTGCACGAATGGACATAGATAGTCTTCTTAACACGCTGTCGCCGAAGCAGGCGCGCGCGATCAGTGACACGCGTCTCGATGGCAAAAGTGTCGCGGAGGCAGCCGCCAGCGCCGGGATCGGAGTATCAGATGTGAAAGTGTCGGTGCATCGCGGCCTCAAGACGATCGCCAGCCGGATCAGAGGAGCGCTGTGATGAACCATTCACAACTCATTGAACTCTTGAGCACGGACGTGCCGCGGGTTCCGCGTCACGCGCTGGGTCGACGCGTTGGATTTGGGATTGTTGCCGGGGCGTTGGTGACCTTGTCGTTGGTGGTGTCCGTGTTGGGAGTCCGGCCCGACTTGCAGGTCGCGATACACGGCCTTCCCTTCTGGATCAAGTGGACTTACACCATCGCGCTGGGTAGCGGCGCGGTCCATATGGTCCTCCGACTCGCGAGGCCGAACCCGACATCGCTGGACGGGCTATGGCCTCTGCTCCTTCCCGTGTTGCTCCTGGCCGGGGTCGGTGCCGGGGAGCTCTCCCGAACGCCGTCCGACCAATGGCTCGCGTTGTGGTTCGGCGGCAGTTGGATGATATGCCCCTGGCTCGTGCTGACGCTCGCGGTCCCCATTTTTGCCGGGCTGCTCTGGTCATTCCGCAAACTCGCGCCAACGCGGTTGCGTGCGGCGGGTGCGACTGCGGGGCTGGCCGCAGGTGCCTGGTCCGCGATGCTCTACTGCCTGCATTGTCCCGAAGCTTCGGCGCTCTTCGTCCTCACCTGGTACAGCCTGGGGATAGTCCTTGCGGCAGGCGTTGGAGCGCTACTGGGTCCGCGCTGGCTACGTTGGTAGAAAATCCGTGGCTGCATTCTAGATCGAGTGATATAGAATAGCGGGTCATATGGCACGACCCCGCGAATTCGACGAGAACGCCGTCCTGGAGGCCGCTCTGGCCCGGTTCTGGGCCCGAGGCTACGAGGCCACTTCGACGCGCGATCTGGCCGAGAGCATGGGAATCACCGGCGCGAGCTTGTACAACGCTTTCGGCGATAAACGCAGCCTGTATCACCGGGTGCTCGAGTACTACATCGAGAGCAGCCTGGGAGAGCGTCTGCGGCGCTACGCCCCCCTTGCGCCACGGGTTGCGCTCGAGACGTTCTTCCATGAGATTGTGGAACGCTCGATGGCGGATGCGCAACACAAAGGATGCCTGTTGGTGAATTCCGCATTGGAGCTTTCACCCCACGATCCGGACTTCCAACGGGTCATCGCCGAAGTCTTCGAGCGCATCGAGGCGTTTTTCCATCGATGCATCAAGGCCGGCCAGGCGGATCGCACGATCAGCCATGATCGCTCTGCCCGCGATCTTGCCCGCATGCTGCTCAGCGTTCTTTTGGGTGTTCGTGTACTGGCGCGGAGTCGGCCCGAACGTGCCTTGCTCGAGGCAGCGGTGCGCTCGGCGCTGCTGTGTCTCGAGCCGCCACACAGGTCCGTGCGGCCAACACCGCTACGGCGACATCGACAAGGAGAAATTTGATGATCCGGTTTTATTTCCACCCGACTCCCAATCCAGCGAAGGTCGCGCTGTTCCTCGAAGAGGTGGGACTGCCCTACGAGGTGATCCCCGTCGATACCAGCAAGGGAGAACAGCATCTCCCGGCTTTTCGCGCGATCAATCCAAATGGCAAGGTACCGGCCATTGTCGATACGGACGGCCCCGGGGGCCGGGAGGCGCGGGTTTTCGACTCGACCGCGATACTACTCTATCTCGCGGAGAAGACGGGCAAGCTCCAGGGATCTCCGCAGGATCGTCCGGAGTTGTTGTCGTGGCTACTGTTCATTGCCTCCGGTCTCGGTCCCTTCTCCGGGCAGGCGGTTCACTTCCAGTATGCGGCGCCCGACGGGCTCGCCTATGCGGTTAATCGGTATCGCCGCGAGGCACAGCGGCACTACCAGGTGTTGAATGATCACCTGGCGGGGCGAGACTTCATCGTGGGCAATACCTACACGATCGCTGACATCTCCGCGTGGGGCTGGCTGGATCGTGCCTCGCGCGTGTTTAAAGGGGAAGCCGATCCGCTGGGACCCTATCCTCATCTGAAGCGCCTGTTTCAAACTGTGGATGCCCGCCCGGCGGTGGCGCGTGCACGAGCCGTCGGTGCGAACCACGACTTCAAGAAGGTCAACGACGAGGAGACCCGGCGCGCACTCTTCCCGTCGAACTATCCGGTCGCGTGACCGGAACTGCATCGATAGGAGTGCCATCTATCGCATGAAGACGTTGAATTCGGGGCGCAATATCGTCTAGAGGGGATGAGGCTGCTGCTCATCCTGATTTCAGGCGCTCTCGCGCTCCCAGCCATCGGACACGAAGTAAGGCCCGCCCTGCTGCAGATTACAGAGCGGGCCGATCACGGCTACGAGGTCCTCTGGAAGCAACCGGTCATGGGCGAAGTGGCGGTGCACCTCGTACCCCACCTCTCGGGAGGCGGGCTGGAAGGCAAGCCGTCCACCATCAACACAGCGGCCAGCTTCCTGGTCGAAACGTGGAACATCGGTCATGCCGATCCCCCGCTCGACGCACAGACGGTTTCGATCGAAGGTCTCGAGCACACCATCACCGATGCGCTGGTGATCGTGCGCAGAGCCGACGGCTCGACCTGGCAGACGATCCTGACACCGACGCATACCGGGCAGGCTCTAGGTCCCGGCACGCGCACCGCGTCCGCACTGCCGACCTTTCTCACGCTCGGTATCGAGCACATCCTGACCGGCGTCGATCATCTGCTCTTCGTGCTTGGACTGCTGCTGATCGTGCCGGATCGCTGGATGCTCCTGAAGACTGTCACGGCCTTTACCGTGGCGCACAGTCTCACGCTCGCCCTCGCCACGCTCGGCTACGCGCATGTACCGGTACCGTTCATCAACGCGATGGTCGCCTTGTCGATCTTGTTCCTAGGCCCGGAGATCGTGCGCCGCTGGCACGGCGGCACTTCGCTGACCCTGCGGCATCCCTGGGTGGTCGCCTTCCTTTTCGGTCTCCTCCATGGGTTTGGGTTTGCGAGCGGTCTCACCGCGGTGGGCCTCCCTCAACACGACGTCCCGCTCGCGCTCTTTCTGTTCAACGTGGGAGTGGAGATCGGTCAGCTCGCGTTTGTTGTGCTGATCCTGTGGCTCGCGCACGCCTTTCGGGTCCTGGAGATCCGTTGGGTAAGGCCGCTGCAGCTGTTACCCGGTTACACCGTTGGTGTGGTCGGTGCGTTCTGGACGATCCAACGGGTCGTCATTCTCTTTGGAGGAGGCAGCGCATGAGGGTGGCTGCGAAGTGGACGTCAGGGTTGTTGCCGTTGCTCACGTATACCACAGCGGCCTACGCCCACATCCAGGCCGGTGAAGGCGGCGGATTCGCCAGTGGGCTCGAGCACCCGATCGCCGGTCTCGACCATATCGTCGCCATGGTCTCGGTGGGCCTGTGGGGCGCCCAACTCGGCGCGCCGGCGATCTGGGTGCTGCCGGTGACGTTTCCGCTGGTCATGGCCTTGGGCGGCTTCATCGGACTCATCGGGATTGCCTTGCCGGGCGTTGAGATCGGCATTGCCGCTTCGGCGATTTTGCTTGGGGGTGCGGTGCTGTTGGAGGCGCGACCGCCGCTACCGGTCGCCGGCATCCTTGTTGCGGTGTTCGCCATCTTCCATGGTTATGCCCATGGAGCCGAGCTTCCCGCCGGGGGTAACGGCCTGCTTTACAGCCTCGGATTCATTGTCGCGACCGGCTTTCTTCACGCCTGTGGCATTGTCGTGGGACTCATCCATCGCTGGTCGTGGGGACAGAAGTTGCTCCGCACAGCGGGCGCGGCCGTATCCGTGATGGGAGGATTCTTCCTGTGGCACGCACTGATCTGAGGTTCGCGGGCGCCACGGCGTCCCTGTTATTCCTGGCCTCGCCTGCCTCGGCGCACCTGGTCTCAACCGGACTCGGCCCCGTCTATGACAGCGTCACCCACTTTCTTTCGAGTCCGGAGTACGTGGCGCCGCTGTTGGGATTGGCGCTGCTCGCGGGACTTCGGGGGGCGGCACACGGACGGTGGGCGCTCTTCGCCGTGACCGGTGCTTGCCTCGTTGGCGCTGCGTGGGGCACCGGGCCCACTCCTGGTCTCGTGACAACACTACTGACTGCCGGCACTTGCCTCGTACTCGGCGCCCTGGTCGCCGCCGATGCGCGCATTCCATTGGCGCTGACTGTAACGCTCGCCGCGGCCGTCGGATTCCTCGAAGGGGCGATGGATGTTGTTGCCCAGGGCAACGCGTTGACCACACCCGCAATGCTCGGAGTGTGTGCACCAGTGTTCGTCCTTTCGGCCCTGATCGCCTCTCTGATCGTGCCGCTTCGAACCCTGTGGCTCAGAGTCGCGGTTCGTGTCGCCGGGAGCTGGCTGGCCGCTTTGGGACTATTACTCGTCGGATGGGCCCTGCGCCGGTAGAGAGCATCGTCCCCAGCCACCGCCGCGACGCGCATGTTCGCGTCTCATTGGATCCCAGTCGCCTTGAATTCATAAATGGAAGTCGAGATCGGCGGCACCGTGAAACCGCGGGCTAAGGCGGGCACACTGCTTTCCTGAACATTGACTTCCGTCGGCTGCCCCACCTTGTTGGCCGCCTCGACGCTCTTTCCGCTGAGCCTCCAGACCTTGCCCGCGCCACCCGTGCGCATCCCCTCGAGTGTGATTGCGAGAGGTTGCGGTTTGAGCGTTGCATTCACGACCGCGATCCGCAACATCCGGTGGTCCGGGCTCAAACCCGCAATCACATCGAGCGGATAGGTTGGGCTGCCCGCGCGGACCTTGGGATGATCGAAACCCACCGGGTACCGGGGCTCCGGTTGCGGGGAGTTGCCGTCGAGCGCCAAGGGAATGGTCCCTGCGCCGAAGTGCTCGCCGTAGAGTTTGAATACCTCGCCCGTGGAGTTGAGTACGGCAGCGGTGGGCGTAATGTCCATTGTCGATGCGCCGCTGGTGAAGGCGCCCATTTTCATGGAGTCGGTGTGACGGAGCATCTCCTGGAGGACCATCGAATACGCCAGCGCCAACTTCAGGTTGACGGGGGCGCCGGTGTAGGCGAATTCATCCATGGACAGGAAGATGTGCCGCTCCTTCATCGCCGGGAAGCGTTGCTGGTAGAGAGCCCACTCCTCTGCTTTCATCCGGACCTGGTTGGACGGCGAGCGGACGAACTCGATGAGCTCCGCTTCGGCAGGCGCATCGGGCCGCTTCTCGGCCCGGTCGTACCAGTGCTCGGACAGGCCATCGAAATTGCCCCAGGCCTTGGCGAGCAGCCCGCCGGTCCAGTCCTGCTCGGTGCCGAATCGCGATTGGATGCTCTCGAGTGACGCGTTCTCCTTGGCGTCCCTCGGATGCATCTGATCGGGCATCGCGCCCGAGCCGATGAGAATGATCGACGGGTCTACGGCCCGCATGGCGGCGGCGAACTCGTTGTGCTTCATCATGAAGTAGTCGAGCGTGGTCTTGCCGATCTGCCACCAGCCATACGGCTCGTTGCCGATGTTCCAGAGTCGGATCGCGTAGGGCGCGGCATGACCATTGGCGGCCCGCTTGCCGCCCCACTCACTCGTGGACGGGCCGTTGAGATATTCCACCTCTTCCGCGGCCGAATTCGCATCCCCCAGGCCGGCGTTCACGGTGATGTAGGGCTCGACGCCAATGATGCGGGTGAGCTCCATGTATTCGTCCATGCCCAGATCGTTGGGTTGCATCGCACTCCAGGCGTGATCGAACATTGGCGCGCGCCGGTCGCGGGGACCGATCGCGGTGTGCCAATCCCAGTTTGACAGGAAGTTACCGCCGGGGAGGCGCCACATACCGGAGTGAAGCGTCCGCAGAATCGCCGTCGTGTCGGGACGCCAACCGTTGACGTTGTCAGCGGGCATCAGCGAGATAACGCCCACACGGAATTTTCCCGCTCCGGTGCCCGTGATTTCCAGGCGCGCGTCGTTTGAATCAGCTCCCGCGGTGAACTCGAAGGGTATGCTTTGCCAGGTAGCACCTGGTGTAGGAAGAGTGATGGATTGCCGGTCACCTGATTCCGGGCCCCACGTCAACGCGATCTGCACACGGGCGCCGGAGTCGCCACTGAGCAGCAGGTGCCCGACATACCGTTTGCCCTTGGCAACGCCGAGGCCGGACTGGCCGAAGCCACGGGGTGAGGAGCCATCGACCATTACGCTGGCGCTTTGCGCCCCCACATACGGATCATGGCTGTCCATCGCAACCGCGTTGTCACCACCAATCGGGCGCCATTTGCGGTAAACGATGCCGCGACGGCCTTCGACACTCTGGGGGACCGGCGGATCTTTTCCCTCGGGCACGATCGGATAGAAGAATTTGCGGTCGTCCAACATCTCCGCCCAGAGACTGCGCGCGATCAGGGGGCCGATAGGCTCGATGAACATGCCGTATTCGTACTTTGTCACGGCGTCACTGGTCTGCCGGGCGTTGATTGTGACGCTGAGCGGGGCTGCGTCGGCCTGTGCCAGCGTGGCGGCCAGAGCGATACCGATGAGCAGTCTCATCCTTCCTTCTCCTGAATGATGACGTCTTGCGCCCGGGATGCGGGCTCGATGACCAGACCGGTGATCTTGCCGTTCTCCACGTGTCCTGAGACCGTGGTCCGGTAGGGCGCGTAAAGTTTGAAATCCGCGGTCCATTCCCTGGGCCATGCCGGCAGCAGCCGGATGCGCTTGCCATCCACCTGCATGAGCATGGACTCGAGCGTCATCATGCCGGTGCCGCCGTTGTCGAGATCCGGGATCCAGTCGTGGGCCGGTTTCCAGAACCATGGGAAGCGCTGGTCGCCATAGTTCGTCAGCGCATCGATGACAGCGCGCTGGGCAATCGCCGTCAGACCCAATGTGGCCGCCTGCGGTCCATCCTGTCCCCAACAGGTGTCCTGCGGGAACAACCGTGCGGCGAATGTATCGCGCGCCAGAGTCAGATCCGGCTTGCCAACTCCATACAGGCGGTACGGGAATGCCACGTAGGACTCGGGGTTCTCGACGTTCTTCGTTTCTCCGTAGCTGCGCGCCGGCAGGATGACGCGCGCGCCACGAGGGTCACCCTGCCCCCGCGGCGGGATCTTGTCATTCGCGGTGGTCCCCATCGGGAGGGGCGGCAGTCTGCGCAGGAGGTCTCGCCATGCGTCGCGCTGTGTCGCCGAAGTCAGTGAG
>DAITMW010000178.1:7349-15378 GCA_036834945.1 Steroidobacteraceae bacterium
GGATTGTCCCAGCCAAAATCGTTCAGATTCGGCAGGCCCCAGAAATCCAGGGTCTCGATGAACGCGGCGCCGGCATGATGAAAGTAAGCCTGCGTACGGTCTTTCGCCAGGGGCAGTGCCCGCAGGTACAGGTTGAACCAGGGCTCGAGGAGATCGAAGTCGCCGGTTGCAATGAGGGGCCAGTAGAGCAGACGGTTGTTCTGGTTCCAGTACGAGCCGCCCCAGGCGCGGAAGTCGGGGTTGTGGTTCTCCGGTGTTGATTCCATTCCGGGCGCCATGTCGTGGCCCACTGTGAACAAGCCGCCGTTGTACTTCGTCGGAAAGGCGCCGCGCGAGGAAGCGGCCATCATGTACCGCTGGATCGCGAATCCCTGCGACACTTTGGTGGCATCCGGTGTGCCGCCAACGTGGATCCAGCTTCGATTCCAGAAATCCCGCCACCACCGCTCGTGGGCCGCGCGCGCCTTTCGTGGGTCGACCCCCTGTTGCTCCTTCAACAAAGTTGAAAGCTGGGAATACCAGACCTCGGGTGATGGGGTCTGCGTCGTTGTCAGCGCGGTCAACTCTACATCGATATCACGTGAGGGCTGAATAGTGCGCAACGCCCGATCTCCCGCACTTACCAACCCGTGCCCCGTCAGTGCGGCGCCGAATGCACGGTGCAGCAATGGGTCGGGATATTTTGATTCGAGTGAATCGAGGTGTTGCTCGCGCAGTACGATTGGAAAGAGACTCGTTTCATTGAAGTGCAGCCAGGTGAGCTGGGCGGGACCGGGAGGCAGGACGGTATCGGCCGCGAAATCCAGTGGGATGGAATGGTGACCCAGGCCGAACATCCCGCCCTTCTGCGGCGAGGGCTGATCGTAGGGATGAGCCTTCGTGCGCCACAGTTCGACCGCCGCGTGCATCGTGGCGGGTCGCTCGAGGCTCGCCGTGATGTGGAGCACCGGATGGTTGGCATCGACCCAGACTCTCACCACATTGGCGCCGGAGCGCAGCTCGATCGTTGCCGCCTGCAGGTGCAGCGTTTGCTGGAACCGTTTCGTATCCTGAAAGGGATTGGGTGTGAGGCGGATGCGCAGCCGGCCCAGCTTCACCAGCTGGTTGAGCTCGGTCCAGGAGTCGGATTTCGCGACGAGGAGAACGAGATCGCCGTTGCTTTGCGTCCAGACGTTGGCGGCCAGATCGCCATTGCCGATCGGCAGGGAATCGCGCTCATCCTGGCCCGGGCTCGTCCAGGTCACATCGTAGGTGCTCACCGGCGTAACCGCGGCAGCGGCCACCGGACAGGCCGCGATTTGGACGACATAACTCAGACAACAAATCGCGATGAACCGATGCCATGCCTCTTTGCAGGGCATAAAACGACTCGCCTCCCTAAAAACTCATACAAGATGCCGGGGATCCCGATCCCAAATCGAGAATACTCCGTTCGCTGTGGTACCGCTACCATGGAAGCCGGGACGCCTGCCCGCGCGAGACCGCGCCACGGGCACGCGCAAGGCTGACCGCGGATGGTTCTTCCTGAGCAACGCCTGCGGATCAACTCAGTTCGGGTTATCCCGTAATCGTGTTAGTGCGGCGCTCACGAGGCCGTTGAGCCGTGTGCAGTAGATGGCCACCGGCTCCGGTGCATGGGCTCGAGTTTGCTCGAGTGCGCGGTGGATCTCCTCCAGGCGGCGCGACACCCGCTCGTCGGTGTTGCTGCAGGTTCGTGTGACGACGGCGCTCACGTAAGCGGTGACTTCGGCATCGAGCGCTACGACGTCGCTGCCGGCGATCTCGACTCCCTGTAGCTCGCTCGGGCAACCCGCTTCGAGGTGCTCCCGCCACAGACGGGCCAACGGCATGGCTCGCGACTCCCCTGGGACCGGCTTGGAAGACGCCGATGTCCGTAAGGTTTCTTACGATTGCTTACGACTTCTTAGCATGACGGAGGCGCTGCAGATCCGCAACTGGCTGCGGATCCGGCGCCGCAGCCCGTTGCGGCCGTCATTCTGAGACATTCTAACCTGATGATTTTAATGGGCTTCCTGATTTGGCATGGGCGTTGCTCTACAGCAGTCGTCGATGCAACCCAAACCGAATCAGGAGTACCGTGACATGACCTCGAAAACCGCCATTCTGGCCGCCGCCGTGGGCAGCCTGTTCGTGCTCTCCGGCCCGCTGTTCGCGGCCGACGATGCCAACACCGAAAAATGTTATGGAGTCAGCAAGGCCGGCAAGAACGATTGCGCCGGTGGCGCGCACGCCTGCGCCGGCCAGAGCAGCAAGGACGGCAATGGCAAGGAGTTCATCAAGGTGCCCAAAGGCACCTGTGAGCGACTCGTCGGCGGCTCGCTGACACCGGCCAAGTAACTCAACGGCCGCAAGGGCGCACACATGAGCCTGAGCTCATTGGACTTACGGTCGCTATCCCCGCGTGAGTCGGGGAAGGCTGCGCCAGCGGGCCCGCGGGCCGGGATTGGCCTGCGGGCCCAGCACCATCGCGACATCCTCGAGCACCGCCCGGCGCTCGGCTGGCTCGAAGCTCACAGCGAAAACTATTTCGCGCAGGGTGGTCCCCAGCGGCGGGCTCTCGAGAGAATCCGCGCACTCTACCCTGTCAGTTTGCACGGAGTGGGTCTGTCGATCGGCTCGACGGACCCGTTGGACCAGGCTCACTTGCGCAAGCTTTCCCGGTTGATCCGGGACTGCGAGCCGATGTTGGTATCCGAGCACCTGTCCTGGAGCTCGGCCGGCGGCCGCTTCCTGAACGACCTGTTGCCTTTGCCGTACACGGAGGAGGCTTTGCGGCACATGGCATCGAGGGTCGGCGAGGTGCAAGCCTCGCTGGGCCGGCAGATCCTGATCGAGAACGTCTCGAGTTACCTACGCTTCTGCTCCTCCACGCTCACCGAATGGGATTTCCTGACGGCCCTGGCCGGCGAGTGCGGGTGCGGCATCCTGCTTGATGTGAACAACATCTACGTCAACGCCATGAACCATGGGTTCGACGCATACCGGTATCTCAACGCCATACCTCGCGAAGCGGTTCAGGAGATTCATCTCGCGGGCCATTCGCTCAACGTAGTGGGATCCCGTGAGATCCGGATCGATACCCACGGGTCGCAGGTGTGCGAGCCGGTCTGGGCCCTGTACCGGGCCGCGCTGTCGCGTTTCGGGCCGGTTCCAACGCTGATCGAGTGGGATACCGATATTCCGGAGTTGGATGTCCTCATCGCAGAAGCCGACAAGGCCAACCGGATTCTGGAGGGCACCCGTGCTGTCGCTGCATGAATTGCAGATAGCTTTCGCGACGGCGGTGTTGGATGGGCAGGCCACTTCCGTTGGCGTCTGGATCCACGGCGACGGTCTCGAGCCGGGCGCGCGAGTCAACGTTTACCGCAACAATGTCCGGCAAGGATTCCTGAAAGCGCTTGCCCTGGAGTTCCCGGTCATACAGCGGCTCGTCGGGGAGGAGTACTTCCGTCAGCTCGCCGCCCGATTTCAGCTGGAGCATCCGTCGCGCGCCGGGGATCTCCAGTCGATCGGCGCCCCGTTTGCGGCGTTCCTGCGCGCTGAGTTTGCTGGTACTGAGTATTCCTATCTGCCCGACATCGCCGAGCTCGAGTGGGCCTGCCAGGAGTCCACTATCGCCGCGAATGCCGGGCCATTGGATCTGACGACGTTGCGAGGCCTGTCGCCCGACAGCCTCGAGGGCTTGCGTTTCAGTCTGCATCCGGCTTGCCATCTGGTTCACTCGGAGTTTCCGATCGTTCCGATCTGGTCGGCGAACCAGGACGATCAGGAGGGGACCGAGGTCATCGATCTGGACGCCGGCGCCGAATCCGTCCTGGTACACCGCCGGCACGACACGGTGGAATTTCATCAATTGCCGCTCGCCGACTTCACTTTCCTGAAGGCTTTACAACAGGGGCACACGCTCGGCGACTCACTCCAGGCAGCGCAGCGAGCCAGCCCGTCGTTCGATCTCGCCCGGGCGCTGCGCCAGTTCGTCGGCCTGAATGTTTTCACCTCGGTGCACACCACCTGACCCAACCTATCCAGGAGCCCGTCCCATGAAATTGCTCAACTCGCTCACCAGCCTCCATGCCGCTCTCGGCCGGCTGCTCGATCTTCTGATGCCGTTGTTTCTGTTGGCGACCCGGTGGTACGTCGGTTGGCAGTTCTGGAAATCCGGCTGGCTGAAGGTGAGCTCATGGAGCAGCACCTTGGACTTGTTCAGAACCGAATACCACGTACCGCTCCTGCCCCCGCCGGTTGCGGCGGTCACGGGCGCCTTCGGCGAGATCTTCTTTCCCGCTCTCCTGTTCCTGGGGTTGTTCAGCCGGGCAGGTGCCCTGGGCGGATTTTTTGTCAATGCCATGGCCGTCATCTCCTACCGGCAGGTGCTGCTGGCGGAGGGGTCCGAGGCCGCCCTGGCGCAGCATATTCTGTGGGGATTCATGCTGTTGCTGTTGGCTGTGGCGGGTCCCGGGAAGATCGCGATCGATACGTGGCTCGAGCGGCGGCTGGCGGCCCGTTGCCGCCCGCTCACCCCTGCCCTGCCGATCGGCGTTGGTGTAGGCTTGAAGGGGGCGTCCTGAAGAACTCACATGCCCGAGCTCGAAGCACTGCAACTCCTGCGCAAGCTGGACGAAGGCGTCGCGGCGAAAACCGGGGCGTCCTTCTTCCCGCATCTCGTGAGCTCGCTCGCGCAGACCTTGAATGCAACATGCGCGTACGTCTCCGAGATCTCGCACGAGACCTACCAGGCGAACGTGCTCGCTTATTGGAGCAACAGTACTTTCCGCCAGCCGTTCACCTACGCCCTGGCGGGCACTCCCTGTGAGTGTGTGCTGGACAACGAGATCGTGGCATTCCCCCGCAACATCTCGGAGATGTTTCCCAAGGACCGCCAGTGGTTCGCCAGTCTGGGTGCGCAGAGTTTTCTTGCTATCCCGCTGTGCAACGAGGGTGGCCGGGTGCGTGGTCACCTGGCCGTTCTGGACAGCCGCGAGCGCGACTGGGGCGAGGTCGACTTCGAGATCCTGAGGATTTTCTCTGCGCGCGCCGCGGCGGAGTTGGAGCGCAGGGATTACGAGAAGCGCCTGGAGACGACCAACGCCAGTCTGCAAAAGGCCAACGCACAACTGCGCCGCGAGGTCACGCATCGGATTGAGGCCGAGGAGCAATTGGCCTCCAGTGAGGCCAAGAGCGAGCACGTGGCGGAGTTGATCCGTGTCATCAACACCGGGATCACCTCGAATACCGGTGCGGAGTTTTTCCGTGAGCTGACGCGCTCGCTCGCCGCAGCCCTCAGTGCACACACCGTTTTCATTGCGCAGATCGATGCGGTGCGCTATGAGGCTGACATCCTCGCGATCTGGAGCGGAGACGGTTTTGGTCCGCTGGGTCGATTCAACCTGTCCGCCACACCCTGCGAGAGCATACTCGACGGTCAGATAGCCGCCTTTCCACGCCGGGTCGCCGAGTTGTTTCCGGCTGCGCGCGAGATTCTCGAGGCGCGCGGTATCCACAGCTATCTCGCCATTCCGATTGTCGATGAGTCAGGGACGGTGACCGGTCACATTGCCGTGCAGGACCAGCGTGAGCGCGACTGGAGTGAGACCGAGTTTGGCATTCTGCGCTTGTTCGCGAACCGCGCGGCCGCGGAGCTCAAGAGACGGGACCACGAGAGGAGCCTGGAGAACGCCAACGCGCAACTGCAGAAGGCCAACGCCGCGCTGCGCCGCGAGGTCGCCATCCGGCTGGACATGGAAGACCAACTGGCGCGTGCGAAGAAGGCAGCCGAAGCCGCCAATGCGGCCAAGAGCAACTTCCTGGCCCACATGAGTCACGAGTTGCGGACCCCTCTCAATGGCATTCTGGGCTACGCGCAGTTGCTGGAGCGGGATGAGACTCTCGGACCCAAGCAACGCGAGAGTGTCGATGTCATCGAGCGCTCCGGCGAGCACCTGCTCACCCTGATCAATGACCTGTTGGACCTGGCCAAAATCGAGGCTGGCCGCCTGGATCTGCACACCAGCCTGTTCGACTTGCCGCTGCTGCTGAAGCATGTCACCGACGTAGCTTCGGTACGCGCGGTGCACGCGGGAATCGACTTCACCTGCACCATGTCACCGGGGCTTCCCATGCAGGTGCGCGGTGACGAGCGCGCGCTACGGCAGGTACTTCTGAATCTGCTGGGGAATGCGGTCAAATTCACGACCCGGGGTACGGTTGTGTTGCGGGCGATCGCACAAGCCGTACCTGGCAGCAGTTGCCAGGTGCGCTTCGAGGTCGAGGATTCGGGGCCGGGTATCGCGGCGGAGGATCTGCAACGGATTTTCGAGCCCTTCGAGCGGGTGAGCGTCGATCCGAAAGTGGAAGGGACGGGTCTCGGCCTCTCGATCGCCAGGCGTCTCGTGAATGCCATGGGAGGACAACTCGAGGTGACGAGCAGCCCGGGCCACGGGAGTACATTCGCCGTGATACTGCAACTCGAGGTGGTAGGCCCGGCGCATACCCCTGTCACCCATACCGCCGAGCCGGTGCTGGCGGAGATGCCCTCTCTGGAAGGTGTTCCAGTCAGCGGTCGGTGGGCGGCACAACTGCTCGATCTGGCCATGCAGGGTGACATCAAGGAGCTGATCGAGCGGGCTCACCAGGCGATGGCCGACGACTCTCCGGGTGTCCCCGTCTATCGTGAGATCGAGCGGCTGGCGCGCAAGTTTGATTTCAAGGGCATCCGGCGCGTTCTGCAGGGTGCCACCAGGCTGACCGCATGAGCGAAGCCATTGCACAACGATCGATCCTCGTCGTCGATGACACTCCCGCGAACATCGGTTTCCTGCTGGAGACCCTGTCGCAGGCAGGTTATCGCGTGCGGGTCGCACCCGATGGCGAGAGCGCCCTGGAGCAGGCGCAGTACGCGGCCCCCGACCTGGTATTGCTCGATGTCATGATGCCGGGGATCGATGGCTTCGAGACTTGCCGCCGCATGCGCAAGCTGGCGCGTCTGGCGCAGACACCCATCATCTTCATGACGGCGCTCTCGGATGCCCAGGACAAGGTCCGGGCCTTTGGCGCCGGCGCGGACGATTATGTGACGAAGCCTTTTCAACAAGAGGAGGTATTGGCACGGGTTCGTTGCCATCTCGCGCGGCGCGAGTTGGAAGCCAAGCTCGAGGAGGCCAACCGGGAGCTGGAGAACCGCGTTACCGCACGGACCGCGGACCTGCGTGCGGCGCTGGCCGAAGTCGAGCAGTTGAAGGGCCGGCTGCAGAACGAGAATGCCTACCTCAAGCAGGAGATCGCCGAGACGGTCCCCGGCACGATCATCGGCTCGAGCCCGGCTCTACGGGCGGCCTTGCGCCAGGTTTCCCTGGTGGCACCTACGGACTCGACCGTCCTGATCCATGGAGAGACGGGGACGGGAAAGGAGCTCATCGCCCGGGCTTTGCATGAGCAGAGTCCACGGCGGGAAGGAGCGCTGATCAAGCTCAATTGCAGTGCGATCTCAGCGGGGCTCGTCGAGAGCGAGCTGTTCGGTCACGTGAAAGGGGCCTTCACAGGAGCGACCGAGCGCCGCATGGGACGCTTCGAGCTCGCCGATGGTGGCACACTGTTTCTGGATGAAGTCAGCGAGCTGCCGCTCGAAACCCAGGCCAAGCTGCTGCGCGTCCTGCAGGAGCGCGAATTCGAGCCAGTCGGCAGCGCACGGACGATCCGCGTCGACGTGCGGGTCGTGGCCGCGACGAACAGGGACCTCGCCACGGACTCCCGCGCCGGCCGCTTCCGTACCGACCTCTATTACCGGTTGAATGTCTTCCCGATCGAGTTGCCGCCGCTGCGCGGCCGGCGTGACGACATCCCTATTCTCGCCGAGCATTTCATGCGGCGGATGGCTCGCAAGCTCGGCAAGCCCCTGGAACGGATCGCGCCTGGGACGCTGCGGCTTCTCAGCGCCCACTCCTGGCCAGGAAATATCCGCGATCTGCAGAACACCATCGAGCGCGCCGCGGTGCTCAGTCCGGGGCCCGAA
>DAITMW010000179.1:0-4675 GCA_036834945.1 Steroidobacteraceae bacterium
CCGGTCAGCGTATCGACCGCAACCTCGCTGACCGCCGCGCCGTAGGCGTAGTAGAAGAAAGGCCTGCCGCGCAATGTATTCTTGTCGTACTGGATCCTGGGCGTCCGATAAAACCCGGTGGACGACAGCGATATCCGGGCACGATAAGCCTGCTGCACCAACTCCGCGAAGGCCAGCCGCTGCGCACCGACGAACACCTGGCCGTCTCGAAAGCTCACCTCCGCCTCGCTGACAGAGAAAGCCTCACAAGCAAACTGCGTAAGCCGGTGCCGAATCGTTTGCGCGGCTGCCTGCGCAGCCTTGCCGTTGAGATCCGCGCTCGCCGATGCCGCGGTGGCCGAGGTGTTCGGCACCTTGGATGTATCGGTCGCCGACACCCGGATTGCCGTGAGCGGCAACCCGAATTCGGTCGCAACCACCTGCGCGACCTTGGTGAACAACCCCTGCCCCATCTCCGTCCCACCGTGATTCAGCAACACGGTACCGTCGGTGTAGACATGAACGAGCGCACCGGCCTGGTTGAACATCGTAGCCGTGAATGAGATCCCGAATTTCACCGGCGTCAGGGCGATGCCACGCCGGATGAGCGGCTGTGTCGCGTTCCACTCGGCAATACGCTTGCGACGCTCACGGTACTGACTACTCTCAGCCACCCGCTCGACGATCAGGTGAACAAGGTTGTCCTCCACGAGCTGTCCGTAGTGCGTGACGTTGCGATCAGAGCTCCCGTAGAAATTCCGCCGTCGCACCGCCAGAGGGTCCATCCCCAGGGCACGCGCGATCGAATCGACGATCTGCTCGATCACGATCATGCCTTGCGGTCCCCCGAAACCCCGGAACGCGGTGTTGGAGACCGTGTGGGTCTTGCACCGCTGCGAGACTATCTCGACGTTTTCGAGAAAGTACGCGTTGTCGATGTGCATGACGGCCCGATCGTTGACCGGCCCGGACAGGTCCGCGGAATATCCGCACCGTGAAGCCAACATAACCGTCAGCGCCGTGATCCGGCCAGTCGAGTCGAACCCGACCTCGTAGTCGGCCAGAAAGTCATGCCGTTTCCCGGTCAGAACCATGTCCGTATCCCGGTCCAGTCGCAGCTTGACCGGTCGCCGCGTCTTGTTGGCCATTACGGCAGCGGCCGCGGCGATCAACGCAGGTTGAGTCTCCTTGCCGCCAAAACCACCGCCCATGCGGCGACACTGCACCGTAACCTGGTTTGCGTGCTTCGCCAGGGCATGGGCGACGATCTGCTGGACCTCGGATGGATGCTGGGTCGAGCTATGGATCAACATCGCGCCGTCTTCCTGTGGCACGGCGATCGCAATCTGCCCCTCCAGGTAGAAGTGGTCCTGACCACCGATGTGCACGGTACCCTTCAGCCTACGTGGCGCCTGCGAGAGCACCTCATGCGGCCGACCTCGCACGAGGCGCTGCGTCGGCATAACCGTGGTGTTGGCGGCCAGAGCCGCGCGGATGTCCAATATCGCCGGCAACGGGTCGTATTCGACTCGTGCCAGCCGCGCCGCCTTGCGGGCGGCAGTGTAGGTATCGGCAGCTACGGCAAACAGAGGAGCGCCGGCGTACTCCACCAACCCAGGGGCGAAAATCGGGTCATCATGCACCACGCTGCCGTAGTTATTCTCACCCGGGACATCGGCAGCCGTCGCGACAGCCAACACGCCCGGAGCTGCCTGCACGGGCTCAAGATCCATCGAGCGGATCCGGCCGTGCGCGATGCTGCTCAGCCCGAATGCCGCATGCAGAGTGTTGGGCGGGAGCGGAATATCATCCGCGTACAGCGCTTGGCCGCTGACGTGTAGATGGGCACTCTCGTGTCGCGTCGACATATCGTTAATCCGCCACCGCGACAACCAGGTCCGCGGTCCGCGTCGGATCCGTGGAGCCACTATGCTCCAGGTAGAACCGCCGCAACAGATTTCCGGCAGCCAGCAGTCGATACGTACTACTGGCGCGCATATCGGTCAGGGGCTCGAAGTCCTCCGCCAGCTTTTCAACGGCCGCCTCGATGCTCTCTCTCGTCCACGATGACCCTATCAGGGCTCGCTCGGCCCCATGCGCACGGGCCGCGATCGCAGCCATGCCCCCGAACGCTATCCTCGCATCAATGACGCGCCCTTGCCCCACCACCACCGCGAGTGCCGCGGCAACGGAGGAAATGTCCTGGTCGTAGCGCTTGGCAACCTTGTAAGCACGGATCCAACGGTCATCCTGTGCCACAGGCGTGGGCACTCTGACCGATACAACAAACTCGCCGGGCTCCAGCGCCGTACGTTGATACCCCAGGTAGAACTGCTCGAGAGGCAAACGTCGCGTTCGCGTACCGTGTCGCAGTTCCAGCTCGGCATTCAACGCGATCAACACCGGGAGCGAATCCCCGATCGGTGAGCCGTTGGCGAGATTGCCGCACAACGTGCCGGAGTTGCGTACCGGCGGCGATCCAAAACGCTGCGCCATCTCGGCCAGGGAGGGGTACTCGGCCACCAGGGCCGCCCAACCGTCGGTTAGCGATACCGCCGCGCCGATTTCCAGGACGTCAGCGTCCTTGCGGATGCGCCGGAGCTCCCCGACCGCACCTACATAGATGATCGGCGGCAAGTCCCGGAGCTGCTTCGTGACCCACAACCCTACGTCCGTGCCTCCCGCCAGAATCTGCGCACCCGGGTTGCTTTCGAGCTCCGTTGCCAGCTCATCGAGAGTCCGAGGGGCCACGAACCCTGGCAGTCTCAGCGGCTCGTCACGCCGCAATGCCAACAGAGCCTCACGACGCGAAGCCAACGCGGGTGTATCCCGGTTCCAGTGGGGCGGCGGGGAGTATTCCCCCATCCGCAGGCCAGCTTCGATGATGGGCCGATAGCCCGTGCAGCGGCACAGGTTTCCGGATAAGGCGTCGAGCACTTCCTCGCGGGTCGGCGTCGCGGTCTGCAGGTACATCGCAAACAGCGACATCACAAACCCGGGCGTACAGAACCCGCATTGCGACCCGTGGTGGTCCACCATCGCCTTCTGCACCGGATGCAGACTCCCATCAGGGGCCAACAGACTCTCAACCGTCACGAGCTCCTGTCCATCGATGGTTGGCAGGAAGCGAATGCATGAGTTGACGGCGCGGTATTCGACGCGACTGCCGTCAGCGCTCAGCTCTCCCAACACCACGGTACACGCGCCACAGTCACCCTCTGCGCAACCTTCCTTTGTGCCGGTGCGGCGCAGCCCCTCGCGCAGATACTCGAGCACCGTGGTGGTGCGGGACACATTTTCGGCGCACACTACTTGTCCATCGAGGAGGAAGCGTACGCTGTCCACGTTATCCTCCCCGGTACACCGAGTAGCTCCACGGCGCTATCAACAGCGGCACGTGGTAGTGCTGGTCAGGGTGGGCGATGCCGATCCGGATGACCGCCTCCTCGATAAAGGGAGGCTCGGGAAGGACCACACCGCGCGCCCGGAAGTAGCTCGCGGTATGGAACGTAAGGGTATAGCGCCCGGCCCGGAACGCTGCCCCCGCCATGAGGGGCGCCGGCGCCCGGCCATCCTTGCCAGTGGTGACAGTAGTAATGAGCGCGGGGGGAGAATCCGCCAGCCACTCGTGGAGCTCGATCTGCAAGCCGGCGGCCGGCAAACCCGCGCTGATATCCAGAACGTGAGTGGTCAGTTGCCCCATTTCGATCGATCCTAACGACAATGGCACGACCGTTGCAAACATCTGCCCAAAAGGCGAATAGAGACACTACCGAATGACTTCTGCGTCAGGATACCTGAAGGGGCTCCCCAAGGCGGAATTGCACCTGCATATTGAAGGCACCCTGGAGCCTGAGCTCGCGTTCCGGCTGGCGAAAAAGCATGGTGTGGCCCTGCCTTACGCCAGTGTCGAGGAGCTACGCGAGGCCTATAGTTTCTCGAACTTACAATCCTTTCTGAACATCTATTACGCCGGCGCCAACGTGCTGCGCGATGCCGAAGACTTTCACGAGCTCACGGCGGCGTATCTGCGCAAGGCGCATGAGCAGGGCGTGGTCCATGTTGAGATTTTCTTCGACCCGCAGACCCACACCGAGCGCGGCATTGCCTTCGAGACGGTCCTGGAGGGCATCACCGGCGCACTGCGCGAAGGGCAGGCAAAGCTCGGTATCACGCACCATCTGATCCTGTGTTTTTTGCGCCACCTGAGCGCGGCGGATGCGATGCGGACCCTGGAGGCGGCCCTGCCCTACAAGGACGCATTCATCGCCGTGGGGCTCGACTCGTCGGAAAAGGGCCACCCGCCATCGAAGTTCACGGCCGTATTCGACCGTGCCCGGCGCGAGGGGCTGCTGACAGTCGCTCACGCCGGCGAGGAAGGGCCGCCGGAGTACATCCACGAAGCCCTCGACCTGCTCAAAGTCAGCCGCATCGATCACGGCGTGCGCAGTGAGGAGTCACTCGAGTTGCTGGAGAGGTTGGCCCGTGAAAGGGTGCCGTTGACCGTCTGCCCGCTCTCCAACGTCAAGTTGCGGGTCTTCGACCGGATCGAAAATCACAACCTCGAGCGCCTGCTCGAGCATGGGCTGTGTGTAACAGTCAACTCGGACGATCCCGCCTACTTTGGCGGCTACCTCCTGGAGAATTTCCTGGCCCTCGAGCGTGGTTTGGGCCTGACGCGGGCACAACTGACGAC
>DAITMW010000179.1:4775-13971 GCA_036834945.1 Steroidobacteraceae bacterium
ACCCGCCGGTTGGCGACCCATACCTCGCGGATATTGGCGCGCCCGGCCAGATAGATGATTTTCTGCAGAATGCCCTCCGGCGTGTCATCGACATCGACGCGCAGGTTGCTGTCGGGCACCTGGGCATCGATCAACACCGCATCGAACTGAAAGCCTTCCCGAAACATCCCTACCGGCAGGTCGAGCGCGATCCCGCCACCAGCCGTGGCAAGCCAGAACGCCGTCAGAGCGTCGATGCGCGAGTCTGGACGCCGGCGCGTACCGCGATCCGATGCAGGATCGACTCCGGATTCGAGAGCGCGCGAGGCCATCACGGCGTGGCGGGCGTTCTCCAGGATTGAAGGGCTTGCGCCCCCGGCGATATCCGACCCCAGACCCACGTGCACGCCCTGCTGCAGAATCTTCCGCAAGGGAAACACGGCATCCGAGAAAAAGATATTGGATACAGGACAATGCGCGACTGCCGCGTCTCGCGCGCGAATGAGCGCCGTGTCCTCGTCGCTGATGAAGTTGCAGTGGGCCAGGATCGTGTGCCGTGACAACAGCCCGAATCCATCGAGCGCGGCGGTATCCGACTTCCCGCACCGCTGTAACACGTAGCGATGCTCCCAATCGCTCTCCGAGCAGTGCGTCTGCACGTGACACCCGGTCTCGCGTGCCAGGGCGCCGAGCCTCGCCAGTAACTCATCGGAGCAGGACGGTATGAACCGCGGGGTAATCACAGGCTTGATCAGCGACGCACCGTTACCAGGCATCGACCGGACGAATTCGATGAAAGCGCGAGTCTCTGCCGCCGCGACTTCCGCCGAAGCATCCCGGTAGTAAGGGGGGCACTGTTGCACGTCGTCCATCGCCACCCTGCCGATCAGCGCCCGCTGCAAACGCTCCAGGCAGACCTCCGCGAGAATCCGGGTGGCCGGCAGATGGAGGGTGGCGAAATAGACCGCCGTGGTCGTGCCGTTCGCCAGCAATCCGTCGACCAGGGACTCATAGACCGCCCGGGCGAATGTGAGGTCCGCGTAGCGGGATTCGAGAGGAAACGTGTAGGTCTGAAGCCAGTCCTGCAGAGGGAGATCGAGAGCCTTGCCCAACTGCGGCCACTGCGGCGCGTGAATGTGCAAATCGACGAGGCCCGGCAGCAGATACTGCTGCGGCCCGAGCCTGACGAGGTCACCCGTCGCGGCGAATCGGCGTGCCTCGCTGGAGCATTCAGGTGATCCGCGCCGATGCACCGCTTTGATCACACCATCGGCACCGGCCACGATGAGCGACTCGGGCAGCGCTTCCAGCTGCCCCCGCACGGGGGCGTGCAATGCCGTACCGAGAAAGGCCCGATCGGAGGATCTGGAAGACAACATAACCGAACGCTCCGTTGCAGATTTGCCGAACAGCCATTCCGTTGGCTAGAGTCTCCATATGAAATCCCGTCGCCCCTTCCTGCAGGCGTTATTCGCCATCGTACTCGCATCGAGCCTCAGCATCTCGTTCGGCGCGGACGGCGCCGCACGCCGCAAAGTCATCATCGACCAGGACGCCTTCGGACCCGCCGGCTCGAACATGCAGGCCATCCTCATGCTGCTGCAGGCGAAGGACGTGGAGGTGCTGGGCATTACCATCCCTACGGGCGACGGTTGGCGGGACGAAGAGGTCAGCAACACCCTGCGCCTGCTGGAGATTGCCAGGCGCACCGAGATCCCGGTCTATCCGGGAGCGGTCTTTCCGCTGGTGAATACCCAGGCACTGGTGAAACGCTGGGAAGCCCTGTATGGCAAGCTGTTTTATGACGGCGCCTGGACGGAAACCTGGCCCGAGGAAGGCGCGGTGCGCCGTACCCCGTATCACGCCGACCCCTACCTGGTGCCGCCCTCACCCGTGGGTGTGCCCAAGCTGAAGCCGGCGCAGGGGACGGCCGCCGAGTTCCTCATCCGCAAGGTCCACGAATTTCCGGGGCAGGTCACCATTCTCGCCGCGGGGCCAATGACCAACCTGGCGCTCGCCGCCCGGCTCGATCCGCAATTCGCCGGACTCGCGCAAGAGCTCGTCTTCATGGGCGGGAGTTTCAATCCGGTGTCCTCGGGCAATGCCTTCGCCGGGGAATACGCGAACACGCCGCGCAAGGAATTCAACATGCGGTTCGACCCGGAGGCCTCGCACATCGTGCTGCACGAGCACTGGAAGAAAATCACCGAGATACCGATCGACCCGACCACGAAGACCTTCTTCAGCCCCGAGCTCATCCGTGAGGTCGCCACCGGCAAGGCGCCCTTCGCCCACTACCTCGGCGAGTTCGGCCAATCCTTTCCGATGTGGGATGAGCTAGCCGTCGCGGTGTGGCTGGATCCTTCCATCGTCACCCGGAGCACCACCCTGATGGTCGACGCCAGCACGACTTTCGGACCCAACTACGGCGACACGTTGAGTTGGACCAAGGACGCGGCCCCCGGGGCGGGAGAGCAACCGGTGCAGGTGGTCTTCGACATCGACGTGCCGAAATTCGAGCGGATGACACTGGATCTGCTCATGGCGCCGACGCCGGCGCATTGAGGCCGGGAGGGTGGTCGCGGTAGGTCGACCACTTGCCCAGCAACTCACCCACCACCGCCGCTCCGATCTTGTAGGCCGCTTCCACCGAGGGGCCGAGGGCACTGTAGCCCGCGTTCTCTTTCTGCATGTTCTCAGCCGCGCTGACGCCGGGCGGCGGTAGCGAATAGTTGCTACCGGTACGGAGCACCAACACCCGGTCCTTGTCGACCCGGCCGGTCCGGTGGAGATACGTCAGGGATAACAGCGTCCCTGTATCCTCCATGTCGGTCATGACGTAGTTACCGGCCCCGTGGGTCCAGTAGCGCACCCACTTGTTGGCCCAGTCGTTCAACAGCTTGCCATGCCAGAAGGTCATGGAGGCCAGGTCGTCGCCCTTGAGCACGAAAGGAGGCTTCTGTGCGTTCGGGTAGCCTTTGTAGCGGGCCCGGGAGCGCTGCAGGTCCGGGCTGTCGCCCAGGTCGATGCCCCGGGTCAGTTGGTACGCCCAGTCGACGAGTTGGGGGTTCAGACGGAAGACCTGGCTTTCGGAAACAACGTGGGCGCTCGGATCGTATGGCCTGCCGGACTCGAGCGGGAAGTAACCCGTCTCCCAGTCCGGAGGTATCTCACGCGAATCGATCTCGTGCGCCAGGTCGCCATCCACGATGTATTCCGCCCACGCGGCAGACCCGATGGAGGCATCTTCCGGATCGACACCAGCGATCCCGGCGACGAGCCAGTAGGCATGGGTGAGATCGAAACGGGGGTCCATCCCCAGTTCCATCACCGCCGTAGCGGAGTTCGCGGTGCCCTCACCCGTGACCATCGCGAGCACACCCGTATGCTCGTTCAAGAACAGGTCGTGGTGATGGGCAAACGCAAACCGCCGGTCGAGCTTCTGGCGCTCGCGCCAGAGTTGGAACTCACCCGCCGTATCGCCCGTATCCGCGCCGATCTCGAACATGGTGATGACCACCACCTTCACTTCGATCGGCTTGGAGCTCTGCGCACTCGCAAGACCCACCCACGCGCAGCCCGACGCCAGGAGTGCGCGTAGGATCGAGATTTTACCCATCGTCAGAATCTGGCCCTGAACTGCGCTCCAAAGATACGCGGGTCGTTGATGAAGCCGAGCGCATCGGCAAAGTCGATGCCGCCGATGACGCGGATCTGGTTCGCGCAGTTGCGGCAGAACGCGGCGACGTCGTACTTGTCGTTATTCCAGGTGTAACCCAACCGCAGTCCGACGGTCGTCAGCGGCGGCGCCACGAACTCCTGCGCCTGGTAGAGGAAGATGTTCATCGCGCTACGCGTGGAGACATCACCGTAGGCGTACAGGCTGCTGCTGTCGGCCAGCGCGTAGTCATATCTCACGCCGAGGTCGCCGACCCACTTGGCTGCCTGGGGCAAGGGGTTGCCGTTGATCATCGCGAGTCCCGCCGCGTTGGTCGGGTTCTGCAGATTGCACTTGACCCCGGGAACCGCGAAATCCCAGTTGAAGCAGGGCGCGACCGCCAGCGTCGGATCCTCGATCCGCGTCTCGTTGTAACTGCCGCTCAGGTTGAATGTCAGGCTGTTGATGGGGCGCAGCTCGATCTCGAGCTCCGAGCCCTTGCCGAGCGTCTTCTGGGCATTGATCAGCTTGATGGTATTGGAGTTGCCGCCCACCGCGGTCAGCTGCTGGTCCTTGATGTCGTAGAAATAGGCATCCCAGGAAACGCGCGCCTTGTGATCCCAGAGCTCGGCCTTGACGCCGCCCTCGTACGAAATGATCTTCTCCGAATTGGCCACCTGCACCGGCAATCCGGCCGCGGGCGGGCCGAAGCTCGGTGCCCGGAAGCCCGTTGCAACGCGGGCATATACGTTGATGTCCGGCGTCACGGCATACGTGCCGCTCACATCCCAGCTCACATTGTTGGCGCTCGCGGAAGCTGACAGCGGCGCGGTGGGCGGCGGAACGGTATCGCTGTAGAGAGTCGCGAACTCCTTGTGATCCCGCGTTACGCGCACGCCGGCCGTGGCCTTGAACTGCTCGACCGGCTTGTAGTCGACCGAGCCGAAGACCGCTTCGGCATCATTCCTCTGCCGCGACACCGTGCTGTCCTGGTAAGACCAGAGCTGAACGTTGGGACAGTTGTTGACGGTCGAGCCCGGCGTGCAGTAGTCGTTGTCGGCGGACGTCACGTTCTCATAGAACAGGAAGACGCCACCTTGCGCCTGCAACGGCCCGTCATAGTTGGTCAGGACCCGGAACTCCTGGGTCAACTGCTCATGGTGCACCAGGCCGGCCGAGGTCTGGACGGCGAACGGAATGCGACCCGGGCCGCTCGCCGGGGTAGGCGGACAGCCCCCGGGGGCGAGGTTGCAGAACACGTTGCCCGGACCGTAGCCGCCGTCGATGTCGCCTTCGGCCAGATACTTCTGCACCGTCTCGTAGCCCGAAATCGACTGCAGCGTCACGCCAGGGAGCGTCCACGAGACGTGGACGTTGGCGCCGATCGTGCCGAGAGTCGAGCTGTTCGGCCCATCGGTGTAGAGCATCGCCGGGTTGAAGCCCGCGACGAGGTGGTTGCTCCCGAGCTCGATGATGTTGCCGCGGAACAGGGATGAAGAGCCATCCAGGCTGCGGCCGTGTACGTTGAACAACACGCTGAGCGTGTCGCTGGGCTTGAAGAGCAGCTGCGCGCGTGCGCCCCAATCATTGTAACCGCCGTTTTTCGTCTGGTTGATGGGATCGTTGACCCAATTATCGCGATGCTGGATCTGGGTCGAGACGCGAAACGCCATGACGTCGTTGATCGGCAGGTTGACCACACCCTCGACCACCGCCGTGTTGAATGTACCGTCGGACAACGCGAAATAGCCGGAGGTCACCCCCAGCTGCGGCTTCGCGGACTCGACTTTCACCACGCCCGCGGGCGAATTGCGCCCGAACAGCGTTCCCTGCGGGCCGCGCAGCACCTCCACGTCGGCCTGGTCAAAGATGGGAAATCCCTTGAGAGCCGCGTTCTCCTGCACGATGTCGTCGTAGTACAAGCCGACCGGCTGCGAGGCGAAATCGTGGAAATCGGTGTTGCCGTAACCCCTGATGTAGAGGCGGGGGAAAGCCCGGCCGTTCGACGATTCGATGTTGAGGCTCGGCACCCTGAAGGCGAGTTGTTTGATGTCATCGCCGGAGTTGCCGATTGAGGTGAGCAGGTTGCTGTCCACCACGGAGATGGAGACCGGCACGTCCTTCGCGTTTTCCTCGCGATGGGTCGCGGTGACGACGACTTCGGAGATCGCTTCCTCAGAGGCCGGCGCCTCATCCGCGGCGGCGGCAATCCCCGTTATCCCCAACAGCAATGCAAGAACCAACGTCCGCGGGACGTCCCCTGTGAAATTTCGCGAGACCGTCCGTGCGCCGCGCGCTTCGAACCGGCGTTCGCCGCCAAAAATCGCTCCCGGCGATTTTTTCATTATTCTGCTCCCCTTTGATTCACACGGACCCGATTGTGTGGCTCAGGTCATACATAGAGTAGACCTCCGGGGGCGTAGCGATGCAAGATCCATGCGCAAGCAGGACGCTGCATCGCACCATCAGATTCCGTAACCCGCTAACTTTATTGGGTTTTCAGTGAGCAGGAGTCGGTGGATGGGTGCCTCGCTGGTGGTGTCGGCGAGGCATCTGCAACGCCCTCAGAGCAGCGTTGCGCGTATGACGCGCACCAATGTTGACGCAGGTGCCCCATTGGAGGACAACTCGCAACCACAACGAAGAACCAGTTCGGGCGCGGCGGGGATCATCAATGGGATCGGTCAATCGGGACGCCGGGCTCGCCCGGATAGTCGGGCCAGTAGCACTTGCCGCGAGCATGATCAGCATCGTGGTCGGCGCGGGGATATTTCTCGTGCCGGCGAAACTCAGCCAGCTGTTGGGTTCGCTCGCTCCCCTGGCAGTCCTGGCGTGCGCGGTCGCTATCGGGGCTATCGGGCTATGTATGGCCGAAGGCGGCAGCCGCGTTCCCAGCAGCGGCGGCATCTACGCTTGTGTCACTGCCGCTTTCGGACCGTGCGCGGGTTATGTCGCCGGCACCGTGTTCTGGGTTTCAAACGTTCTGGCGTGCGGAGGTGTCAGCTCCGCCCTCGGCGATACGGTTGCCGCCGTTCTACCAGCATCTGTCAGGGTCGTGGCGCACGGAGCAGTCGCCGCGGGCGCCGTAATCGCGATCTGCGTAATCAACATCGCAGGCATCGAGCGGAGCATCCGCCTGGTCAGCTTTTCGACCCTGGCCAAGCTCGTTCCCCTGACCGTGTTCGTCGGTGTCGGCCTTTGCGCGATTCACGGGGAGAACTTCGTCAGGCCCGCCACGATCGGCGCCGCTGACGTGGGGCAGACACTCCTGCTCACCCTGTTTGCCTTCCAGGGCTTCGAAACGTCGCTATCCGTCGGTGGCGAGATCAGGGACCCTGTCAGAACGATTCCACTGGCCATACTCCTGGCCCTGTCAGGAGTGACCGTTCTGTACATCGCGGTGCAGATCATTGCCCAGGGCATTCTGGGCCCGGCGCTCGCGCACTCGGTCGTTCCCTTGGCCGACGCGATGGGCCGCGTGAGCCCCGCGCTGCGAGTCATGATGTTGGTCGGAACGGGCCTCTCGATGTTCGGTTGGCTCACCTCGGACCTGCTCGGCAGCCCGCGTATTCTATTTGCCTTTGCCCGGGACGGCCTGTTGCCGCGCGCCCTGGGCAGGCTGACCGAGCGGAGTCGCGCACCCTACGCCTCCATCATCTGCTATGGCGCCATCGCGATTGCTCTCGCATTGTCGGGTTCCTTCGCGGACCTGGCCGCTTCGGCGGCACTGTCCCTCGCCTTTTTGTACATCGCCGCCTGCCTGGCATCGTGGCAGCTGGCGCGCCGGGGAATCGCACAAGCCGGTAGGGCACTTGGATTCCGTTGGATCGGTGTTGCAGCAGCAATCGGCGTTGGCAGCATGCTGGCGGTCATGACGCTTGCGTCCCGAACGGAGATCCTGTTTCTCGTGGTACTGACCGGCCTGAGTCTGCTCGGCTACCTGGTGCAGACGCGCTTCTACCGGCTATGGACCCAACTCAGCATGCGTCCGTCCCGGTAGGGCATGACGCCATGAAACGGCCGTGAATCGGTATCAAACACCAACGGCAGGAAGTTCCGGTCACCCTCCCACATGGGCAGCTCCGCCAGCTTCGCCACCTCGACCCATTCGAGCGTCCCCTCCGGATTGCGCTCGAACGGCGCGCCGCTGAAGCGCGTGACGACGAATAGAAAGCCGAACCAGTCCTCGCCCCGCTTGCCGAATCCCGGCCAGCTGATCGTACCCCGCAGGTTGAGATCGAGGCATTCGATACCGGCCTCCTCGCGGATTTCGCGCCTCATTCCCGCGGCCACGTCCTCGTTCGCTTCGAGCTTGCCACCGAGCCCGTTGTACTTGCCCAGGTGATGATCATCACCGCGGGCATTGCGGTGAATCATCAGCACACGCTGACGGTCGGGTGAGAGCACATAACCGAGTGTTGCCAGGATTGGTGTATAAGCCATCGGAACAGCCGGCTCAACGGCCCCGCGGCCACGGCCACATCTGGACCCGGGTGTACTTCGCGAGCAGGCCATCCAGGAGCACCAGCGCCGCCGTCAGCTGCCTCTCATCGACATCCCGCAGGAATTCGGCACGGGCGCGCGTGACGACGTCGTTCATCCTCGTGGCCATGCGCCGACCCTTGGAGGTCAGAACGACGGTTTTGGCCCGGTTGCTGCCGTCGAGCGCACGCCGCTCGAGCAGCCCTTCCTGCTCCAGGCGATTCAACAAGCGCACCAGTGTCGGCAACTCGACACCGATCTGGTCCGCGAGCTCGCCGATCTTGGCGCGCCCGGCCATCATGCCTACCCACAACAGGGTGACCCAACGCGCGTGACTATCCCCGGTCGCGCGCAACGCGCCGTCGATCATGTTCAGCCAGCGCCGCGACAGGAACAGGATGCGGCGGGTCAGGCGCAGCTTCTTGTCCTCCAGGGAACCGACCGCGATGCCCTCGGGCACCCATTCATAGAAACAGCGGGATATTTCGGGCACAGCGGCGGAAGTCCGCGGCCGAGCGGCGGTGACGGTCCGCGCACTTTCAAGGCGAGCGCGGGACCCTTTGGGCTTACCTCGCGTGCGCGCGGTCAGATCGCAACCTCCGCCACGAAGTCGGAGTCCGACTCCTGCTTACCATCGTGCAGCGTGCGCTGAAGCATCTCGAGGTGCGACAGCTGGGCGGGTGATAACTGTTTCATATCCGCCGCCACTTTACGCAGCAGCGAGTCGAAATTGTCGCGGTTCCCGAGGGCCTCCTGGTGATAGAGCTCGAGGAGCTTGAGCTGGATATCGACCCGGCCGGGCTCGAAATCCAGCGATTGCTCCAGGATCTCCACGGCCTCGCGGTTGCGGCTGCTGCTCGCGGACGCACCATCGTTCGGAGCGTCGAACTCGGTTTTCTCGATTGCGAGCGGCAACTTCTCGGTTTCTCCGAGAAAGTCGCGCTCCAACATCTCGCTCTGGACGCGCCATGCATCGACGCCCGTCGCGGAAGTCTCGAGTTTCTCGTTCTCGTAGCTGGCGTTCAGAGCTTCCAGGTCGGCCTGTAAGTCTTGCGTGAGCTCCTCGACCGCCACAGT
>DAITMW010000179.1:14071-15352 GCA_036834945.1 Steroidobacteraceae bacterium
TCCGACTTCGGTTCCTGGCGCGTGGCCTCTCTCCTGGCTGTCTCCTGTCGGGCGATTTCACGCAGCGCCTTCTCATTCCGCCGACGAACGAGGGCCGCGACGCCAAGCGCCAGAATCACGACCGCGGAGCCGATCCCGCCGATCCAGTAGAGCGTCGTGCGCCAACGCTGCAACAAACTCGGACTCGCGTCGCCGTCGCCGTCATCAACAGCACCTTCGGGTGTCGAAGATTGCACTATCGGCGTCGACGGCCGCGGCGGCTGCGAGGTGCGTGCGGCGACTTGCGCCGTCAGCTTCGAGATCATGACATCCTGTGCGGCGATCGTAGCCTGCATCTTCGTCAACATATCTTGCAGCGACGCCAGCTGATTTTCGAGTTGCTGCTGCTCAACACCTTTCGCCGGGCTGACGGCAGGCACTGCCGTTGGTACGGGCTCGGCCACGCTCGCGACTTTACGTGGCGCGCTCGCGTGCGCCACGCGAGCGCCACGACCTTTATGACGCGCGACTCGTGCCTGCGCATCGATTTTTTTGGCCACGGCCGGCACGGGCTCTTTTGCCGGCAGACTCCGGGGAGCATCCTCCGCGGAGGCGGGGTCGAGCAGCACCGAGTAATTACGCACGACCTGCAGCGACTGCCCCGAGACCTGCACGGGCAGATCAAACAGCGGCTCGGTCAAGGCCTGGTCCGACCTGACCTCAATAAAATGGCGGTGCCTGGCATCCGCGACGGCTCGCAAAGTGAGCGACGCGAGAATCTCGGGGTGCGCCGCTGCCTCGCTCAGCAAAGTGGTCGGAGCGATGCGCGCGCGAATCTGCTGCCACTCCTCGTCCGTGACGTCGATAATTTCGATGCGAGCGTGCAGCTGCTGATTCAGCCGTGACTCGATCTCGATATCCCCGAGGCCCAGGCCAAACGACACCATCGGGAAAAGGCTCACGCCGCATCCCGCCAGCAAAGTCGAAAGGGTCCTGGCCGTCACGTGTCTGATCATTGTTTTCCCCCCGCAGCGACCTTGGTCGCAAATCGCAGCGATTGCGAATGGTGCCGCAACCGGTCCCGGGAATATGTTCATTCGTTCACAGACTCTGGCGAGAGCGGCCGCAGCAGCTTAACTATTTGATTTTGCGCGGCAAAAAACGGAACTGGGACTGCAGCTCAGGTGTCTTCCGGGACCTGTAACATGCGCCTTCGGCGTTTATTCGAGACAGCACGTTGACACACTTCGAAGCTTCGGACCAGCACCCGGTATCCAGACGTGATTTCTTCAAAGGGGCCGC
>DAITMW010000180.1:0-15311 GCA_036834945.1 Steroidobacteraceae bacterium
TCGATTCGGCTGCGATCGCCGAACACGCGGTTGCTTTGACCATGGCCCTCGCGCACGGCCTCGATACGTTTGCTGTCGATACCTCGAAAGGCATCTGGAGCCGTGACCACGGCGGTACGACACCGATGCAAGTACTCGAGGGCAAGACGATGCTGGTCGTGGGGTTGGGCGGTATCGGGACGGAAGTCGCGAAGAGGGCGTACGGCCTGGGGATGAAGGTCGTCGCGACGCGCGACAATGATCGCAGCAAGCCCGACTTCGTCAGTTACGTTGGCCTGGCGAACGAAATGCCGACCCTGGCGAAATCGGCGGATGTCATAGTGAACTGCGTTCCGCTCACCCCGCAGACGACGGGCATCTACAACGCCGCTTTCTTCGCCGACCTGAGGCCCACAGCGTATTTCATCAACGTCGCGCGTGGCGCGAGCGCTGTCACGGCCGATCTCACTAAAGCGCTGAACGAGCATCGCCTTGCCGGTGCCGGGTTGGATGTTGTCGATCCGGAACCGCTACCCCCCGACAATCCTTTGTGGCGCGCCCCACACGTCATCATTTCCCCGCACATCTCCTCCCGCTCGGACCTACCGGGAGAAGCACGCTGGACGCTGGCGGTCGAGTACCTGCGTCGCTACGCGAACGGCGAAAAGATGCTGTCGGTCGTTGACCTCTCCAAGGGCTACTAGAGATAAGGCAACATCAAGCGCGCCGCCCCGTCGCGGATCCGCACGGGCAGCGAGCGCTCGTTGAGTTGCTGAGGCAATATCCGGCTACCCTGCTGCGCAGCGATCAGCTGGTTGATCTGCGCGGCGAGCGCCGGGTCATACACCTCCAGGTCGAGCTCGAAGTTCAGCCGGAAGCTGCGCACGTCCCAGTTGGAGCTCCCCACCAGGCACCAGGTATTGTCGACTGTCATCAGCTTCGAATGATCGAACGGCGCCGGATGCGTCCACAGGCGGCACCCCGCCGCGAGTAACGGACCGATCTGCGCGCGGGACCCCCAATCCAGGGTAGGGTGGTTGCTGTGCTCCGGAAGCACGACGTCCACCTCGACGCCTCGAAAGGCAGCCAGCGAAAGCCCGGTCATGATCCGCTCGTCCGGAAGGAAGTACGGTGTCATGACCTTCACCGAGCTGCGCGCGCACGCGATGGCCTCCAGAATCACGAACTCGATCTTCTCGAGGTCCTGGTCCGGCCCCGACGTCACCACGCGGGCGACGCTTTGACCCCCGGGAACGGGTCTCAGCTCCGGATACCAACACTCACCGGCTAGCTGCTCGCCGGTGGTAAAGGCCCAGTCATCGGCAAAAACGTCCATCAGCTGCGCGACGACGGGCCCTTCGAAGCGGAAATGGGTGTCGATGACCGGATGCGCCGGATGCTCGCGGTTGACATTCTCGCCGCCGATGTTGAGTCCTCCCCCGAAGGCGACGCGACCGTCGACGGCCAGGATCTTCTTGTGACTGCGCAGGTTGAGAAACGGCATGCGCCAGGGAAGCGAGGAGTGCATGAAGCGCGCGACCGGCACACGTGCCCGCCGCAACAATCCGTACGTCGCTGACACGAAGTATCCGGCGCCGATGCCGTCGATGAGGACGCGCACCTCGACACCTCGTTTCGCGGCGCGCACCAGCGCATCGATGAACTTCATACCGGCGGCGTCAGCACGAAAGATATAACTCGACAGCACGACGCTACGCCGCGACTCCTCGATCGCAGCCACCATCATGGGGTACGCCTCGTCGCCACTGCGGAGGATCGAAACCGAGTTGCCTCTCTCGGCCGGCCGGTTCGTGATGCGGTATCCGGCGCGCTCGAGATGCTCGAGATGATCATCGCGCCCGACAGGCTTGCCAAACGTTCCAGTGATGTCCGTCGCCCGAGACCCACGCAGACTCATCGCCCGGCGCCGAACGCGATTGATCCCCAGCAGGAGATACAAAACGCTGCCCAGAATCGGCGCGAGCCACGCGAGCCCGATCCACGCCGCGCTGGTGTTGGTTTCGCGCTTGTAGAGCAGCACATGCACCGTGACACCCGTCGCCAGCAGCAGGTGTGTAAGCGACAGTGCTGTGGGGGCAACGAAGCTCACGGGTCTCCCAAAACGGCGCGGCCCGCTCGGCTATGGATAGGTTGGGATTCTGTCTGAATACGACAGTAATATCAATAACTTAAGTCTTGCGGCAACTCGGGCGGACCGGTGCGATTCAACGGCGGGACGCGGCCGGAAAATCCGGCCGCGTCCGCCATGAGGCCACGAGGGAGCTTCAGTTACCAGCGACGGTAAGGATGGACGACGACCACCGGCGCCGGGGCGACTACATAGGCGTGAGGCCGTCCGTAGTAGGGAGCCGGAGCCACGACACACCCCGAGAGCGCGGCACCGAAGCCGAGCGCAATCAGCAGTTTCACAACGGTCTTCATTACAGGGTCCTCCGCTTTCCGTCTGTCCTGTTAAACGCATGAGGCGGGCGGAGGGTGACAGGGAAAAATCGCGCCGGATTCAGGCCGGGTTCAGTTTCGGGCTCCAGCGGCGGCCCCCATGGCAACAATCGCAACTGGGGGACCCTACACGCTCCTGCTCGATCAAACCTTCAAGGGTGCACGCCGACCAGGTGAGTTGTCTTCGGCCGCTGCCCATCCACCATGAACCGCCAGACGATCTTCTCCAACAGCTCATCGGCCTTGGTGACGCGCTCGTGTAACCGCAGGTGCTCGAGCCACGAATCCGTCAGGAACGTCTCCACGAAGCGCCCATCCTGAGACGGGTCCTCGAAGAGTCCCCACTGATACGCGCCGTCGCGGCGGCGTTCACGGGAGTAGCGCCCCAACGCACGCAGGAAAGGACCTCGATTCTTGGGGTCGATGCGATACTCGATCGTCACCAGCACCGGGCCTCGATCATGCTCGACCTCGTGGATCGTAATGGGGGCGCTCCAATGCATGGAAGGCGTGAAGTCGACGTCACCGCCCGTTTGCAACTTCCAACGCCAGCTCACGGGAATCGCGACAGATGCCCCGGCGGCGGCGAGCAACAGGGCGGGTGTGACTCCTGCCACACTCCCGACCTCACCCCAGATGACACTGCCCAGGGTCAAAGCCCCGAAAAACACCGTTTGAAAGACGGCCAGCCCGCGGCCTCGCACCCATTCCGGCAGGGCGACCTGCGCCGAAATGAATAGAGCCGACAGCGCGGTAATCCACGAAGCGCCCGCGACAATACAGGCGATCAAGGTGATCGAAGGCGTGCGT
This sequence comes from Steroidobacteraceae bacterium, assembly GCA_036834945.1. Classification (GTDB taxonomy): domain Bacteria; phylum Pseudomonadota; class Gammaproteobacteria; order Steroidobacterales; family Steroidobacteraceae; genus 13-2-20CM-66-19. The sequence goes on from DAITMW010000180.1 coordinate 3,250, forward strand.
GACATGGCGAACGAGGCGGTCGCGACGGCTGTGCCGACAGTGCCGACGGCCAGCAACCGATCGCAACCCAAGCGACTCTTCACCCACGGAATCACGAAGGTGCCGCCCACCCCCGCGGCCCCGATAGCTCCCAACAATATGCCGTAGAGCGCCGGACTGCTGCCGACTTGCCGGAGCGCCACGAGAGGCAGAAGTGCCCAAAAGGCGCTCGCGAACAGGACAAAAGCCGCCGCCCGGATCAGAGTTGCGATCAGGTAGGGGTTGTAACGAGCGTGCCGGAGTCCGATGCGCATCGCGCTCCCGAAGCGTTCAGGGGGCAGGCGCGTGCGCTCCCTTGCCGGTGGTTTCCACGACAGCAGTCCCCCGATCACTCCTGCGTTGCTGAACGCGTCGACCCAGAAGGGGGAGGCGATGCCAAAGGCACCCACCAGGATGCCACCTAACGCTGGCCCCACGGCGCGGCTCACGTTGAAGCCTGCGCTGTTGAGCGCGATCGCCGGCGCCAGGTCGGCCTTGGGAACCAACATAGGAACAACGGCTCCCCAGGGAGGGGCGGTCAAAGCCGAGCCGATGCTGACGATCGCTGTCATGAGCAACAGGCTGCCCGGCGTGATCAGGTGCCGGCTGACCAACACGGCGAACACGATCGAGCTCGCCATGATGAACAACTCGCCGAACACCAGGAATTTACGCCGGTCGACGATATCGCTGAGCGCGCCGGCCGGCAGGGCCAGCAGGAACATGGGCGCGCTGCTCGCCACCTGCACCATCGCCACGATGAACGGACTCGAATCGAGGGTGGTCATGAGCCACCCCGAAGCGGCCGAGGACATCCACCCGCCAATGTTCGACACGACCGTGCCGATCCAGATGACCGTGAATGTCCTGTGGCGGAAGGGTGCCCAAGCGGAACCGGTCGTACGAAAGACGGCGGATTGGGCCATCAGCGCAATATAGACGTCGGGTGGCGACGTTAAAGGGCCCATTATAGGTTTATTTTTCAAACCTATCCTTTGGGCCCGCGTCCCGTTGCGCCTGCTGCCTCCCAAAGCCTATTGTCCCGCCATAGGTAAGGAGCGAAATGGCCTCAGACGGCGACAAAGCACAGCGGAGCTACACCTCCCCGACAGAGGATGCGGGAGCGCTGCTGCGCGCCCTGCGCCAGGCCGAAAGCGAGCTCGCGGCGACGAAGGCGGCCCTGGATCGCAAAAGTCAGGAGCTCGTGCACGCCCTCGCCGTGCAACGGGAGATCGAGTCGGAGCTACACCAACAGCGCGATTGGCGCGACGCGGACCGGCGTAAGGACGAGTTCCTGGCGACCCTTGCCCACGAGCTCCGTAACCCTCTCGCCCCCATCCGCCAGGCCGCATTGATTTCAAAAGCCCCAGGTGCGACTGACGCGCAGAAGCGCTGGAGCCACGACGTGATCGATCGACAGGTGCAGCATATGTCCCTGCTGCTCGATGACCTGCTCGATATCTCCAGGGTGACCCGTGGCACGTTGGCCCTGCGGATGCAACCCACCGAGCTGTCAACCGTCATCGACAGCGCCGTCGAGACGGCTCGTCCAACAATAGACGCCAAGCGACACGTCCTCTCGGTGGATGTCCCGGCCGAGCCGATGAAGTTCACCGCCGACCCGTTGCGCGTGGCGCAGGTCCTGTCCAACCTGCTCACGAACGCGGCCAAATACACCGACCCCGAGGGCCAGATCCGCCTCAGCGCCGGGTGCGAAGGGGAGGATGTGGTCATCCGCGTAAAAGACAGCGGCATCGGCATCAGCGCCGCGGCACTGCCGCGTGTCTTCAACATGTTTTCCCAGGTGCACTCCACGACCGATCGCTCCGAGGGCGGCCTGGGGATCGGTCTCGCCCTGGCCCAAGGCCTGATCGAGCTCCACGGCGGCACCATCGAAGCCAACAGCGAGGGACTCGGCTGTGGGAGTGAGTTCACCGTTCGTCTGCCGCGCAGGGCGGTGCAAACACCCAAGACCGCGGCCCACAAGCCCGCCGCGACATCGAGCACCTTGCGCCGCCGGATCCTGATTGCCGATGACAATCGCGACTCCGCCGAAACCCTTGCGGCGCTGTTACGCCTGGAAGGGCACGATGTCACGAGCGTTCATGATGGGCCTGTTGCATTATCGGCGTTCACCGAAATCAAGCCCGACGTGGCGCTCCTCGACATCGGCATGCCCGGGCTCACCGGCTACGAGGTCGCACGCCGGATGCGGCAATCCAACTCCGGCGCATCCCTCACCCTCATCGCGATCACCGGATGGGGTCAGGACATAGACAAGGAGCGCGCCTACGCCGCCGGCTTCGACCACCACCTCACCAAGCCGGTGGACCCCCACCGCCTGGCCGAGTTGCTGAGGTTCTGAGCCCCCCGGCGGCCCGCATCGTCCTCCGCATCGCACATCCGCCTGTTATGTCAGACTGCGACGCGCGTCGGATTTACATATCCGGCGCGCCCCCTCGTCCCGTGAACTCCGTCACATTGTTGCGCTGAGATAAGAGTGCGGGTGTCACTGTTTCGCGACGTTCGCCCCGGTACAAAGGTCGCGGGGTAAATAACGCAATCTCTGGATCTCACATGACCACGTCCCGGACCCGGCGCCCTCTGATGACGGCCGCCGCACTTGGCCTGCTGCTCGCACCATTAGGTCTGCTGGTACACGAGAAGAATGCATCGCCAGCGCACGCGAAAGTTGTGGCTCCGCCCGCCACTCCAGCACCCGTGCCTGCGGCACCTGCCGTAGCACGAGCACTACCGCCTGCCAGCCCAGCGCCGGTCGGCGAGCGCAGCCCGTACATCGTCCAGGCCGCGACGGTCGACGTCGCGCGCAGCGCGGTGTTGAAAGTTGGTGGCCTGGTGACCGGTGACCTGAGCATCATCCGCGCCGTCGGCGCCTCCCTGGACGACAACGAGCTGATGGCCCTACATGCGGCCAACGTTCCCGGGCTACGCGTTTTCGAGGATAGCCAGGTGAAGGCGAGCTCCGTTACCGGGGCGTTGCCTGAGACCTACTACCCGACTGAGCTCGCCGCCAGCAACCTGCACGTGGGTGGCGTTACCGGTGCGGGCGTCACCGTCGCCGTCCTCGACTCGGGCCTTTGGGCCCAACACGGGCCACTGCAAACCTCGTCGACCGGCAACAGCGGCCGCATCCTTGCCCAGTATGACGTGCTGTTGGCCCAGCAGAATCTCAGCGCTTATGGAGTCTTCTCGAACTACAGCGCCAACATCGGTGACCCGTACGGTCACGGTACGCATGTTTCCTCGATCATCGGCAGCAGCGGCATTGCCACTACCGGCAAATACCAGGGCGTCGCCCCCGGCGTAAATCTCGTCTCGGTACGGGTTCTCGACAACACCGGCGCCGGCAGCTACTTCAATGTCATCCGCGGCATCCAGTGGGTGGTCAATCAGAAGCTGCGTTACAACATCCGGGTGCTCAACCTGTCGCTCGGAGCGCCGCCGCAGTCGCCGTACTGGGCTGACCCGCTCGACCAGGCCGTCATGGCGGCGTGGGCATCGGGCATCGTGGTTGTCGCCGCCGCCGGTAACAACGGTCCGACGCCCATGACAATCGGCGCGCCTGGCAACACTCCATACGTCATCACCGTCGGCGCGGTGACCGACAACTACAAACCGGGGCAGGTAGCTCAGTACACGCTGGCCAGCTTCTCCTCCGCGGGACCGACGTACGAGGGTTTCGTAAAGCCGGACGTGGTGGGCATGGGTGGACACGTGCTCGCCTATTCGCCCAGCAACGGTACGCTGGCGACGCAATTCCCGCAGTGGTATGACTCCGTCCACAACGACTTCACCATGTCCGGTACGTCGCAGGCGACTGCCACGGTCAGCGGTGTAGTCGCCCTGATGCTGCAGGTGAGCCCGTTCCTCTCACCGGACGACGTCAAGTGCCGCCTCATGTCGGGTGCGCATCCCGCCGTGAATACGAACGGCTCGCTCGCGTACACGGTATTCCAACAGGGCGCCGGCCTGGTCAACGCACACGACTCCGTGTACAGCAACGCGTCGGGCTGCGCGAACGTCGGGCTCAACGTCGCCCTGGATATGGCAGGACTGAAACATTTCGGCGGCCGCGCGAACCAGGACGCGAACGGCAACTTCTACATCATGGCCGACTCGGGCAGCACGGTGACCACCGGCAGCCTGATCACTTCGCTCGGCCTGGGTGGCTTGATCCCCGTCGTGAAGAGCGTGCCATTGGTCGGCAACCTCCTGGTCGGGATCCCCCTGCTCGGCGACGGCTTGTTGTGGAACGGAACCTACACTTCCGGCACCGGCTACACATGGAGTAACGGCTATACCTGGAGTAATGGCTACACGTGGAGCAACGGTTACACCTGGAGTAATGGCTATACGTGGAGCAACGGTTACACCTGGAGCAACGGTTACACCGGAGCTTCGAGCGGCGCCGGCGCGGCCACAGTTCCCAGACAGCAGTAGCCGAACGCCTGAGTCAGGAGTAAATGCCCGGGTATGCGAGCACTGCTGCTTCTTCTGGCGTTAGCCAGCGGCTCAGTGCTCGCAGCCGGAACCGCGCCGCAGCAGGCGGCGCGGCCGCTGTACTTCGAACATCTCACGGTCCGCGACGGCCTGTCGCAAAGTACCGTGATGAGTATCCTGCAGGACTCGCAGGGCTATCTCTGGCTCGCCACTGAAAGCGGTCTCGACCGATATGACGGTTACTCGATCCGCGAGTACCGCCGTCAACGGGGTAACGAAAGCGCCTTGGCTAGCGACTACGTCTGGGCCGTCGCCGAGGACGCCGAGCACGACCTCTGGCTGGCCACGGTCGGTGGCGGCGTCGAGCATTGGGATCGCAAAACCGATCGATTCCAACAGTACCGTCACGACCCGAATAACTCCGACTCGCTCGTGAGCGATGCGGTCCGCACGCTCCTCATCGACTCTTCCGGCCTGGTCTGGGCAGGCACCTTGGACAAGGGCCTGGATTTGTTGGATCCCCGCACCGGCCGGGTGCGACATTTCCGCCATCGCGAGAGCGATCCGCATTCGCTCCCGGCGGATGTCGTGTGCGCGCTCTATATGGATCACACCGGCCGGATCTGGGTCGGAACCGACGGGGGTCTGAGCGAGTATCAGCCTGCGACGCACGACTTCGTGAACTATGGCACATCAGTGGGAGGCATGCCGTTCTCGGACGCGCGCGTGCGGACGATACGTGAAGATCACACCGGAGCCCTATGGATCGGCACGCTCGGCGGTGGGCTGAACCGGTTTGAACCACGCACCGGCCATGTCACGACCTTCAAACACGACGCTCACGATGCCCGCTCCTTGAGCAACGACCACGTCTGGTCCATTCTCGAGGACAGTGCGCTACGACTGTGGGTCGCGACCGCCGAGGGTTTGAATCTGTTCGAGCCGGCCTCCGGCACTTTCGCGCACTACGGAAATGATCCGAGCGATTCGCGCAGCCTGCGCGACAGCTACGTGATGACCCTTTATCAGGATCGCGGTGGAGTTCTCTGGGTAGGCACGCGGGCAGGCGGGGCGAGCCACTGGAATCCCAACAGCTGGCAGCTCGGCCACTATCGCAGTCCGTCCTTTCGTGACACGGCGGTAAGCGCCTTCGCCGACAACGGCGCGGGGAAGGTCTGGGTTGGTACGATCGGCGCGGGACTCGTCGAGATCGACTCGGCATCCGGCCGCGAGCGGCGCTACGGCTCCATCGGCGAAGCAGCAGCGAAACTCAGCGACGATCGCGTCATGGCCTTGCTGTACGACCGGTCGGGCATGCTGTGGATCGGCACCATGGGCGGCGGCCTCGACCGCCTCGATCCGGCTACCGGCTCGATCCAGGTCTATCGCTCCGATCCGGCCGACCCGGCGACGCTACCCGCCAACGGTGTGATGACACTCTACGAGGACCGCCAGGGCCTGATCTGGGTGGGCACTTTCGGAGGCGGCCTGGCGAGCATCGAGCCCACGAACGGACACGTGACTCGGTATCCCTATGGAAGTGAGGACTCGACCTCGCTCAGCAATGCCCGAGCCAGTGCCATCGCGGAAGACTCCCGCGGCAACCTCTGGATCGGGACCGTTGGCGGTGGCCTCAATCTCCTGCAACGCACGACGGGACGTTTCTTTCACTACAAGAAGAATGACAACGATTCCGCGAGTCTGGGCGACGACACAGTCTATGCCGTGCACATGGACAGTCGCGGGGAGCTCTGGGTCGGCACCGCCGGTGGCGGTCTCGATCATCTCGTAGGCAGCTCCGCTGCGCCGGAGAAGGTTCGCTTCCAAAGCCAATCCGCCCGGATCTACCTGCCCAGTCAGGTCGTCTGGGGAATCGAGTCCGATCGCGCGAACCGCCTCTGGTTGAGCACCAACAACGGTCTGGCGCGCTTCGACCCGCGCTCGGGCGCGCTCAAGCTATTCCACGAAGCGCACGGCCTGCAGGGCGAGGAATTCAACTTCAACGCCCACTATCTCGGGCGCGACGGCACCTTGTATTTCGGCGGCAACGACGGGTTCAACGCCTTCTCTCCCGCCGCCGTCTCGTCCAACACGACACCGCCGCATGTCGTGCTCACGTCGGTTGCAAAGCTGAATCACGTGCTGCCGGTCAAGGAGATGCCGGGACCCGACCGGCCGCTGCACCTCTCCTACAACGACAAGATGGTGACCTTCGTGTTCGCGGCGCTCGATTTCACCTCGCCCGCGAACAATCACTACAGCTACCAGCTGCAGGGCTTCGATTCAGGCTGGGCCGATGTCGGCACCCTGCATCGTGCGACCTACACGAACCTCGACGCGGGAAACTATGTCTTCCGCGTGCGGGCGGCCAATGCCGATGGCGCATGGAGCAAGGACGACCTCGTGATCCCGGTGCAGGTTGCCCCGGCGCCGTGGAATACGCTCGCCGCGCGCGTCGCGTACGTCGTCCTCGCGCTGATGATTCTCGGTTACCTGTGGCGCCTGCAGCGCGCCCGGCGAGAGCGGGAGTTGCGCTATAGCCGCGAGCTGGAGCATACCGTTCGTGACCGTACACGTGAGTTGGAAGAGCGCAACCAGCAGCTACAGGTTCTGACGCGCGCCAAGAGTGACTTCGTGGCGCGCATGAGCCACGAGCTCCGCACTCCTATGAACGGCGTTCTGGGCTTGACGAGCCTGTTGCTGGACACGCGGCTGGAACCAGGGCAGCGACGCTTTGCAGAGGGCATTCATCGCTCGGCGGATTCCCTTCTCGGAATCGTCGATGACGTACTCGACTTCTCGAAAATCGAAGCGGGACGTCTGCAGCTCGACCCGATCGACTGCGACTTGCTCGACCTCATCGGGCAGACCGCGGAGATGCTGGCCGTACGCGCCGCAGCGAAGGGCATCGAGCTGTTGTTCGACGCACCGGCGACGCCCCTGCCTCGAGTCAAAGTGGATCCGATCCGGTTGCGCCAGGTTCTGGTTAACCTGGGCGGAAACGCGGTGAAATTCACGCAGCAGGGCGAGGTGGTCCTGCGCGTCGGGATGATCGCGTGCGAGGGTGGCTCGTTGCGCCTTCGACTGGAGGTCGCGGACACGGGAGTTGGTATCGCTCCGGAAAACCAGTCGCGCATCTTTGAGGAATTCGCACAGGAAGATGCCTCAACCACGCGGCGCTTCGGCGGCACGGGACTGGGCCTCTCCATCTCGCGCCAGATCGTCGAGCTCATGGGAGGAAAGCTTGCGTTGGTCAGCGCGCCGGGCACCGGCTCCACGTTCTCTTTCGAGTTGACCCTGCCCTTGAGCGAGCCGGAGGCGCAGGCTCCTCCTCCGCTATCGAGTCTCAACGGGTTGCGAGCTCTCGTGGTGGATGACAACACCTCCGCACGCGGCATCGTCGTCAGGAAGTTGACAGAGTGGGGTGCTGAAGCCACTGGCGTAGCCTCGCTCGAGGGGGCGGCTTCAGAGTTACGTGCCGCCGCCTATGACGTGGTCATTGTCGATGACCCGATGCCGGACGGCCGCGCGGCGAGCCTGTTGGATCAAGCGACAGGAGTGCGTTTCATACGCCTCGTGAGTTTTGTCGACGTGTCCTCAGTGCAGGCCAATCGTGCATTCGACGCCGAACTGACCAAGCCCCTACGCCTTCCGAAACTCCACGAGGCGCTCCTTGCCGCAGACACATCGACGGCCACTACCGCGTCCCCCTCCGGATGCCAGGAACGAAGGCCCTCACTGACAGGCCGTGTGCTCGTGGTCGAGGACCAACCCCTGAACCGTGAAGTGGCGCACGGCATGCTGACTTCCCTCGGTCTGCGAGTAGAGACCGCAAACGATGGGCAGCAAGCACTGGCGCGACTCGAGAGAGAGCGATTTGACGTGGTTCTCATGGATTGTGAGATGCCCGTCATGGATGGACTCACGGCCGCTACGACCCTGCGCCGGCGCGAGGGCCAAGGCCCGCGAACGCCGGTTGTAGCGCTCACGGCTGACGCGACTCCCGACGGCCGCGCGGCCTGCCTTGCCGCGGGAATGGACGATTACCTGGCGAAGCCCTTCAGTCGAGATGCACTGCACAACATGCTGGCCAAATGGCTGGTACAAAGGTCTGTAGTGGCTGAAGTGCCCGTCACACCGGCCGCGAACGAGCCACTGCTCGACCGTGCCACCCTGAGCGCGCTACGCGCTTTGCCCCGGAGCGGGCCGAAGGACATGCTCAGTCATATCGGAGAAATCTACCTGTCCGACTCCGGCCGCCTCCTGGAAGCCATTGAGCAAGGGCTGCGGGACGGCGACGCAACCGGACTCGCGCGTGCGGCGCACGCCTGGCGTTCCTACAACGGGAACGTTGGCGCGCACACGTTGGCACAGCTGTGCCGCGAATTGGAGAACCACGCACGAGCCGGCAATCTGGCTAACGCCAGGGAGACCTTCACACGGATGCAGGGGCTTCACTCCCGCGTACGCGATGAGCTGCAGTGTGAGATGCGGAGGTCCGCATGACCGCCGCCGAGACCCCGGTCACAGTCCTCGTCGCCGACGACGACGCAATCCTCAGGGAGATTGCACGGGCAACGTTGGAGGCTGCTGGTTTTAGCGTCCAGGTCGTCAGCAGTGGGGATGCGGCGGTCGCGGCGTGCGCCCTGCGTTTGCCCGATGTTGCGCTCCTCGATGTCGAGATGCCGCTGGGTAACGGCTACCAGGCCTGCACCAACATCCGCATGCTTCCCGGCGGCGCGACGCTCCCCATCGTCATGGTCACGGGACTAGATGACTCCGCGTCCATCGACCTCGCGTATGAGGCCGGCGCCACGGACTTCGTCGTGAAGCCGCTCAATTGGACCTTGCTTGCCCATCGTATCCGTTATGTGTTGCGCGGCGCCCGCACGCTCGAGGCATTGCGGGTCAGCGAGCACAAGAATGCCGCGCTGTTGAAAGCGATCCCTGACGGTCTCCTGTTGGTGAACAGCAATGGCGTCATCGATCACTGTTTCAATCCGGTCGCCGGCCTTCATGACGGGGGCGGCGCACGACACATCGTCGACATGCTTCCCAGGGCTGCCCAGGCTCGCGCCATGGAGTGCCTCGCCACGACATTGCGCGGCGAGCCTGCTGAGTTTGAATTCTCTCTCGAGCACTCGGGGCAGCCCACGCGACACCTCGAGTGCCGCTATCTCCCCAATGCAGGTGGGCCCAACGCCAGCGGCCAGGTCCTGGTGATCGTGCGTGATATCACCGAGCGCAAGGAAACCCAGGCTCGCATCCAACGCCTGGCGTACTTCGATGCCCTCACGGGATTGCCGAACCGGGAATGGATCGGCGACTACCTGGCGCGCTCACTAGCCGATGCGCGAGAGAACAGTGGCAATGTAGCGCTGCTCTACGTCGACCTCGACCAATTCAAACGCATCAATGACACGCTCGGCCATGACACCGGGGATGCCCTGTTGCGGCAGGTTGCCGAGCGCTTGCGCGGCTCTCTAGCCCACCTGACAGGCCGGGAAGCTCTGGCTCCGTCCACTGAGGCCCCGTCCCGTTCGGTTCACGGACAGTTGGCGCGGGTCGGTGGCGATGAGTTCATCGTCGTTCTTTCCGGCCAGCCAGCGGTACTGTTGGCCGAGCAGGCCGCGGAGCTGATCCTGGCCGCTCTGGCGGCGCCGTTCCAACAGGGTGGCTACGAGCTCGTCGTGACACCCAGTATCGGCATCGCCTTGTTTCCGGAGCACGGCACCGACGGTCAGAATCTCCTGAAGAACGCCGACGGCGCCATGTACGAGGCGAAGTCGAGCGGGCGCAACCAGTTCCGCTTCTTCAACGACACCCTGAACGTCCGGGCGCTGAAGCGCCTGTCGCTGGAAATGGAGCTGCGGCGCGCGATGGAGAATTCGCAGCTGGAAGTCTATTACCAGCCGAAGTACGAAACCCGCGACCTGCGGGTGGCGGGCGGCGAGGCGCTGTTACGTTGGTTTCACCCGGAGCGAGGCCAGATCCCCACTGCGGATTTCGTGGCGGTAGCCGAGGAGACGGGCCTGGTTGGCGACCTCGGACGCTGGACCCTCGGGCAGGTCTGCCGCGACCTGGTGGCCTGGCGCGCGCAAGGGCTGGATCTGCCCTCGATGGCCGTGAACGTCTCGGGTCGCGAATTCATGCACCCCGACATCCTGATACGGATCAGTGAAACGGTGGAGCAGGCGCGTCTGCCGCCGGCGCTTTTCGAGCTGGAGCTCACCGAAGGCGTGTTGATGCGCGACGCGGAAGCCGGCCGGCGCTCGCTCCTGGCTCTCAAGGAGTTTGGATTCTCGCTCGCCATGGACGACTTCGGCACCGGCTACTGCTCGCTGAACTACCTCAAGCGCTTTCCCATCGACACCCTGAAAATCGACCGGTCGTTCGTCGCTGACATCGGCACCGATTCGGGGGATACCGCCATCGTCCGTGCCATCATCGCGCTCGGCCACGACCTGAATCTGAGGATCGTCGCCGAGGGTGTTGGAACGATGGAGCAACTGCGCTTCCTGCGCAGCGAAGGCTGCGACATGGTCCAGGGTTTCCTCATGAGCCCTCCCGTAACGGCCCGCGCTTTCGCCTCACTGTTGCGCAGTTCGGGCACCGTGCCGTCGGATCGCGCCACGCAGGATCACGGAGACAGCCTGCTCGCACGTTTGTCAGCGTCGCGCTGAGCGTATAGGCTCCGGGGCTTCATTTGCCCTGGGGAGGCCTTCACTTGACTGCACTATCCATTGCCCCGCGTCGCGCCCCTGGCGCTTCTCGGGATTCCCTTCGCTCTGCTCCGGTTGTTCCGCGCTCCGCGATTGCTGCGTTCGTAACCACTTGTCTCGCGGGTGTCGGAACGACTGCTGCCCTGGCGGCTGACGTACCGGCCGCGGCTCCCGTCGTTACCGCCATCCACTGTGGTCACCTTCTGGATGTCGAGAGCGGCAAGATGCTCGGCGAAACCACGATCGTCACCGATGGCAAGCGCGTGCGCCAGGTGACGGCTGGCTCACAGGCGCCCTCGGGCGCTGTGCAGATCGATCTGTCGAAGCTGACCTGCCTGCCAGGCCTCATCGACAGCCATACCCACCTCAGCAGCGAGTTCGGACCAACCACCTACGTGGACGAGTTCCACTGGAACCTGGCGGACTATGTGTTGCGCTCGACGGTCTATGCCCGACGCACGCTGCTTGCCGGGTTCACGACGGTGCGTAATCTCGGTGACTCGCATAACGAGACGGTGGCTTTGCGTAACGCCATCAATGCGGGCGTGCTACCCGGCCCTCGTATTTTCACCGCCGGCGTTCCTATGGGGTCCACCGGCGGCCACGCTGACCCGACCGATGGCTACCGGCAGGACCTGGCCGGCAACCCGGGCGTGACGGAGGGCGTGATCAACAGTCCCGAAGACGCGGCCAAGGGCGTGCGCCTCCACTACAAGCTCAACGATGATCTGATCAAGATCATGCCCTCGGGAGGAGTTCTGGATCAGAGCTCGAGCGGTGACAACTCGCAGCTCACCATCGAGGAGATCAAGGCCGTGACCTCGACGGCCCATGACTACGGGTTCACCGTCGCCGCACACG
>DAITMW010000181.1:0-1233 GCA_036834945.1 Steroidobacteraceae bacterium
ACTTCGACACACGGTTTCTGAGCTGCGCGGCCTCCGAGTTGACGTTCGATCGCTATCTGCAAGGTAACGAGCCAGTGGAGGTCCAGGGCGCGCTGCCGGATGGTCCGATCGCTTTCAACTTGCCGGTCGCTCATCTGCAGATCGAGGTGAAGGTGGGTGGCAGCCTCGAGCGGCCTCCCGCGAATCTCGAAACCGTCCTCCTCGAGCCCGATGAGAATCGGCTCTGCCTCACGTGGCGGGCGGCTCTGCCTTGCGACCGTAAGGTATTGAAGATCGAAAAAGTAACCATCGCCCGCAAACCGACGGGAGGACGACCGTAAGTGTCCGCGGTAATCGTCGCGAGTAGCGTGCTGTGCGCCGCTGGACGCGGCACCGAGCAACTGTGGGCGTCTGTCAGGGCTGGCATTGCGCGAATCGGCAATTCAGCTGTCCTGGATCACCACTTCGAGCCGATCCGGATGGGGCTCGTTCCGGAGGATGCTCTGGAGCCCGAGCTGCCCGCCGAGCTGGAAATGCTGCCGCTGCCGGCGCGCGCCCGTCGGATGTTGCGACTCGGGGCTCCGGCTTTGCGCGCGCTCGTGGGAAGCGCCGGCGCGCCGCCTGTGCGCCTGTTCCTGGGCTTGCCGCAGCTTGCGGCGGCCGAAGCGCAGTGGCTGAAGGGATTCGCCCTCCATCTGGGCAAGCTCGCCGGGATCCCGATCGACGCGCCGAACAGCCGGGTAGTGCCTTCGGGGCGCGCCGCCGCACTCAACGCGCTCGAGCTCGCAATCCAAGCCTTGGAGCTCGACCCGGCCCGGCCCGTCATTGTCGGTGGCGTGGATACTTTTCTGGATCTGCGGCTTCTGGCGACTCTGGATGCCGAAGGTCGCCTGCTCGGCAGCCGGGTCATGGACGGATTCATTCCCGGGGAAGGGGCCGGCTTTCTGGTGCTCAGCGCAAAGGGCACCCCTGCGGGGGACACCGCAGGCACCAGCGCGATTGCCGTGGACGCTGTTGCCTCGGCGCTCGACCCCGGCCATCGAACCGGGACCGAGCCGGCGCGGGGTGAGGGACTTGCGCAGGCCTTGGAGGTGCTGCGCGGTCGTCTGCGCGACGCTGCTCCGGTCGCCCCGCGTCGCGCCACTGGCGCTTCTCGGGATTCCCTCCAGTGCGCTCTGGTCGCGACTACCTTCGCGGGCTTCAATGGCGAGAGCTTCGATGCCAAGGCTTGGGGAGTCGCGCGTGTGCGCCATG
>DAITMW010000181.1:1333-15294 GCA_036834945.1 Steroidobacteraceae bacterium
TTCAATGGCGAGAGCTTCGATGCCAAGGCTTGGGGAGTCGCGCGTGTGCGCCATGCGGACTTTTTTGCCCCCGCAATGGTGCTCGAGCACCCGGCGGATTGTTTCGGCGATGCGGGCGCCGCAACGGGCGCCATACTGCTCGCCCTGGCTGCGAAAGCGCTCGCCGCCGGGCACCGGGCCGGCCCCGCTCTGGTGTGGGCCGCATCGGATGGCGAATCCCGGGCCTGTGCTTTATTGTCAGCGTCCAATAGCTTCGGGGAAACGGAGGAGACGTAATGCCGACCGTGTTCGTCAACTGCCGGGGCGTGGCCCACAAGGGCAGTGGGGGAATGAGCCCGATCTTCCCGGACGTGTGCAAAACGCCAACGCCAGGCGGACCGGTGCCCATCCCTTACCCGAACGTCGGCAAAGCCTCGGACACGTCGTCGGGTCCGACTTCCGTCAAGACGGACGGGCAGATGCCCATGACACAGGACGCCAAGTACATCATGAGCAGCGGTGATGAGGCCGGCTCAGCCGGTGGTGTCGTCAGCAGCAAGGTCAAGGGGCCCTGCGAGTTCATGATGTACTCCTTCGATGTCAAATTCGAAGGCAAGAGCGTCTGCCGCCTCGGCGACCCGCTGTTTCACAACGACAAAAACGCGATGGGATGAGGGCCATGGAAGTCGGAGAGCCGATTAGCCCGCCGGGGTTGGTCAACGATGAGGAGGAGTGTCCTTTCGAGCATGACCTGCCCACGCCCCCCGAGGTGGAAAACGACCTGAAGGGAATCGGCGGGACGCTGCAGCGGCGCATGGGCGCTCGGGGTGGAACCCACAAGTATGGCCCGCTCGTCGATGACCGTCGCCCTACGCAGGCCGTGAGCAATCCCAAGAGCATTGCCGAACATGCGCTCGCCAAGGGGCGTAAGCCTGTGCGCATCACGGTGGAGACGTCGACCGGCACGACCGTTACGCATACTTATCCCGTATCGTGCGCCGCCCACCACTGTATCCCCGCACAGGAGTCTCTCAAGGACCATTCCTTGTTGGCTTTCATGTGCAAGAAAGGATCCGCCGCCGATTCCAATCACGGCTACGGCCAGGGTGAGGTGTGGTCCAATGTCGGCTACGACGTCAATGGCAGCCAGAACGGTGTTTTCCTGCCTGGCAACTATGCCGTTGGCGGTGGCCGCGGTGGCACCGGCCAGTGGGTGGAGGACACCGCCGACAAGGAGAACGAGAATGTGGAGGAATCGGCGGCAGAGCACTCGGACCTGCTGACCGGAGCGCATGGGGACGTGCGTGAGACGAACCGCAAATGGCAGTATGTCCGACAGGCCGTCACGTTGGCCGGCGGCCAGTTTCATGACCGTCATGTCGATTACAGCGAGGTGGTCGTCAAGGGCGCTCTGACGGCATTGTTCGAGAAGCTCATGCACAAATTCGAGCAGGCCTTCCTCGAGAACAACTGTTCGCGCTGCAGCCAGCGGCATGACAAGCTCGAGGAGTATGGTGTCCCAACACCCTATGGGCTGGTCGACCGCCTCAACATGATCTCGGCCCGCTTGCGCGGGCATCTGACGGGAAGCCTGTGGCCGGCCAACGTCTATACCTCGGGCTGGATGCGCGCCTACATGCAAGCCCAGTCGTCGAAGGACTAGGTGGCGCGATGTATTTTGTGATGACGTGTCTGAGTCCATTGCAACGCGACCACGCCGTGCTCCAACACAAGAAGGACCACCCCTTCCGGTCGTGGCATTCGGGTACTCCGTTCCGACGCGAAGCCGCGCAGCCGTACAAGCAGCCTCCGGCCGAGCCCATCCTCGCCCGCATCGCCCCGGGTGACGAAGGGGAGATGGCCGAGCTGTGGGACAATCCCGTCCCTCTCATGACACGCAGACTCCACGACCGCCTGGTTGCCTCGGGCGTGGACAACCTCGACATCTATACGGCCGAGATCCGTGAGGAGGCCTCGGGCCGCGTGTACGACCAGTACGTTGCATTCAACCTGATAGGCAAAGTGGCGGCCGCGGACCTCGATGCATCGACTTATACCGACACGCGTCCGCCGATGATCGACGGAGGATTCACCTCCTTGCACATCGACGCGGCCAAGAGCAGGAACCTGCTGTTGTTTCGCCTGGCCGAGGCGGTCAATGCGATCGTGGTGCACGAGAAAGTGAAATCCGCGGTGGAGAGTGCCGGTATCGGCACACTGACTTTCATTCCTCCCGAGCGCTGGGGCACTTAGTCGATGCTCACCCTGTCGCATCCGAGCCAGCAATGAATCTCACACTCGAGGTGATTAGTCAGAACGGCCAGAGCCTCGGGCCGGCACGCCGCAAAGTGTTCGGTCCGGAGGGCGGGCGCATCGGCCGTGCGCCCGATTGTGACTGGGTCCTCGCCAATCCCTACATCTCGCGCCATCATGCGACGGTCCGTTGGATCAGCGGCACCTATTACATCGAGAGTACCGGGGAGAACGGCGTCGCGATCAACACCGCGCAGGCAATGATCCCACAGCGGGAGCGGCGCGCGCTGCGCAGCGGCGATCGGGTTTTCATCGACGAGTACGAGATCTCGGTGGCGATCGCGAGCGCGGTCGCGGAGACCCATGCTACGAGTGGCTCGATGAGTTTCGCGCCAGTTGATCCACTGGCGGACCTGGTCGCGACCGCCCGGCCGGCGGTGCTGCCTGATCCGCTGGAGCCCGCGCATGATGAGCTCGATCCGCTCAAACAACTCGGCGGATCGCGGGTGCGGCCGACGGCGGTGCCGGTCGATATCAACTGGAACCATACACCCGGGGTGAGTGATCAGTTCACGCCGCCTGTCGTGCCCGCGGGCGTTGGGGCGGGGACTGGCGCTGGCGCGATTCCGGATGATTGGGACAGGACCAGTCTCCAGCGCAGGGGAGGCGCGGCGGCTGGGGCCGGCGCGGGTTCTGGGACTGGCGGGGGTTCTGGGACCGGCGCGGGGCTTGGGGCCGGCGCCGGGGTGGCGGCCGGGACCGGCGCCATTCCGGACGATTGGGACAGAACTACGTTTGGGCGGCAGGCACCGGCGCCAGCATCGGGGGATGCGGCGCCATGGTCACCGAATGGGCTTGGCACTGCGGCGGCGGCCTCGCCGTCGTCAGGAGCCGCGAGCACGGGAGTATCGCCATTGCCTCCGGTCGTGCCGGTTCCCGGCGGACAACGCGGCCGGGCCGCGCCGTTGCCATTGCGGCCCGTCCCTCTTCAACAACCACCTGGTCAACAGACAGTGGGGCAGTCGTCGAGGCAACAGCCATGGGAGCAATCGACGACCGGGCAACAGTCACTGATCGGTCAACAGCCACCGGCGACCCAACAACCAGCGGCGCTACAACAGCCGCCTCTGGAATCTCCGGCGCGGCAGGCACCTGCCTCCCGACCACCACTCAACGCGCCGCCATCCAGCTCCGGCCAGGCGGCGGCGACCGTCACCGAGGCAGCGGCGAGCGGCGGCGGCTTCGATGTGACCGCGATGTTGCACGCCTCCGGCGTCGACCCGGCCACAGTGCCACCCGACACGGCGGCGTCCCTGGGTCTCATCCTGCGCACGGTCGTGCAGGGGGTCGTCGAGATATTGCGGGCGCGTACCGAAATCAAGGATCAGTTCCGGCTGCCTCTCACCCGTATCCAAAGGGCGGAAAACAATCCCCTGAAGTTCTCGGTGAATGCCGAAGATGCGCTGAATTCCCTGTTGGGACGGCGCAGCTCCGCGTATCTTGCTCCGGTCGAGGCGTTCGAGGACGCCTTCGACGATATCCGGTTCCACCAGATAGCCATGCTCGCGGGCATGCGCGCCGGCTTCGACAGCGTACTGCGGCATTTCGATCCGCAGCACCTGCAGGAGTTGTTCGACAGGCATGCGAAACGTGGCGCGCTTCTGCAGATGGGGGCGAAATCCCGTTACTGGGACTCGTACACGACCGAGTATCGCGAGCTGACTGGCGACGCGGATGAAGCGTTCAAACGGCTTTTCGGCGAGGTGTTCGCCGAGGCCTATGAGCGGCAGCTCGAGGAATTGAAGCGCAGCCGGGGCAAGCCCCCGCGCTGAAGATTGACAGGAGATTGGGAGGGGTCATGTCGTCACGTCGCACGCTGGGTGCGTGGATTGCCTGCGCCGTCATGGCAATGGCGGGCTGCGCGTCCAAACCGCCCAAGCCGGTGGAAACCAAGGCCGAGCTGACGGCGAGCGCGGATGTCAACCCGGACTCGAGCGGCCGCCCGTCGCCCATCGTGGTGCGAATCTACCAGCTCCGCGGCGATACCGAATTCAACAACGCCGATTTCTTCGCCCTGTACGAGAAGGACAAGGAGACCCTCGGGGCGAGCCTGATCGGACGGGACGAGAAGACGCTCTTCCCGGGCCAACGCCTCGAAATCGATCTGCCCCTGTCGGGTGAGGCCCGCTTCGTGGGCGCGGTCGCGGCCTATCGCGACCTCGGGACGAGCCGCTGGCGCGCGGAGATCGGCCGTCCGGAAAAGTCGCTGCTGAAGGTTTTGTCGACGCAGCGGATCAACATCAGCGTCGGCAAGGACGCCATCACCTTGTCCGCGAAATAAGGCATACCGACCGATGTCAGACAACAATCGCGTGGTCTGGTCCGAGGGACTGTTCCTGCGGCCACAACATTTTCAGCAGCAGGAGCGCTACCTCGAGGCCTACATCGAAGGTCGGGCGGCGACACTGCATCCCTATTCATGGGGCCTGACGGAGCTCGAGATCGAGCGCGACCTGTTGGGTATCGGCAAGCTGGGGCTGCGGCGCGCGCGCGGTGTGTTTCCGGACGGCACGCCGTTCATGATGCCCGAAAGTGACCCACTGCCGGCGCCGCTGGAGATCGGTACGCAGCTGCGCGACCAGGTGATCCACCTGGCCATTCCATTGAGGAAATCCGGCGCGACCGTTTCGGCTCGAGCCGCCGGTTCCGCCGAGAGCACGCGTTATCGCAGCAGGGACTATCAGACCCGGGATGTCATGTCGGAGCTTCCATCCGTCACGGACCTGGAAGTCGCTGCGCTGAGCGCACGCCTGATGCCGCACAGCGAGCCCTCCGAGGACTTCGCCCAGATACCGGTGGCGCACGTCATCGAGTGCCGCGCGGACAAGCAGGTTGTTCTCGAGGAGCGTTTCATTCCGACGGTGATGAGTTGTTCCGCCGCGCCACGGTTGGCCACCTTCTTGTCAGAGTTGCAAGGCATGCTGCACCAACGGGGCGAGGCGCTTGCCGCACGCGCCGTCGCCAGTGGCCGGGGCGGGGCGGCCGAGATCGCCGATTTCCTGGTGTTGCAGTCAGTCAATCGCTACGAGCCCCTGGTGACTCATTACGCCGCCACCGCGCGTTGTCATCCTGAAAGCTTGTATCGCCTGGCACTGGAGATCGCCGGTGACCTGTCGACGCTGATGACCACGTCGCGCCGGCCGGCGCAGTTCCCGGGCTATCGGCACGATGGTCTGCGGGCGACCTTCGAGCCACTCATCCAGGCCTTGCGCGGGCTGTTGAGCGCTCCGTTGCAGGAGAACGCGATCCCGATCCCTCTTGCGCAGAAGAAATTCGGTATCAGCGTGGGCACTGTCGCCGACCGCACATTGTTCGATACGGCCGGTTTCGTGTTGGCCGCGCGGGCTGACATGCCGACGGAGGAGTTGCGGCGCCGCTTTCCGCAACAGCTCAAGATCGGCCCCGTGGAAAAGATCCGCGACCTCGTCAACCTGCAACTTCCCGGGATTGGCATCCAGGCCATGCCGGTCGCACCGCGGCAGATTCCCTATCACGCCGGCTTTGTCTATTTCGAGCTCGATCGCGCCAACGACCTGTGGCGCGAGCTGAAAAACTCCGGCGGCATCGCCATCCACCAGTCCGGCGAGTTCCCGGCTCTGACACTCGAATTCTGGGCGATCAGGAGTTGATCGATGCCCACGTCGCCGCCACCTCCAGATGATCCGTTCGCGCCCAATGACGCGACCATCCTGCGACCCCGGCCGGGACGCCGCCCCGGCCCCCTGCCTGCGGGTTCGACACCGGCAGGTGCCGGTGCGGCGGGCGCCCAGTCATTGCCGCCTCCGCCGCCCACGCGTCATGCGCCCAACAGCGGTCCGGATGTCGAGGAGTTCATCTCGAAGGGCCGCAATCCCCTCATCCAGGGAGCGGTCCCCCTGTTGGTTCTTGCCGGTCGCCTCCGCGGTCAGATCGCCAATGCGGATGTGGAGAGCGTCCGTCGCCAGTGTGTTCAGGAGATCCGCGGATTCGAGGACCGCGTGCGCCAGGCGAACGTCCCATCCGAGGACGTCCTGGCAGCGCGCTATGCCTTGTGCACCGCTATAGACGAGGCCGTCCTCAACACACCGTGGGGCGCTCAAAGCAGCTGGGCGTCGCAGTCGCTCCTCGTCACATTCCACCGCGAGGCTCAGGGAGGCGAGAAGTTCTTCCAGATCCTGGATCGTCTGTTGACGGAGCCACAGCGATACCTGGGAGTTCTGGAGTTGTACTACGCATGTCTGGCTGTGGGTTTCGAAGGCCGCTACAGGCTGGATGAGCGCGGCGCGCAACGTCTGGCCGACATTCGACGCGAGCTCTTTCAGCGGCTCGAGAGCGCCCGCGGGGGGTTCGAGCCCGAGCTGTCGCCACACTGGAAAGGGGTCGAGGACCGCCGCAATGGCGTTGTGCGGCTGATCCCCCTCTGGGTGGTCGCCGCGGCGTGCGTCCTGGTGTTGGTTGGAGCCTATATCTGGCTCAACACCCGGCTCAACACACGGGCCACTCCGGTGAATGCGGCGCTCGGCAATATAGGCCTGGAGCGGTTTCAGGCGCCGCCGCAGCTTGGCGCGCCGTCGAGTGGTCTCGCGCAATTCCTCGCACCGCAGATCAGCCGTGGCGTCGTCGCCGTGAACGAACAGGGCGATCGCACGCTGATCACCATCACTGTGCCTGGATTGTTTGCATCGGGCAGTGCGCGCGTCGATGCGCGTTATGACGCTCTCGTGCACGAGATTGGTGCTGCTCTGAACAAGGTGCCGGGACGGATCATCGTTACCGGACACACGGACGATCAACCCGTGCGCTCGTTCCAGTATCACGACAACTACGAGCTCTCACGAGCGCGGGCACAGACAGTCGCGCAACTGCTGAAGCAGGATGTTCAGGACGGCGGCCGGATCGACTCCGCCGGAAAAGGCGATTCCGACCCACTCTACAAGCCGGCGGATGCTCCCGAGAACCGCGCGCGCAATCGCCGCGTAGAAATCGTGCATCGCCGGGATCTGTGACGCCATGGCATTGTTGAAAAATCGCGCATTTCTGGTTGCCATCGGCCTCGTCCTGTTGGCCGTCATCATCTGGTTCGCGGGTCCGTACTTTGCGTTTGCCGAGTACAAGCCGCTCGAGAGCGTCGTCGCACGACTGATCGCGATGATCGTTCTCGCGGTTGGCTACGCCGTCTATGTCCAGGTGCGGCATCTGCGCAGCGCTCGCGCGAGTCAGAAGATCGCGAGCGAGGTTTCCAAGCAGGAGGCCGGCGCGGCGGAGTCCGGCGACTCGGCTCAACTGCGCAAGCGGTTCGACGAGGCCGTCGAAGCACTCAGGAAATCCAAGCGCGGCTCGGTCAGTCTCTACTCGCTGCCGTGGTACATCATCATCGGGCCACCGGGCGCTGGAAAGACCACCGTGTTGGTCAACTCCGGTCTCAATTTCCCGCTCGCGCAGAAGTTCGGCAAAGAGGCCCTGAGAGGGGTGGGCGGCACACGCAATTGTGACTGGTGGTTCACGGACGAAGCGATCCTGCTCGACACCGCGGGCCGCTATACGACGCAGGACTCGAACGCGCGATCGGACGCTGCCGGGTGGGGGACATTCCTCGAGCTGCTGCGCAAGGTTCGCGGTCGTCAG
Source organism: Steroidobacteraceae bacterium (assembly GCA_036834945.1). Taxonomy (GTDB): domain Bacteria; phylum Pseudomonadota; class Gammaproteobacteria; order Steroidobacterales; family Steroidobacteraceae; genus 13-2-20CM-66-19. The sequence goes on from DAITMW010000181.1 coordinate 9,230, forward strand.
CCAATCAACGGCGTGATTGTCGCAATCAGCGCGAGCGATCTCATGGTGTTGGATGAGCGTGAGCGCGAGCACCACGTTGCGTCCATTCGCGAGCGACTCGATGAGATCGGCCGCAATCTGCGCATCAAGGTGCCGGTGTATGTGCTCGTCACCAAGTGCGACCTCATTGCGGGCTTCGCGGAGTTCTTCGAGGATCTCGGACAGGAGGCCCGTGCGCAAGTGTGGGGCACGACCTTCCCGATCGAGGCCAGCGAAGCAGGCGAGGCCACGGAGTCTTTCGGTAGCGAGTTCGACAAGCTGATGGAGCGACTGCAGTTGCAGCTGTTCTCCCGGATGGAGAACGAGCGCGACACTCGCAGGCGCGTCGGCATTCTCGGCTTTCCACAGCAGATGGGGACACTGAAGCCACTGCTCGGTGACCTGCTGAAGGGCGCATTCACGGGTACGGGGATCGACGGCCGCATACTCCTGCGCGGTGTGTATTTCACCAGCGGTACACAAGAAGGAACTCCCGTAGACCGGATGCTCGGCGCGATAGGTCGTACCTTTGGGTTTACGAGTGCGGTCGCGCCGCCGCCGGCAGGGCGAGGCAAAGCCTACTTCATCGAGCGGCTTCTGAAGAGCGTGATCTTTCAGGAGTCCGGCCTCGCAGGGATCAACCGACGGGTTCAACTCCAGAAGATCGCCTTGCGGTCGGCGGCCTATATCGCTTGCGTCGCCGTCCTTCTGCTCGGCCTGTTGTGGCTGATCGTCAGTTATAACGCGAATGCATCGTACGTCGAGGAGGTCGCGCAGGCAGCGAAGGACCTGCCCCAGGGAGGGGCTGCACCGGCTGCCCCTGTCGACGCAGCGCTCCCCGAGCTCGACACGCTCCAGAACGTCACCACCGTTGCCGAAAAATACAAAGGCAACGTGCCTTGGCACATGCGGGCGGGTTTATATCGAGGAGGTGAGTTAGGGGAGGCGGCACGGGACGCCTACTCGCGCGAGTTGAACGCTTCGATCGTCCCGGCGTTACGCTCCCGTTTCGAGCAGGATCTCCAGGCAAACGTGGGTGCTCCGGACCGGCTCTACGAGTACCTGAAGGGGTACCTCATGCTGGGCGATGCGCGCCATCGGGATTCCGACTACCTGCGTTTCGTCGGCCAGAACGAGTGGGCACAGGCTTATCCGCGCGATCCGGCCGCGGTGCAACGCATCGGGGCCCATTTCGAGCAGTTGTTGCCGGACGACAGGTTGAAATCCGTACCGCTCAACGAGCAGGCGGTTCAGCAGGCCCGCACAGCGCTGCGCAACGCGACACTTCCGGTGTTGATGTACGACCGTCTGAAGGTGAATTACATCGACGACTCGAAGCGCGCGGTCCGACTCGACGTCAGCGCGGGCGCTGGTGCGGACAGGGCGCTCATCCGCCGCAGTGGCAAGTCTCTGGCGCAGCCTGTTCCGGCCTTGTACACGCGCGCCGTGTTCAACGAAATCAACACGACCGGAAAGTATCAGCTCACCCAGCAGTTCCTCGCCGACAGCTGGGTCTTTGGCGACAATGCCTTCGACCTGACTCGCAGCGGCTCCGTGATCTACGATGTCCTGGGCCTCTACGAGGCCGATTACATCCGCGTCTGGGACGAGGTGGTCAAGGATATCGGCATCAAGCGACCGGCCGATACCCGCGAGTTTGCCGATGTGCTGGACATCATCTCGAGCCCGGCGTCCCCATTGAAGGGCTTCCTGAACGTGGTCGCCGCGAACACCGATCTGCTCAAGCCCGATACTTCGGCGGCCGCTCAAGCCAGCGGTGCGCTGGACAAGGCCCTCGATGCGAAGTTGGGGGGCTTGAAGAAAGTGCTCGGGGCACCGCCTGAGGGCGCGGCGCCGCCGGGCACCAAGGTCACGACCTACTTCGAGCCTATCCGCAAGCTCGTGGAGGGACCGCCGGGGCAGGCGCCTATCGACCAGATGCTGACCGGCCTGCAACAGCAGTCACAGCGGCTGCAGAAAACCGGCTCGGGGGTAGGGCAGCAGAGTGCGCTCGACCCGTCGGTTCAAGCGGCCGTGGGGGATGCGAAACGCTCCCTCGACCTGATGGCCAAGCAGATGCCTGCGCCACTCGGAAATATCGTGTCGGAAGTCGCGCAGCGCAGTGAGTCCATCGTCAATACCGAGGCGCGCGGCGAGCTTGCGCGTCGCTACGCGCAGCAGGTAGTCAGCGAGTGCCACGAGCGTGTGGAAGGGCTGTTCCCACTGAGTCCTGCCAGCGCTACCGACGTGAAGCTCGAGGATTTCACCCGCGTGTTTGGTCCCGGCGGAGTGTTTGATACGTTTTACCGGGAAAATCTTGCGCCGCTGGTCGATACGGTTGGAACGCAGTGGCGCTGGCGTGACGGGGCAACTCCGGGGCCGGCCGCGATGTTGCAACAGTTCCAGCGCGTACAGCGCATTCGCGATACTTTTTTCGCTCCCGGCGCGCGTGGACCGGAGGCGCGGTTCAGTCTGTTGGCGGATTCGCTCGACGGCTCAGTTGCGCGTTTCACTCTCAACGTCGATGGTCAGCCCTTCGAGTATCGCTACGAGTCACCCCGGCCACGGGCCATCACCTGGCCGGGTAGCTCCGGGGATGCGTCGTTCGCCTTTGAGGATCGTACGGGCCGTCCGATTCCGGGCGTTTCATTCCAGGGGCCCTGGTCGTGGTTCCGGCTGTTGTCCCAAGCGCAGGTGGAGCGGGAATCCGACACCCGTTTCAAAGTGACTTTCAGTGCTTCCGGAAAGACGATGCGCGTGATCCTGGATGCAGCTTCGGTTCGCAACCCGTTCGCGCGCAACGAGCTCGCCGGATTCCGTTGCGCCATGTGAGCGACGTATGCAAGCTCAAACCGCGGCGGGCTTCTATGGCAAGCTTCCCTGTAAAGGGGACTTCCTGCAGCGCCGCGTTTCCCAGGAGTTTGTGGATACCTGGGACGCCTGGCTGCAGCAATGTCTCGTCGCCAGCCGTGAGCAGCTTCAGGAGCACTGGCTGGACGCCTACCTCACAGGTCCCGTCTGGCGCTTCGTGCTGGCTGACGGTGTTTGCGGCAGCGGGGCGTACGCCGGTGTCATGCTCCCCAGTGTCGACCGTGTTGGCCGCTATTTTCCGCTGACGCTCGTAGCGCAACTCAACACGCGGGATTGCCTGCTCGAAGTGGCTGGGGATGCCGGGCGCCAGTGGTTCGATTCCGCCGAAGCGCTCGCGCTGGAGGCGCTGCAGGCAACCGAGCTCGACCTGGCCGCTTTCGATGCCCAGGTCGCCGCGCTTGGCGCGCCTTCGAATGAGCCCCAGGTGTCAGAGTCCGTGTACCTGCGTGACCTGATGCACGATCAGTTCGCCCGGCGTCCCGGCCAATGGCAGGTTCCTCTCTCCAGTGTCCACGCGATGCAGCGAGCGGCCAATGTGTTCGCTTCCCGCGAGCTCGAGCGAACGATGCGACCGCTGGCGCTCTGGTGGAGTGACGGTTCCGACCTGGTGGCACCGTGTTGGCTGAGCAGCCGCGGGTTGCCAGCGGCGGCGAGCTTCGCGGCGATGCTGGGTGGAGACTGGGATGCTTCTGGCTGGGAAAGTCTGGGGCCGCCGAATCCCGCTTCAGTCACACCTGCTGTCGGCGCGGCGTATGAAGCTGACTCGAGCCGGAGCACACCCGCCGCGGCGTTGGAGGTCAGCTCCGCGCCTGTCGCGATTGCGTCACGGCATAGTGCGATTGTCCGGAGACCGTTGTCCGAGCCCCGAGTGCACTTTGTCTCGCGACCGGACCAGGGGCTATGGGCCGTCTCTTATGCCGAGGGGCACGGACCGGCGGATATCGGGGCTGCCCAGGTCGTGGCTGACGGCCTGCACGATCTTCCGGTAACGGGCTCGTTGGCATCCGCGGCCGAAGAGGTTCGGCGCCGGCTCGACGTTGCTCCCACAAGCGTCGGTGTGGCGGTCTTTCTGGCGCGAGCCGGCGAGTGCGCCATCCTTTACAAAGGCGGGGCGCAGGCTATCCGGGCGCGTTCCGGAGCACTCACGACAGTCGCGAGCGCGTTCCCGGCTCAGCCAACGGGGGGCGACGTCCTGCAAACTCTCCATCAGCCGGGCGATGGCAGTCTGCTCGATCTGCTGACGCCGCGGCCCATGCCCGTGGCGGAGGGTGGATCGGTTCATTACGACACATTGTGCGCTGGCGATGCGTGGCTGCTGAGCGGTGCCCACCTGTTCGATGCGCCGCAACTGACGGCGTTGCCGGCACTCCTGACTGGCCAACACGTTGGTGATGACGCGGCCCTGGCGGCTATCCAGCAGCTGGCGAGTCTCGATCCGAAGCTTGCGGAAGACGGGTTTCCTTTGATGTTGCTGACCGCGGCATCCGGTACGCTGGCGTGACCGCCCCGTTCACCTGGGTCTCGGCATCCGCCACCGCGCAAGGCAATGTCCGTGATCACAATGAAGACGCTGTCCTCGAGCTCCCGGCGCTCGGGTTGTGGGCCGTCGCGGATGGTATGGGCGGGCACGAAGCCGGTGATGTTGCGAGCCGCATGATCGTGGAGGCGCTGTGCCTGGTTCCCCGGGCACAGCGACTGAGTGAGCTGCTGGACAGTGTCGAGGATCACTTGCGCGCTGTGAACCAACGCCTGCAAGGCATGTCGCTGGAGCGTGGTGGAGCCTTGACAGGCAGCACCGTTGCGGTGCTGTTGGCGCACAGTAATCATTGTCTGAGTGTCTGGGCCGGTGATAGCCGGGTCTATCGCCTGCGGGATGGGGTGTTGACCCAGGTGACCCGCGATCACACTGAAGCGCAGGAGCTGTTGGATGACGGCGTCCTCGACGCGCAGGCTGCCGCCGCTCGATGTAGTACCTCCAATGCCATTACGCGCGCCATCGGTGGCGCCGCGGACCTCTACCTCGACCTGGAGCTGCGTGAGCTCCGGGACGGAGACCGTTACTTGCTCTGCAGCGACGGACTCTACAAGGAGCTCAACGACGGGGAGCTGGTCCGGCTGCTCGTGAGTCAGGATGTTTCGGGCACCTGCAGAGGTTTGATGGGCCGGGCTCTGGCCGGGCCTTGCCGGGATAACGTGTCCGCCGTCGTAGTGGAATTCAAGTCATGAGCGCGGATGCCACGGAACGGCTGCGCGCGCTCGTGCGTGACTACTCTCGGGGACGCCTGAGCTTTGAGGCTTACCGGCGTCAAAGAACATCCCTGCTCGATTCTCTTGACCCTCCGCGTGCGCGGGCGTCCCCGGTCCCATGGCCTCGTCCCATGGTCTGGGGCGGATTTCTCGTAGCCGTGGGCACCATCGTGATCGTGCTGAGTTGGCATCGAGGCCAGAATATGACCATCGAGCACGAGCGTGTGCCCGGTCCTTCCCGGCCCGAGCCGGCAGCCGCGCCTGACCGGATCCAGGGTCTCATCGCGCCGCTGTTGAGCGATCCCGATTGGGACGATGCGCGAATCGCGGCCGTGAACGCCGCTTTGTTGGAAGAGGGCCCGCGCCGTATCGCCGCGCGCCAGCAGACCGAGTGGTTCCAACGTTTCGCCGCCGAGGTGCGCCGGCACCTGCAGGAGCGGCGATCCCAACAGGGTACTCTTGCCGCATTGGCGGTGACCATCGGACTCGATCCGGATGCTCCCGGCGAGCCGCTGCGAGCGCCCGGCAGATGAGACACAATCAACGGTTCGCAACGAACCAAGGGACGCCGAGATGGGTGAGATCACCAGGGACGATCGCGACCAGGTCGCAAGATTCATACAGGGCACTTTCGGAGTTCCCGAGCGGGACGAGGCCCTGGATTATGCCTCGATTGCCGTTTTCCTCTCCGACAGCGCGCAGTGGGAGGCCTGGGTCACCTCGCTGTCCCGCGGACTGGAGCTCGAATACTGGTACCGTGCCTACCAGGGTTATGGGAATCGGCTTTCCGGTGCGATTGCGGGCATCGGCCGTACCCTGGGCTTCGATGGCTACCAGAACGGAGTCGTCATGGCCGGCTACACGGAGGAATCCGTCTTCAAGTCGTACGTGGAAAGCAAGGCGTTCTGGAAGGACGCGGTCAGCGCCAA
>DAITMW010000182.1:0-15118 GCA_036834945.1 Steroidobacteraceae bacterium
CGCAATCGCCCCCGGTTCCTGTCGCCCTCGTCGTCGTGGTCGATTCGCGTGTGCCCACTGCTCGTGCCAAGGCGCTTCAGGCCGGACTGTTGAAGATGGGGCACGGCGGCGAGGCGAGTGACGTGTTGAGTCAGTTGCGGCTGCAGGGGTTTGTGATGCCGCAGCTGCCGGGACCTGCGGCGACACCATGACGGTGCGATTTGCGATGTGCGGGGCGCTGGCGGTGTTGGTTGCCGCGTGCGCGGCCCCGCGGCGCCCGACGGGACCTCTTCCGCCTTCCGCACCGACATCCGTGGAAGGCCTCGTAGCGGCGATTCAAGCATATTCGTCGCGAAGTGATCATGCTCCCGACGGGCAGACGCGGGCGCAGTTGGCGGACGAGGCGAGTGCCTACGCGGAAGCTTGCCTGGCCAAAGCTCCGCAAGCCGCGGGATGCCTCTATGGCCGGGGCCTGGCGTTAGGGCTCCAGGCGCGCGCGCATCCTACGAGCGCTGGTGCGTCGTTGAAGGACATGTTGGATGCACTGGGCAAGGCCGATGCCGCCGACCCGACCTACGACCAGGCCGGCCCCTCCCGGGTGCGGGCCCTCGTGTTGCTTCGTGCGCCCGGATGGCCCTTGGGCCCGGGCGATCCGGACTCGGGATTGGCTGCCGCGCGCCGTGCGGTTGAGTTACGGCCTCAATATCCGCCCAACCTGCTCGCGTTGGGAGAGGCGTTGGCGAAAACTGAAGACGCGCAAGGTGCGCGCCAAGCCTACATGAGGGCGCATGACGCGGCCCAGGCTCTCCCGGCTAGCGAGGATCGCGACGGGTGGCTTCACGAGGCCGATCAAGGTCTGCACCATAAGTAGACGCGCTCACTTCCGCGAGTGCCGCTCGTAACTCGCTGAGCCTGGGTGGCTTGTTGAGCAGACGGTTCACTTCGGGTGGCGGCGTCGTGTCGGCCAACAGGTTACGTCCCCACCCGGTCAACATGATGATCGGTACGTCCGCAGAGATAGCTCGAATATCGCGTGCGACCTGGCGTCCGTCGACATAGGGCATCCCGAGATCCGTGATCACGGCGTCGAAGGGCTCGGCAGCGCGCTGAGCTGCCTGGAAGGCGTCAATTCCCGCGCGACCGCCGGCGGCGGCGACGACCTGGTGTCCGTCAGCCTGCAATGTGTTCCGCAGGGATTGACTCAACATGGGGTCGTCGTCGACGACGAGGATCCGCATGCTGCGTGCCGTAACCTTCGGGGGCGTCACCGGTTCGCCGGCCACGGCACTGGCTTCGCCGACTGGAAATAGCAGGCGCATCGTCGTGCCACGGCCTTTCTGACTGTCGATCGCGAGCTCGGCCCGATGGCGTTGCGCCATTCCATACACCATGGCAAGGCCGAGCCCGGTCCCTCGCTCACCCTTCGTCGTGAAGAAGGGCTCGAGGCAGCGCCTGCGGGTCTCTTCATCCATGCCCGCGCCGGTATCACGGACCTCGAGGCAGACCGCGGACGACGGTCCGCTGGTGATGCTGCTGGTGCGGACCTCCAAGGTACCGCCGCCGGGCATGGCGTCGACCGCGTTGAAGATCAGGTTGGTCAGAGCGTCGCGGATCTCGTTATCGGCGCCCCGGATGAGTGGCAGCCCCTGCGCAAGGTCGGTCCGAAGCTCGATCATTGCGCCCCGTTGTTGGGGCTGATCGCTCCAACGCGCCCGTGTCAGGTCGATGACCTGCCGCGCCAGCACGTTCATCTCGACGTCGACCGACTGCAGGTCGGGCTCGTGCGGGCGGTAGAATTCGCGCATGCGGGAGACGGTCCGGGCGACATCCTCGATGGCGCGCCGGATGGTCTCCAGTTGCTCGCGAGCGCTCTCGCTGAGCGTCGTCTCGTGAGCCAGCAGCAAGTCCGTGTAGAGCGAGATCGGAGAGACCGCGTTGTTGATATCGTGGGCGATCCCGCTCGCCATCTGTCCGAGCGCCCGCAGCCGTTCCTGTTGGATCAGAACCTGCTGTGCCTGGCGCAGCTGCTCGTTACTGCGCTCGAGCTCGCTGGTTCGTGCACGTACGCGCTCCTCGAGTTCCTGGGTGAGGTGTTGCAGCTCCTGGTTGGCATGTCTGAGCTCGTCCCGTGTGGAGCTCAGCTCGTTGTTGCGTTCGATCGCGGCCTCGTAGGTGGACAGCAACAGGTTGAGGATCTGCAGCCGATCCGCGGTGATGCTGTGTCTTTGGCCGCGGAACACGATCTCCAGGGGGGGTGAGGGCGGTTGCGGGCTGTTCCGCCGTAGACCATTGTTCGCCAGGATCAACTGAATCCGCCGTAAGAGCTGGTCGGTCTCGTACGGCTTGAGTATGAAGTTGTCCGCGCCACATTCGACGCCGCGGATGACGTCGTGAGGATCTGACAGAGTGGTGACGAGAACCACTGGAACATCACACAGGTCCGGGTCTCGCTTTATCTCGTGGCACAGCTCGTAACCGCTCATCTCGGGCATGACGACGTCACTGATGATCACAGCCGGGCGCTCGCGTCTGGCGCACTCGAGGGCCGCGCGACCGTTGACCGCGGCCACGACACGGTAGCCCTGTTGTTCCAGGATGTATTGCAACCGCCGGGCCTGGGTGAGGCTGTCCTCCGCAATCACAACCAGCGGTGGCGCCGTTTGAGCGATGTTCGTCATAACACGTCTCCGAGGGACGGTCGTCCGTGTGTCACGTACGTGATCAGGGCGTCAGCGATCTTATCGGCCGGCAGTATCTGGACGGCCGCCCCAAGCGCGATGGCCTCCCCCGGCATGCCGTGCACGACGGAGCTTTCGCGATCCTGGGCGATGGTGTGGGCTCCGCAGTCCCGCATGCGTTTCAATTCCGCCGCACCATCTTTACCCATGCCGGTGAGCAGAACGCCGACGCTGCCCGCGCCGCAGAAGGTCGCCAACGAGCGGAACAGGTATGACACAGCCGGTCGCAAGCCGTTTTCCGGCGCCTCGCGGGCCAGCAGCATGTCGCCGCGAGCACCGACTCCCAGGTGAAGGTCGTCAGGTGCCACGTAGGCGTGACCGGGCAGGGGCTGCTCGCCGTGAGCCGCGATGTGGATGCGCAGGCCCGTTGTCTGATTCAGCCACTCCACCATGCCAGGAAGGAATCCGTGAGCGATGTGTTGGACAATGAGGAGCGGCGCCGGGAAATCCTTGGGAAGTCTCGACAGGATGGTCTGTAGGACAGGAGGGCCACCTGTTGATGCTCCGATCCCGACCAGGGTGATGGTGGGCGATGCAGCGCTGGCCCCATCGATGCCAATCGTTGGCGCCATTGTCGGGTGGGTCATGCGGTGGCGGTTCCAGCGACGAACCACTTTGACTTCGGACATCAGACGTACGGTCTGCAGGAGGTGGTCGCGCCTCGTCGTGAAGTCAGGTCCGAGCGCGACGGGTTTCTCCACGCAGGCCACGGCTCCCGCCTCCATGGCGCGAAAAGTTACCGCCAGCTCACGTGGGTCCGCTGTTGCCGTGCAAATGATAATCGGGACAGGCCGCGTTTCCATGATGCGGCGAGTGGTCTCAAAACCATCGAGTCGTGGCATATGGATATCCATCAGCACCACGTCCGGCATTGCGCGGCTCGTTTCCAGGAAATCGAGAGCGGCCTGGCCGTTGTCGACGGCACCGATGACACGTATGTCCGGATTGGCGCCGAGAAGCTCGACGAGCACCATGCGGGTGACGTGCGAGTCGTCGACCACCAGCACTTTTATCTTGTCGGGCTTCATGAGATCAGGCGAGCCGCCGTACCGCGTCGAGCAGGTTGGTTTGATCGAGGCTGCTCTTCACCAGGTAGGCATTGGCACCCACGTCAATGCCGTGTTCGCGGTCCTCGCGCGATTCGAGAGCGGTGACCAGCACAACGGGAAGGTCGGACAACGTGCGCTCGCCGCGAATTCTTGCAGTGAGATCGAACCCGTTCATCCGTGGCATCTCCACGTCCGATACGACTAGGTCGAAGCGCTCAGAGCGCAAGGTAGTGAACGCATCCATACCGTCAACGGCAGTTTTCACGTCGTAACCGGCCGACTCGAGAATCCCTTTCAGGAGCATGCGTGAAGTGATGGAGTCCTCCGCCACCAGGACACGTTTGGCGGCGGCACTCGCCGGCTCGGGCACGGCTTGGTGAGTCCGGGCACCGACATCCAGGGCGCGAGCCGACTTGATGAGGTCGTTCACGTTGAGGATGAGCGCGACCTCGCCCGAGCTGAGGACGCTCGCGCCGGAAACATTTCTCACCCTGGACAGGGGTTTGCGGAGGCGCTTGACGAGGACTTCACGCTCGTCCAACACGGCGTCGATGCTGAAAGCCACACGTTGCTCGCCCGTGCCGAGGACGACGACCGATTGTGTCTCGGGTGGAGTGCCTTGCCGGCGGACCGCGGGAAGTTGTAGTACGTCGGCCAATGTAACCAAGCTGACAGCGCGGCCGCTCAGTAACAATGTGTCGCGGCCTTCAACCGTGCGGATATCTTCCGCCTTGTACCGACTGACGCGCTCCACTTGCGCGCTGGGGACTATGAAGCTGCGCTGCCGCGCCTGGACCAGGACGCCCCGGAAGGTGGCCAGAGTCAGTGGCAGGGTCATCCTGAGGGTGGTGCCGCGGTTGGGCTGACTTTCGATCCTGACGTGACCGCCGAGTCTTTCGCACTTCTCCCTGACTATGGCCAGGCCGAGCCCTCTGCCCGAGACCTGAGTGATCATCCTGCTCGTGGAGATGTCCGCTTCAAACACCAACGGCTGGGCCTCCTGCGCGTCGAGCTGCTGGGCCGCCTCCTGCGTGATCAGGCCGCGCTGCACGGCGGCCTGCTTCAATCTTCCGATGTCGATTCCCGCGCCGTCGTCGCTTACCGCGATCTCGACCTGATTATCGTCGCGGGCTGTTACAGACAGCGTGATGGCGGCACGGGCCGGCTTGCCGCAACGCTGACGCTCCTCGGGGGGTTCGACACCGTGATCGACGCAGTTACGCAGTACGTGAATGAGCGGATCCTTCAGCTCGTCCAGAATCCGCTTGTCGAGTGTGATTTCCGCGCGCCGTATCGCGAGGTCGGCTTCCTTGCCCTGGTCCCGGCACAGGTCGCGGACCACTTTCTGGAGCAGCGTGGTGAGTGTTGCGAGTGGCAACATCAGCAGCTTTTTCGAGTTGCGCAGCAGGTCGTCCACCAGCTTGCCGACCAGCAGGCGGTCCTGCTCGGCTGTCTGGCGCAGAGCGGTGATCTTTGCCTCGAGCGCGCGGACGTAATCCTGATTCCAGTCGAAGAAGTCGGTCAGCTCACGAGGTGCGGTGCGAGACGCGCGTACGTGCGGCTGGATTCTCGCCCACTGTTTGCGCCAGGCCTCGAAGCCGCTGAGCAGGGACTCCAGGTCCGTGGCGCGCTGGGCGGTTGCGAGTTTGGCCGCCAACATTTCTTCGGCTTCCAGAAGCCGGTCATCTAATGTGCTGACAGCGATGCGGACGGTGTCGGTATCACGTGATGGGGCTACCATGGGCGTTACAGCCGGAGTCGGCGCCGGAGCTGGAGTCGGAGTCGCTACCGGTGCTGCCGTGGTAGGGACTTCCACTGCCGCCGACATACTTTCCAAGCGGCGGTGCGCGATATCCAGAGTCTGCGGCGTGGGCACGCTCTCGCCACGCTTCCAGGAGGCGAACAAGTCCTCGAGGGACTGGCACGTCGATTCTATTTCGGTGAGGTTGACTGCTCGCGCGGCGCCCTTGAGGCTGTGCGCGGCCCGGAATATCGCCTCGATCAATGGCCGTGGGTCCGCCGCACCGGGCGGGGCCTTTTCCAGCTCCAACAGCCCGGACCCGATGACCTGCAGGTGCTCGCGCGCCTCAACCTTGAAGGTCTCGCGCAGCTCCCGCAGGAATTGCTCGTCGGCGCCGCCCATCAGACGGCGTAGCTTTCAACCAGGTTCTTGAGACGCTGGCCCAGCTCACTCAGATTTCTGGCTGCGTTCTCCAACTGCCGCGCGCTCGCCGCGTTCTGGGTGCTCGCCTGCTTGATGCTCTCCATGGCTCCGGCGACCTGGTCCATGCCGACGAGTTGCTGCTGACTGGAGGCCGCGATCTGGGTGGCGGCCTGCGCGGCCTCACTGACACTGCCGGCGAGCGACCCGATCGATTCCCCGGCCAGCTCCGACTGCCGTGTGCCGGCCTCGACGGCTTTGCCACCTTGTTCCGTAGCCATCACGGCGGCCGTCGTGGCCTTCTGGATCTCATCGAGAATGGCGCGCACCCGATCGGTGGCCTGGCGGGACTGCTCCGCCAGGCTCTTGACCTCCTGGGCCACGACGCCAAATCCCTTGCCGTGCTCGCCCGCCTTGGCGGCCTCGATGGCGGCATTGACAGCCAGGAGATTCGACTGCGCCGAGAGATCCTCCACTGTCGCGACGATCTGGCCGATGGTGTGGCTCTGCTCGCTCAGCCGCATCATGCTCTGGGCGATCGCTTCCATCTGCATCCGGATGCGCTCCATGCCACCGACGACGTCGTCCGTGGACTTGCGCCCGCTGTGGGAAATCTGGGCCGCCTTGTGCGCGCTGTCAGACACTGCCTTCGCCTTCTGATTCGCCAGGCGGGCGGTCTGGCGAATTTCCTCCACTGTCGTGGTTGTTTGACTCACTGCCGCGGCGGACTCACTTGCTCCGGAGGCCAGCTGTGCCGTCGATGCGACGATCTCGCTTGCGGCGGAGCCGAGCACCACGGTGCCTTCCACGAGGCTGCCGATCTGCTTGCGCAGGTTGTCGATCATGCGCGCGAAGGCATTCCCAAGCTGATCCTCGGCTGACTGCGGTTGCACACTGGCGCGCAGATCGCCGGCCGCGATCTGTTCGGCCGCGGTGGCCATGACGCGCAACGATGCGGTCATGCGATCGAAGGCATTTGAGAGAATTCCGACCTCGTCGTCGCGGCGACTGGCCAACGGTGGAGTGGTCAGGTCGCCGACGATGACTCTTTCCGCCATGCGAGTCAGATCGCCGAGGGGTTTGGCGATGTTGCGAGTGATGATCGCGCCCACGGTGCCCGCGATGATGAGGGCGAGCAATGTGCCAAGCAGGATAGTCAGTTTCGCGTCCCGCGCGTCGTCCGCTGCGATGACCGCGCGGGCTTTCAATAGTTGCTCCTCTTCTGTGTACATTTCCTGTACGAGGTTACGGATCGCCTCCGTGGCCCGCTTGCCTCTGCCCGAGGAAATGGTGCTTTGGGCAGCGGCCAGATCGCGCGCCTTGCGCACGTCGATCGTCGCCTGCAGATCCGATTCCTTTTCGGCGATGAGTGGGGCGAGTGCGTCACTACGGGATAGTTGCCGCGGGTTGTCCGCAACGAGACGTGCCAGCTGCTGGCGATTTGCTTCGGCGGCGGCGATGGCCACCGTGTAAGGCGTAAGGTACGTCTCGTCGCCGGTGAGTAGGTAGTTTCGCTGCGCGGCCTCAGCATCCCGAAGGGTTGCGAGCAGTTGGGTAAGTTGGTTCTGGGTCTCGTGGGTGTGAACGACCCAGGACGCCGCGTCGGTCTGCAGCGTGACGTTACGGTAGGCCACGGCCCCGACAATGACAAAAATCACCAGCGCGATGCCAAAGCCGGTGGCGATCTTGGTTCCGACAGTCCACTTCATGATTGCTCCGATGAGACGATGCTCAATCCTCGATCTCTTCATGAACGATGATGCGGGGGTCCGCGAGGATGCGTTGCAGGTCGAGCACGACCAGGCGATCGGCGCCGATGCCTTTCAGATAATCCGCCCGGATGCCCGTCAGCGTCGGCAGCGAGGGCTGCAGGCTGTCCGCCGGAATGCTGCGAACCGAGGCGATCACGTCGGCCAGCAGGCCGAGCTCGAGATCGTTGCCGCGTACGAGAATGACCCGGTGCAGATCGGTGAGGCCGCGCTCGGGGAGGCCGAAGAACTTCTTCAAATCAATGACGGGCAGGATACGGCCGTGAATATTGACCACGCCTAGAATGAACGCGGGTGTGCAGGGCAGTGGTGTCAGGTCCCTCAAGGGATGGACGTTTTCCACGTACCGGCTTTCGAGTGCGTAACGCTCCGTAGCCAGCCGAAATTCCAACACCTCCAGCATCGTGCCGGTCGCTGGGGCCGAGGGAGGACGCGCCAGCACGGCCGCTCGCTCACGCAGTAGCGTTTCGTCTGAAGAGCTATGCGTCACTTGTTGGTGCCTTCCGCGAGCTCAGGGGGCCGGGGCATCGCGAGCAGAGTACTGATGATTTCCGCGAGGGCGGCGGCGGTGGTGCCGTCGGATTCCGGCAGAGGCTCCTCCGGCGGTCGGCGCTGCAGAAGCTCCAGTGCGTTGGTGAAGTGGCGCTTCGCCTCCGCGGGGCGCGCTTCGGACAAAGCCATGTTGCCCATTGCGAAGTGTGCCAGTACGAAGTCCGGCTGCAGGTAAGTCACGCGTTGCAGGCATTGGCGCGCGGCGTCGCGATGGCCCAGTTCCTGGTGGACCATGGCTTGCAGATAGTGGGCGGCCGGGTCGGTTCTGTCCTCGGCGATCCAGCGATCGGTGGCGTCGAGCGCCTCCTGGAGCTTGCCCTCGTTCGCCAGTGCGCGAGCGAACGAGGCGTGCAGGGCTGCGGTGCGGTTCGCTTCAGTAGCGGTGCCGACCTCGGGAGCGCTCTCCCGCACGAGGTCGTCGAGTGCTGCCGGGAGGCTTTCGCTGCCGCGCTCGAGAATGTCGGCCTGGGCTTCTGCGCTGAGCTCAACTTCGACTTCGTGGGTATCGCCCTCTGGAGCGGGACTGGGCTGTAAATCAATGACCGCCGCGGCGTCCTTGCGCTTACGGTACAAAATGCAGTCCGGAAGGTTGACCGTAGTGAATTGCGCAAACCTCGTCTGTGAGCATTCGCTCGGACTGACGGATAGCCAACCTTCATCGGCCAGCGAAGTCAGCAGACTCTGCGCCACCTGGTTGGCCCGCTCACTGGAGAAGTACATCAATACGTTGCGGCACAGGATCAAGTCCATGGCGTTGGCACCCGTGACCAGCGTCGGCCAGGGGTCCTGCGCCAGGTTCAGACGCGCGAAACGGACGCGTTTGCGGATCTCCTCGCGGATCGAATAGCGCCCCTTCGCGGTCTGGGTGAAAAAAGTCTCCCTGAATCCGGGCGGCGCATTGCGAAAGGACCATTGACCGTAAATCCCTTCGGCCGCCTTGTGCAGGGCGCGCTCGTTGATGTCCGTGCCGAGAATCGTCACATCCCATTCGGACCAGTCCGGCAGCACCTGCTGCATCAGGATGGCCAGCGAATACGGCTCCTCGCCGGTACTACACGCCGCGCTCCACAAACGCAGGCTGCGTTTGCCGCGCCGGATCAGTTCCGGCAGAACGTGCTGCGCCAGGGCGTCGAAGGTGCCGCGCTCACGGAAGAAATAGGTGTCCCCGATGGTCAGATGACTCACGAGTGTATGCAGCCGCGGGTCGCCGGCCGGCGCCTCCAGCAGCCACTCGATGCAACTATGGGTATCGGGGAAGCCGAGGTCGGCGGCGGCGCTCGTCAGGCCGCGCTCCAACTCCTGGCGGCGCTCCGATGGAAAGTAAAGACCGGCGCTGTGTGCGATGTATTCGCTGGCGCATTGCCACATGAGTTCCGGAATGGCATCAGGTTGCATGCGGGAGCTTCCGTCTCAACGCCTCGTCTAGTTCGTGAGCCTCTTGCGGTAATAGAAACCGGTCGAGGTCGTGGATGAGCACCAGGCCGTCGGGCAGCGCCAGCGCGCCGGTGATGTGATCCGTGTCTGTCTGAAATCGGGTCCCGTGGAGAGCGGTGGTCGCCGGGTGCTCGACAACACCATGCGTCGTGTCGATCACCAGCACGATCCGGCCGCGCGCGGTGCTGGCGATGAGAAAGTGGTCGTCCGGGGTGATCTCGCGTCCGGGCAGACCGAATTTACGGCGAACGTTCATGACGGGAAGCACCGCGCCGGCAACGTTGATGACTCCGATCACCATGCCCGGGGCCTGGGGCAGGGGGGTAATCTGCACGGCGCGAACGACGCGCTCGACGGCAACCAGCGGTACGGCGATGCGGCGGGCATCCAAGCCGAACACAACCCACTGCGCCGTGGGGGTTGCGGCCACCGCAGACGAGCCGTCTCCGGGCGAATGTGTTGCAGCGACTGTCACAGCTTCAGTGGCTGTCATTATGGCCATTCGCGCCAAGCGTTGGCAACGAGTCACCGCAAGTTGTATTTGCGGCGGTGCAATGTCAGGAGTTTGGAGGCCTTATTGTGCGGCGCAGCATTCAGGCGGGATCGGTGGCCGCTTGCTCGATGCCCTGTTGGGCGCCTTGCAGGCGGGCCAACCTCATGATGGCGTCGATGAACAGTGTCAGGACGGATTCGGCCGTATCCGAGGTCATGTCCGTCGGGCTCGACAGCATCGAGAGCTTCACTCCTTCGACGAGGGCCATGAAGCCCATGGCCATCGCCGCCGGCGGCACCGGGGCTTCGACGCCGGCGCGCTGGTGGAAATATTCGATGAACTCCGCGATCTGTCCGCGCTTCTCAGCGAGGAGGGCGTTGAGTTTCGCGCGGAACTTCGCGTCGCGCGCGGCGAGCATGCGGGCCTCGGTCCAGTTCATGAACGACTCGTTGTCGCGATAGAGGCTTCCGTACAAGTCGCGGGTGCGTTGCTGGATCAGATCGAGGGGTAGTGCATCGCTGCGCAGGGCGCCGAGCTCCGCGTGCGTCTTCTCGTGATCACGACGCAAGAGCTCGATGAACAGGTCGCCCTTGCTGCTGAAGTTCGAATAGAAGGCGCCGCGCGTGTAGCCCGCCGCCTCCGCGATGTCCTCGACACTCGCGGCGCTCAGGCCTTTTTTCGCGATCAGTTTCTGCGCGGCGTCCAGCAGGCGCTGCGTGGTCTGGTCGCGGCTGTCTTCCCGGGTCAGGCGTTTGCGGCTCATGCGTGATCGTAGCACAGACGCGCGATCTTTTGAATACATCTTTGTATACGGATACAAGTGTGTATTAGGATACTAGGATGAATTTGGCAGGGGCTGTCACGGGCGGGGCCCGCGCATCGTCTGGGTTCGGGTATGGGGAGGATTCATGACTATTGCCGCGAGAATGTCGTTGCTGCTGACCGGCGGGCTGGCCCTTTCCGGGTGCCACGGAGGAAAGGTGGCCTCCGCGCCGCCTGCCGTTGTGGTGGCGTTACCGGTGCATCCGGATGCGGGTAGCGCTGGAGGAATGGCCATCCGGTATCCCGTCGAGGTGGCGGCGCGCTACTCGAACCCGATGTCGTTCCGGGTCCCGGGGAAGGTGATCGAGCGCAAGGTGCGCATCGGGGATTCCGTGAAGAAGGGCGAAGCCATAGCCCGCCTCGATCCGGTCGACGCCGAGAAGCAGGCCGCCAGTGCGCAGGCCACGCTTGAAGCCGCCGAGCATCGCCTCGTGTTCGCCAAGCAGCAGCTGGACCGCGATAACGCCCAGGCGCAGCAAAATCTGATCGCTGCCAATCAACTCGAGCAGACCCAGGACGCGTTCATTGCGGCCCAGGCCGGTCGCGACCAGGCGGCGGCCCAGTTGGTCGTGGCGCGCAACAACCTTCAGTACAACACGCTCATTGCCGACCACGATGGCGTGATTACCAGCGAGAACGCCGACACCGGGCAGGTAGTTGCCGCGGGTCAGGCGGTGTATGGCCTGGCGTGGAGCGGGGATACCGATGTAACGCTCGATGCTTCCGCCAGCGATCTCGCGCGGATGTCAGTAGGTCAGACGGCGAGCGTCACATTCCCTGCGCTACCGGGTAGAAGCTTCGATGCGCGCGTACGCGAAATCACGCCTGCGGCAGACCCCCAGAGTCGCACTTACCGGGTGAAGTTGACACTGTCCCAACCGGGCCAACTCGTGCGGCTGGGGATGACAGGCGACGCGATATTGGAGCCGTTGGCGGTGCCGCCCGGCGGCGCTGCGATTGCGAGCTTCACGGTACCGTCGACCGCCATCTTTCACGAAGGGAGCTCGCCAGCGGTTTGGGTGCTCGGTGCGAACAACACGTTGGAGCTGCACCGCGTAACGGTGCGGAGCTATAGCGATCATTCGACGATCCTCAGTGGCGGTTTGAGGGACGGTGATGTTGTTGTGCTGGCTGGAGTGCACACCGTTTATGCGGGCCAGCGGGTCACGCCAGTGAGGCCGCTGTTCGATGGGGAAGGCGATGTGGCCGGGGTCAGGCCGTGAGTGACGAGCACGCAAACCAGCCCCCCATCACGCCAGCGGAGGCGAGTCACCATTTCAACCTGTCCAGTTGGACCCTGCGGCACCAGGCGCTGGTGACTTTCCTGCTCGTCCTCATCACTTTCTTCGGCATTCTCTCGTACGGCAAGCTGGCGCAGTCAGAAGACCCGCCCTTCACCTTCAAGGTCATGGTGGTCCGTACGTTCTGGCCGGGGGCAACCGCCCGCCAGGTGCAGGAGGAGGTCACCGACCGCATCGCCCGCAAGCTCCAGGAGTCTCCCGACATCGATTTCATGCGGAGCTATTCACGCCCCGGTGAGTCGACCCTGTTCTTCACGATCAAGGACTCCGCGCCCCCCTCGCAGGTGCCCGCGACCTGGTATCAGGTCCGTAAGAAAGTCGGAGATATCGCCTACACGCTGCCGTCGGGCATACAAGGCCCATACTTCAACGACGAGTTCGGCGACGTCTACACCAACATCTATTCTCTCGAAGGCGACGGGTTCTCCTTCGCGCAGTTGCACGACTACGCCGAGCGGCTGCGCACCGAGTTGCTGCACGTCCCGAGCGTCAACAAGGTCGACTTCATCGCCGACCAGGAGCAGCGCGTCTATGTCGAGATCGCCAACGCGCAACTCGCCAAGCTCGGGCTCACTCCTCAACAGATAGCCGACGCAGTCAATGCGCAGAACGCCGTGGCAGGCTCGGGGTTGTTCACGACCTCCAACGATCGTGTCTATGTGCGGCCCAGCGGCCAGTTCATGGATGAGCAAAAAATCGGGGACACCCTCATCAGGGTCAATGGACGGGTGATCCGCCTGGGCGACATCGCCGCGGTGAAGCGCGGTTACGTGGATCCGCCCGAGCAGTACATGCGGTTCAACAACCATACAGTACTCGGCATCGGCATCACCATGGATCCATCGGGCGATGTCATCGCGGTTGGCAAGGCGCTCGATGAGGAGACCGCGAAACTGCGCGCGGCGCTGCCCGCCGGTCTGAAGCTCGTGGAAGTGTCGAGCATGCCTCATGCGGTCAGTCATTCAGTGAGCGAATTCATCGAGGCGGTGGCCGAGGCCATCGGCATCGTGCTGATCGTCAGCCTGATCAGTCTCGGTGTGCGCACCGGCATGGTGGTCGTGATCTCGATTCCGCTGGTGCTCGCCGCGACCGTGTTGTTCATGTATCTGTTCAACATCGGATTGCACAAGGTATCGCTCGGAACCCTCATCCTCGCGCTCGGGCTCCTGGTGGACGACGCGATCATTGCCGTCGAGACCATGGCGGTGAAGCTCGAGCAGGGGTTCGATCGGTTGCGCGCGGCGGCATTCGCCTATTCGAGCACGGCCTTTCCCATGTTGACCGGCACCTTGGTGACGGTGTCAGGTTTCCTGCCAATCGCCCTGGCGAAATCCCAGGTCGGTGAATACACGCGCTCCATTTTCGAGGTCTCGGCCATCGCCCTCCTGCTGTCGTGGTTTGCGGCAGTCATCGTGATTCCGCTCCTGGGTTTCCGTATCCTGTCGGAGCATCCAACCCGCCGGGCCTTCAGCCGTCATGGACCCGGCGGCGCCGAGGCTCAAACGGAACATCACGACGTTTACGACACTCCCTTCTATCGGCGCCTGCGCGGATGGATCGGGTGGTGCGTGGATCGGCGCGGCCTCGTATTGGCCGTCACGCTCGTGGTGTTCGTGTTAGGGCTTGCCGCATTCGCCCTCGTGCCACAACAGTTCTTTCCGAGCTCGGACAGGCCGGAGCTCCTGGTCGACTTCAGGTTGCCCGAAGGGGGCTCATTCCCCGCGACGCTGCGGCAAGCGCAACGCTTCGAAGCCACGCTCAACGGCCGTCCGGAGATCGATCATTACGTCGATTTCGTCGGCGCCGGTGCGCCGCGCTTCTATCTGCCGCTCGATCAGCAGTTGGCGGCGCCCAATTTCGCGCAATTTGTGATCACGGCGAAAAATGTGAAGGCCCGCGAGAAGCTGGCCGGCGAGCTGAGCGAAGTGTTGCGAAAGGACTATGCCAGTGTACGCACACGGCTGAGTCGCCTCGAGAACGGACCGCCCATCGGCTTCCCGGTACAATTCCGTGTGAGTGGACCGGAAATCGGCACCGTGCGCCAGTTGTCCGAGAAGGTGGCGCAGGTGATGCGATCCAACCCGGACACGACGAACGTGCAGTTCGACTGGGACGAGCCGGCGGAGCGCTCGGTGCACTTCGAGATCGATCAAACGCGGGCTCGTCAGCTCGACGTGTCCTCGCAGGAGGTCGCGAACTATCTGCAGATGTCCCTGACGGGTTACACGATTACCCAATTCCGGGAGCGGGACAAACTCATCAGTGTCGATTTGCGCGCGCCCGAGCGTGATCGAGTCGACCCGGCGCAGATCGAGCGGCTCGCGCTGCCGTCGCAAAACGGAACGGCGGTGCCGCTGGCGGCGCTCGGCCGATTTACCTATGGACTCGAATACGGCGTCATCTGGGAACGCGACCGTCTGCCGACGATTACAGTGCAAGCGGACGTGCAACACAACGCGCAGGGAATCGACGTTACCAACCGTGTCGACAAGGCGCTGGCCTCGCTGAAGAAGGCGCTTCCGGTCGGATATCACATCGAGATCGGTGGCTCGGTGGAGGAAAACGCCAAGGCGCAAGCCTCCATCAACGTGCAGATGCCGGTGCTGGTGGTCGCGGTGTTGGTGTTGCTGATGATTCAGCTGCAGAGTTTCAGCCGCGTGATGCTGGTCGTGCTGACCGCCCCGCTCGGGCTGATCGGTGTCGTCCTGGCGTTGCTGTTGCTTCACAAGCCGTTTGGTTTCGTGGCCTTGCTCGGAACGATCGCCATGTTCGGCATCATCATGCGCAACTCGGTGATTCTCGTCGATCAGATCGAGCAGG
>DAITMW010000183.1:0-9741 GCA_036834945.1 Steroidobacteraceae bacterium
TTGCGGGTGCCAGGTCCGTTCTATCTTCAGCCCCATGTCTTCCTGTGCCGGGGGAAGCGTCACTGGGTCATCCTGGATGTCCATCGCGATAGGTATCTATGCGTCGATCGGCGTCAGTTCGAGGCGCTGGGTCCTTTGCTGCAGGGGTGGGGGGAATCTTCCAGCACTAACGGGCGCAACGCGAATGGGCAGGAGACGATCCCGCCGGATGCGGTTACCCTGGCCAACCAATTATTGGGCCTGGACCTTCTGAGCGATCGCGCAGCCCACGCGAAGGATGCGCGCCCCACGGACTACTCGCTTCCCACCCAGGGCTTCGACCCGGACTCGCCCGCGCCTTCGCGGCGATCCTCCTTGCTCCATGCCGGACCGTTCTTTCTCAGCTCCGCGCAGGCATCCCGCCACCTCCGTGAGCAGCGCTTTCAAGCCACCGTCGAGTTCGTGCAGGCGCGTAAGCATCGTCAGAGCGAACGTACCGGGCCATTCGATCTGGAGCGCGCGCGCTCGTTGGTTTCGGTTTTCGAGCGGTGGCGGCTGTTTTTCCCCCGCCCGTACCTGTGCCTGTTCGATTCCCTGGCACTGATCCACTTCCTGGCGCGCTTCCACCTGTATCCGGACTGGGTGTTTGCTGTCAACGCGGACCCCTTCGAGGCCCACTGTTGGGTGCAGGCCGGCGGGGTTGTGTTGAACGACAGGGTGGAGCGCGTGTCGGGATTCACTCCGATCATGTACGTGTAGCAGGCCGCCTCAAATGTATCATTTTGTGGCACTGCTCTGGAGCGCCGGGGATCCCGCCTCGCGGGAGGAGGCAGCGCAGCTCGAGCAACGCCTGCGCCGAGCGTCGGTGCCCTGGGAAAACCTGTTGGCGACCGAGGGGATCAGCGTCTTCGCATTACCGCCGACCGATCCGGCCTTGCAGCCGTACGTGCTCCCGGGAGGCCGGGGCGTCGTACTCGGCAAGCTCTTTCCGGGGGATCTGTCGAAGGCAAGCCTGGATGCGGTCAGCCAGCTCGATGAGCACACAAGTCACGCGATCCTCGCGACGTCCGGCCAACACCTGGTCCGCCACTTCTGGGGCGGGTACGTAGCCTTGATGACTGACCGTCAGCGCGAGTGTGGATACGCACTGCGTGACTGTTCCGGGAAGGTCCCCTGTTACCACACACGATCGCGCAACGTCACGATTGTGTTTGCCGACATCAACGACCTGGCGCCCCTGGAGCTGTCACCGCCGACCATCAATTGGCAATACCTGGCGGCTTTCATCTATTCGAGTCAGTCGCATGTTCGAGCCTGCGCCTTCAACGAAGTTCAGGAAGTTCTGCCCGGTGAGTGTCTCGAATTGCAGAGCACCTCCGCGCACCAGTCCGCCATTTGGGACCCGCGTAGGATCTGTCGCGAGCGGCGCATTGAATGCTACGAAGATGCGGTAGGTGAGCTGCGTGTGGTGGCCCAGAGATGCATCGACGCCTGGGCCGAAAGTTACGACCCGATGTTGCTGGGACTCTCAGGCGGGTTTGACTCGGCCGTCGTCCTCGGCTGCTTGAGCCGCTCCCCCTCACACCCTGGGATCACCGGCCTCAACCAATACACGACCGCCTCCTACGAGGATGAGCGCGAGTACGCGCGGGCCGCCGCTGTCCGAGCCGGTATCAAGTTGCTCGAGGTGCCGATGAACTCGGCCGCCGATTGCTTCGATGCAAGGCTCTTCTCAGCACCGCGAACCCCCAAACCCGGCGTCACCGCGCTCTTCCGGCTGCTCGAGATTGACCTGATCAACCGCATCGCGGAGGAAGCCGGCGCACGCACATTATGGACAGGCCAGGGCGGCGACCACGTCTTTCTGCAAACCACGGACGCATCCAGTGCCGGCGACTATCTCGACGCGAACGGATGGCGCCCAGGCTTTATCGCAGCCGTCCGGGACGCGGCGCACTTGTCGAGGCAACCCTACTGGTTCGTCGCCAAATCCGCCTGGTCGCGCCGACGGGCAGCGACATCGAGCTCTAACTCCCCGGCCCAGGCTCCCTGTTTCGTAAATCCAACCGCACTTCCGCAACAGGTTGACGCCTACGTGTTGCATCCATGGGCGCTCGATGCGGACGATCTCCCGCGAGGCAAGCAGATGCAGATCCGCTTTCTCTCCCAGGTAGTGAACCGGCACAGACCCATCCCCCGCCTGGAGCGGGCGCCCCAACACCACCCGCTTCTATCACAACCCTTGATGGAGTTGTGCCTTCAGATCCCGACCTACCATCTGCTTCGCGGAGGACGGGAGCGAGCGCTGGCTCGGGAGGCCTTCGCGGACTACGTGCCATGGCAGATCCTGCGACGGCGCGATAAGGGATCTATCGTCTCCCACGCAACCGAGATGATCCGGCAAAGTGAGCGGTTCGTCAGGGAGTTACTGCTCGACGGAATGCTCGCGGACGCCGGAGTGATTGTCAGATCAGACCTGGAGCCCCATCTGGCTCACGGACAACCCTTTCGAGAGGAGCACCTGATGCCGCTCCTGGCGTGCATCGCCGCGGAAGTCTGGGCACGCAGCACCCGCTAGTCCACCTTACCAGCGCTTCGAGAGCTGTAGCGAGATGAAGCGCCCGAGCGCATTGGCATTGGCACCGTCGAAGTTGATGCCGAACAGCGGATTCGGCACGAATGGCGGCGCCTTGTTCAGAAGATTCGTGACGGAGAGCAGAACCGAGGCATCAGCCAGTGGCCCGTGATCGCTGCTGAAGTAGTACTTCGCCGTGGCATCGACCGTGGTCCAGCTCGGAATGTCCTGTGATGCTTCCCGATAGGAGTTGGTGAAGTTCACGTACGTCGCGACAGCCAGGCCTCCGCGCCGGAATATAGCCCGGCCCCGCGCGCGCAGATCGACCGGGTTATAGGCGGTATTCAGGATCGAGACCGTCGCCGCGTTGGGAGTGAACTGGGTATCGAACCGGAAGATGTACGTTCCGTTCAGCCCCAGCTCGACGTTGCCCACGCCGGTCTGGCTAGCCCAGGATCCATCGAGATCCATGCCCCGGGTGCGCATGATCGAGAGATTGTGCACCCGGGAGTCGAAGATGGCGCCGATGTTGTCGAGCCCGATCCCGAAGATGTCGATATACCCGGGAGATGAGGCGAGTTGCTGGACCCGGGCGGGGGACGGGTTGCGCTCAATGATCGCGGGGCCCAGGATGGCCTCGGAGCTCAGGACGTTCGTGACATCGACACTGAATTCCGGGTCGGTAATGACGTTGGTGAACCTGATGTCATAGTAAGTTGCACTGGCGCGGAAATCCGGCTGCGCACGCGGAGTGAAGTCCAGGCCCGCCGTCCAGGTGCGCGCCTTCTCGGGATTCAAGCCGGGATTGCCGCCGAAAACAGCCAGCGTGTTGGTGACGCCGCCGTTGCGGGGATCGAGCTCCGGGAAGGGCACGACTTCGAACGGAACCGGGTTCAAGTCATTCAGCAGCGGAGCACGGAACGAAGTCCCATACGTTGCGCGCGCCTTGATATCCGGTAGCGGTCGCCAGATGATGCCGACCTGGGGATTGTTGGTCGAGCCGAAATCACTGTAGTGCTCGAGCCGATCCGCAACGGTCAACTCGAGACGGTGGGCCGTGGCGCTGGAGTCTCGTGGGCCGATCAGGGGCACCCGAAACTCGGCGAATGCCGCGCCGACCCCCCGGCTCGGGTTGAATTCGGTCAGCGCCACCCGATCGGAATGATCGAACTCCTCCCGCCTGAACTGCCCGCCCACGGCGAAGCGCACATCACCGGCGGGGAGGGAGAAGGCCTTCCCGTCCAGCTTCGCATCGATCGAGAGAATCTGCGATTTGGCCTGCTCATCGAATTGCGGATCCGTCGCACCGAAAGGAACGAACGTGTAGTGGGTATCACTCGCGGCATACGATCCGGTCACCTCGAGCTGCGCTCCGCGAGGAAGCTCGATGCGCGCCCCCGTGCTCGCGCTGTAGGTATCGATCACGGAGCTGGTCCGCTCGGGCACGTCAAACAGGGTTCGATCGTTGTAGGTTGACCGATGGGAGTAGGTCCCTTCCAGCAGCAGTTGAACATCGTCGTTGACCGAATCATCCGCCGAGAAGAACGCGCCGTGCCTGACCTGCTCGGGGAGCAGCATGAACGGCTCCGGAGCGGACTGGGTATAGCTGCGATCCCTGGCATCGAGCGGCGTCCGATCCAGGTAGTCATAAATCAACTGCACGGCGCCGGTGTCCCAGCTATGCCCGAGCGTCTGACCCACCTGCATCTCGTGTGTTGACCCACTGGTAACGCTGCCATAGCGGAGCCGGGTTTCGGCTCCGTCGAGGTTGCGGCCGAGGATGATGTTGACTACGCCTCCCACTGCATCGGAGCCATAAATGGCAGAGGCACCGTCCGTCACGACTTCCACGCGTTCAACCGCATACAGCGGGATCATTGAGAGATCGACGAAGTTGCCCTCGGTGTTACCCGGTGCGACCCGGTGACCGTTGATGAGCACCAGGGTGGCGTCGTTGCCGAGACCGCGCAGGTTGACGCCCGTGGCGTCCACCTTGTTGTCCGCGTTACCTCCTCCTGTGATGGTGGTGAGGGTGTTCTCCGAAGCCCCCCCATTGAAGTTCTGGGGAATCTTCTGGATGAACTCCTGCAGGGTGCTGGCACCGGAGCGCTCGATGACGTCGCGGTTGTAGATAGCGATGGGGAATGCGGAATCCGTGCTGCCCCGGATGTGGGTTCCAGTCACGGCGGCTCCATCTGGCACCCCGTCGGCCGCCGCCGCTGGTGTGAGCACCGCCGCACTCAGGGCTGCGACGACAGCCGATCCCAGCAGTCGCGGGAGTTTGCGCGAGCTGGCTGGCCAGGAATGGGGATGCGTGCTCATGGGGTTCTCCAAAAGGGGTGGCCGATAGGGGTGGCTTAGCTGGCCGAGGCTATGCGGTCGAGGGTGCCCGGGCCGGCGGGCGGTCGCGTCAGGCAAACCTGACCCCGGCCAGCTCTCTTGGCGCTGTACATGGCGGCATCGGCACGGCGCAGGACGCCTTCCGGGGTATCCCCCTCCGGCAATACGAACGCTACCCCGATGCTGGCGCCGATCTGCACGGTGTGCGCGCCCAGTGCGATCGGCTGCTGGGCTTCCGCGATGATGAGACGGGCAATCTGCTCGGCTTTGGAGGGATCGGCGATGCCGACGAGGGCAACGACGAACTCATCACCTCCGGGCCGTGCGATCAAATCGCCTCGACGGGTATTGCGCTCCAGGATCCGGGCTACGTGACGCAGCACCTGATCGCCACCTTCGTGTCCGTGGGCGTCGTTGACCTCCTTGAAGTAGTCGAGATCGATCTGCAGAACAGCCAGCTCCGGGGCCGTGTGCGTGGCAAAGGCTGCACTCAGCCCCTTATCCAACCCGCGCCGGTTGAGAAGCCCTGTCAACGTGTCCTGGGTCGCCAGGCTCGCCAACTCCTGGGCGGAAAGCTCATTCTGCTTGCGCTCGGTGATGTCGTTGACGACGCCCTGGAGCGCGCTTGGACCGATGGGATTCAAGGTCACCTCGATCCACGCGGGACGCGGGTACCCGGGTGTCCGCAGCTCGAGGTCGATGTCGTACGAGTGCCCCGTCGCGAGGCACTGGCGAATGAGCTGCTCCAGGTTGGCGGAGTACGGCGCGAGCAGTTGCTGCAGGGTAGTCATGTTAGGCTGCAGGACTTGCGTGGGCGACAGGCGCAGAAGACGTGCGAAGGCCGGATTCCAGGACTCCAGGACGCCATGCTCGTTGAGCACGAACAGGCCACTCTCGGCTTTCTCAAAGATCAAACGCAGCTTGCGCTCGCCCACCTCGTGCGCCATGCGCAGCTCGCGCTCGGTCGTCAACAGATTCTCGAGATTCGCGATCAAGGTGTTGACGTCGGTCACGAGTGTGCCGATCTCGTCCAGACGGTTACTCGCCGGGATGTGCAGCCGGGCGCCGGTATCGAACCGCATCCGGTGCAGCTCGTTGGAAACGGCTTTGATCGGACGCGTGGAGAAGAAGTAGACGGCGATCGCTACACCGGCCGCGACCAGAGCGACCTCCAGAGCCATGGCCACGGTGGAAGCTCGGCTGTAACTGGCGGCTTCGGCGTGTATCGCGGCATGATCCACCAGCAGTGAGACATTGCCTACCAACTCGTGCTGCTCGAAGGGAGAGTAGATCGGCCTCGCGATCACGGCAGGATGGCGCTCATGTCTGTGCGCCGAAGGGTTGTTGATGTGAGCCAGTGTGACCGTGCCTGCGGTGATGGTGACCTCGGAGACGGCGTGATTGCTCATCAGTCCGTGCGCGATCTCCTGTGCCAGCGTGGCATCCTTCAAGTAACAGGCGATCTGAGCGGTCCTTTCCACGGTCAACAGCAGCTGATCCAGCCGGCTTTGGGCGCGCTGTTGCTCGTTACGCTCCACGCTCACTGATACGAACGTGGCGAAAGTCAGCCCGAGCGCCATCGCTAGCACCAGGATCGCCAGCGTCGTGCGCGTGACGAGGCTGCCGCGCACACGCGCGTCGATCCATTGCTTCCAGCGGTCAGGGAGTAATTTCAAGCGCGATCCTAACGCGCCGATCGGATTCCGCGACAGAGCGGTCCACGTACGCGATCGCGTTCGGATTGTTTGCCACGATGTCGATGGCCATCTGCGCGGTCGGTACCGCGAAGGGAGGTGAGATCTTTCCGGAAAAAGTCAGGCGTGCCCAGTACGAGCCCATGTCCGCGGGCTCCTTGTGCGCGAGCAGCATGTAGAACTGCTTGCGCTCTTCCGAGGTCACATCCAGATCGATCGGTAACGCTGAGGTCCCCGACGGAAAGGTGCGGTAGCGACCCAGGAAAATATCCAGCACCTCGCGGCGACTGAGGTGTTGCACGCCGATCGTCGGATTGACGATCACAACGAGATTCTGCGCGTGGACCGTGTGCGCCAGTGGCAGTACCGCGAGGGCAAACAGGGTCCGCAGGATGGTCCTTATCCGTTTTGCTGACGACACGATTGACGTCACAGATCCTTCCCTCGCATCCTCGAAAGCGCGGCGACTGAGACATGGTCGGGTGCTAGCCCTGGGTACTGACGATATATGACAGAATTTTCCCAGGCTTTGGACGGCACCGGTGTGTCGTGGGTCAACATTGTCATGTCTGCCGGGCGGTCAGAATGGTCCCTCAGGGTGCGCGGTAGCAGGGCTCTTGCGACGCAACAGGCTCAGGCGGGTCCGCTACGGCGGTGGAGCCCGGACGGCTCCCATCGGCCGTATGAGGCCTCCATGGCCGTTCTGCAGCACGTCGGTGAGCTCGTCGCGCGGCATGGGCTTCGCCAACAGAAAACCTTGCACTTGATCACATCCCAGCTCCGTGAGCAGCCGCAGCTCCTCCTGTGTCTCGACGCCCTCCGCGACCACGGTCAATTCGAATGACCGCGCGAGCGCCAGAATGGTTCTCACCACCGAACGCCCCGAGCCGTTGCGGGCCAGGCGACTGGTGAAGGTACGATCGATTTTCAAGGTATCGATCGGCAACTCCGCCAGGCGGCTGAGCGAGGAATGCCCGGTCCCGAAATCATCTATGGCAATCCGTACTCCAGCCTGGCGCAACGACTTCAGCTTCCCCACCTCCTGACTGTCCGATTGTAGCAACCCTTCCGTGATCTCGACGTCGAGACCGCATCCGATCCGGGTCAGCGGCGCGCACAGCTCGAAGAATCGCTGGACGAAATCCGCGTGTCGAAGCTGAACAGGAGAGACGTTCACGGCAATTCTGACGGGCGCAAGACTGCGTTGCCGCCAGTGTTGGCAGTCCTCCACCGCCTGCCCGAGGATCCACTCACCCACCTCGACGATCAGCTGGGTTGACTCCAACAGGGGCAGGAAGGCACCGGGCAGCACGAGCCCCGTCCGCGGCTCGTTCCAGCGGATGAGCGCTTCAACCCCCTCGAGCCGACGGGTCTTCACATTGACCTTGGGCTGATAATGCAGCTCGAACTGGCGGCGCTCCAGGGCGACCCGCAGCCGATGCTCCAGCGCCAGGCGGGCCTTGTCCTGCACATGCAGGCGGGCGCTGTAGGAAAGATGCCGTTGGCCGGTGCTGCGCGCATTACGCAACGCGGCTTCGGCGTTCTGTACGAGGGCGTTCGCGTCCTGTCCATCTTCGGGATAAAGCGCCACCCCGGACTTCGCGCTGACAGGGATGGACTGCTCGGCGACATCGTAAGGTCTTCCAAACACCGCGTCGACATGGGCGTGAATGGTCGACATGATACTGGGGAGATCGCCAGTGACGTCCACAGTCAAAGCGAACGTCCCACCGGCAAACTGAGCGAGACGCTCGGTATCGTGGAAACGGCGGCGCAGCCGATCGGCGACATGCTGCAGCAGAGAGTCGCCCGTATGGCGTCCGAAGGAATCGTTGATCACACTGAGCTGCTCGACATCCACCACCGCTACCGCGAGACGGCGCCCGCCCGACAGGAGCCGTGCCACCCGCTCACAAAACAGGGGACGCCTCGCCAGGCCGGTGTGCGGATTGAAGTGAGCCAGGAAACGCGCGGCTCGATCCTTCTGCAGGTATTGCAGTGCGAAAGACAGGTTGGCCGCCACCTCCCGCAACATCTGAAGCTCTTCATCACCCAGTATTCCGGCAGAGGGTGCAGCCAGGACCAAGGCGCCCATGGGCGTCTGATCGACCGACAGGGGCATCGCCACGAGCGAGCGCAGCTGGGCTTCACCCAGGAAGGGCTTCATGTCCAGATCAGCAGACAACTGATCAGTATCGTTGCAAATGAAAGGTGCGCCGGTGTTCAACAGCGTATTGATGAAACTTTGCTCGCGCGCGGCCGATTCGACGATCCAGTTGCGCACCAGCGCCGCACCCCGGCCACCGGAATCAGTCCAGGCAACGGGCTCGAGACGGTGACGTGCGCCAGCGCGCTTGAGCAGAACCATCGCCATGGAGTACCCGCCGGCAGCTACCGCAAGACGGCAAGCCTCACTGAAGAGCTCCCCACGCTCCCGTATTCTGACCACCGCCCCGTTGATGCCGCTCAACATGCGCAACACCCGTGTGAGTCGCGCGATCTGGCGCCTGGCCGCAGCCTCCGCCAGGGCACGGGTCACGGTAGGACCCAACCGATTCAGGTTGGTCTTCAGAACATAGTCCACCGCCCCACGACGCACAGCCTCGACCGCCCGCTCCTCGCCGATTGTGCCGGAGATGAAGATGAAGGGCACATCCGCCGCGACTTCCAGAGCCACCTGCAGCGCGGACAGACCATCGAACCGAGGCAGGCTGAAGTCAGACAGAACCACATCGGGATGAAACGTGGTCAGGGCATTCCGCATCCCATCTTCGGTGTCGACACGGTGCGAGACGACATGGAGCCCTTGCTTGTGCAGCTGATGCAGAGCCAGCTCAGCGTCGTCAGCGCCATCTTCGACCAGCAAAACGCGGATCGGCTTGGCAGTGGAGGGAGCTAGCTTGCGGAAGCTACCCGTCTGTTCCGGTCTCTGGGGCATCTTGTTTTCATGGAGGCTGCCTTCGTCCGATTATTGTCGTCTGGAATGGAAAAGATGTGTGTGAGCAGCGTCAACAACGCGCTCACCGGGGTGGGGCCCAAGGCGGAAGTGCGATGCATCAATGTGACGCGGATGAGGGTCTTTCCGCGTGATGTGAACCGCGTTCGAATGGTGGGTGTGGAGTCCTAATCTGCTGTCGGCCCCACCGCTAAATA
>DAITMW010000183.1:9841-15094 GCA_036834945.1 Steroidobacteraceae bacterium
TAGGAACAGCCTGTGCCGCCCCACGATCTCTGGCAATTATTCAATTTGCGCGATACGCCGTACTTCCAGGAGGCGCTTCGTCCAGGGGAGGGAGCACGCTATCCGGTCGAGTGGTTCGTGGGCCGCGATGTCGAGGCCGAGCGACTGACCCGCATGATTCTGGGTCACGCGGGTTCGAGCAGGCAGAGCATCCGCGGTAGTGCCGGCGTCGGCAAGTCCACTCTCGCTCAGCGGGTGAAAGCCCTGTTGGCACCGCAACGATTGTATTCCACGCCGGACCCGGTCGCTCTAGGGCATGCCGATGGGGCGGACGAGGTTTGTGTCCGGATCCTGAGTTATGTGTACGAGACACTCCTCGCTGGCGCGCAGGAGATGGGAGCGCTGGCAAGGCTCGAAAAAGACGAGTCCGTGCAGAATACGCGGCAATTGGTCCGGATATTCCGTGAAACGACCGGCTTCAGCGGTGGTGTCAGTGTCCCAGTGATCGGGAGTCTTTCGGCCGGCCGCTTGGCCTCTTTGAACACTCCCGGTACCGCGCGACCGAGCATCCTCGTTGCGCCATTGCTGCAGGGATTGATGCGTGCCGCACGGGAGTTGCTGAGTGCGCGCGGCATTCTGGTGCACGTCAACAATCTGGAAAACCTCAGCGATGCGGATGCCGCGAAGGCCGGGGCCATTTTCAGAGACTTGAGGGACTCCTGTCTCCTGGCGGACGGTTATCACTGGTTGGTCGTCGGCACAGCCGATGCCCTGTCAGCTGCCGTCGATGCTCATCCTCAACTGCGTTCCGTCTTCTCGCTGACACTGGCTCTGGACCCCTTGAAACCCGGCGAGCTTTTGCGGCTCCTCGAGCGCCGATATCGGGCGCTTGCTCTGGATGCTTCCAGGGAAGTGCGCGCTCCCGTGACGCCCAGGGCCGTACAGAGTCTGTACACGCTCTTCCATGGCGATCTGCGCGGTACGCTCGCGGCTCTCGATGAAGGGGCCCATGGGCTGTTGGGATATGGGAAGAAGCCGGATGCCTCACTCACACTCGCGGATTTACAGCCCTTCCTACAACACCGTTACGAGGCCGATGCTCGAGCTCGCCTGACGGGAGCCCAGCTCAAAGCTCTGGCTGGATTGGCGGCGCGTGTGAAAGAGGGAAGCTTTCTGATCAGAGATGCCGCCTCGATCTGGAAGAATGAGCGTTCTCGCGCGGCGCGCGTGGTCGCAAACCTCCAGCGAGCCGGCTACGTTCTGCCACTGCAGCGCATAGTGGGGGAGGAGCGCGGGCGGCCGGCAACGGCTTACGCGTTGAGCGGGTCCGCCAAGCTGGCTTTTCCTGGCGATGAATGACGTCCGGCCCCCACCTCACCAGCCAGGCAGACGACGTGTATTTCGCCTGAAATAAAATGCGTCACAGCTGAAACAGACGCGTTCCGCAACAGTCTCCGGGCCGGGCCAGCCATACCAACATCGGGATAAACTATCGTCCAATAGTCGACGCATGCGGCGTTTGCTCTGATCACTCCAGGGGTAGGGATCGTGTTCTTCTCAGACCGAGAGAATCGGAACCGCCGCCCATGTTGTATGAAAGGACATCGCCGCCCGGCCACCACCGCGCCATTGCCGGATTTGCCAAGGCAATGGCCCTCGCCTCAGGCCTGGAGATGGCCCACGCAGCCGACTTCGACGACCGCCTGCTACGTGACTGGGGCGGCTTGCGAACCCATCTCGCCGCCCAGGGTCTCGAGCTCGAGCTGAGTTACACCGGTGAATTCGCCGCCAACGTGAGCGGCGGCGCCGCGCGCGAGAAGGCCTACGCAGACCAACTCTACGTGGGCGGCTCGCTCGACCTGCGGACCCTCACGGGCCGGCCGGCCCCCAAAATCGTGTTCTCGTTCACCGACCGCAACGGTGAGAGCCTGTCGACCAAGGCGCAACTGCATACCCTGCTGGAGGTCCAGGAAATCTATGGCGAGGGCAACTACACGCGACTGAATCAACTCTACCTCGAGCAGCGACTGTTCGGAGACACCCTCGAGCTCAAATTCGGCCGCCTGACCGGCACCTTCGACTTCATGCCCTTCAGCTGCTATTTCCAGAACATCACTTTCTGCGCCACCCTGCCGACCCACAATGTCATCGCGAACTGGGTGGCGTTCCCGGGCAGCACGTGGGCGGGAATCGCACGACTGGAATTCAAACAGGATTGGTACGTGCAAGCGGGCGTGTACGAGGTCAACCCGGCCTTGCAGCAATCCAAGTACCGCTTTGCCTTCGGCACTCCATTCAGTGGTCCAGGTAAGCGCACAGTCGTGGAAGTCGGATGGCTCCCCGACTTTGCCGGTGCGGATGGCGGCTACCGCATCGGCGCCTGGTATGACGACGTCGGCGGGCACGACTTGTACTTGAATACCGCAGGACAGCCTCTCGCGGTCGCCGGCGGCACGCCATTGCCGCGTTACCACCAGAGTGGCTTCTACGCGATGGCGCAGCAGCGGGTGTGGGCAAAGCATGGGTCGGATACGCGCGGTATCTCGATGTTCGCCAACTTCGTGCAGGGAGATCGCCGTATCACACAGATCGAGCAGATTGCTGAGGTAGGCCTCCTCTGGACCGGCGTGACCTCGTGGCGTCCTCAAGACGATCTCGGCATTGCAGTTGGTCGCGTGCACGTCAACAGACTGCGCACCGAAGGCGCGGCGCTCTATAACTCGGTGTTGGCGCAGCCCGCGCACCTACCGACACAGCCCCTGCAGCACAATGAATATCCGGTGGAGGTTCACTACAGCATGAACCTCACGCCGGCAATCGTGGTTCGCCCGAATATCCAGTTCATCCACGCGCCTGGCGGCGTTACGCAGCGCGCCGACGTGCTGGTGTTTGGGTTGCACCTTGGCATCCAGTTTTGACTACAACGCAGGAGAGATCACATGACCAGCATGAGAACTGAGACCGACAGTCTCGGAGCCGTTCAGGTAGCGGCCGATAAGCTCTGGGGTGCGCAAACGCAACGCTCGCTCGAGCACTTCAGCATCGGCACGGATCTGATTCCACGCGAAATGATCACTGCTTACGCGACGCTGAAAAAGGCGGCCGCGACAGCGAACTACAGCAGTGGTCGGCTCGATGCGCAGCGTCATCAGCTGATCGGGCAGGTCTGCGATGAAATCCTGGCCGGCAAGCACCATGAGATGTTCCCACTGCACGTCTGGATGACCGGCAGCGGCACGCAATTCAACATGAACGTCAATGAAGTCATCTCGAACCGGTGCAGCCAGATCGCAGGCACTCCGATCGGAAGCAAGACCCCGGTGCATCCCAACGATCATGTCAACATGGCGCAATCCTCGAATGATTCATTTCCCTCGGCCATGTACATGGCGGCCGCCGTTGGCGTCAAGCGGGTACTCGTTCCCGCCGCCACCGCGCTGAGAGACGCGATTGCCGAGAAAGCGAATGCGTGGAAGGACATCGTCAAGATCGGGCGCACGCATATGCAGGACGCGACTCCACTCACCTTGGGCCAGGAATGGTCCGGGTACGCGGGTATGCTGACGGACGACCTCGAGCGGCTCGAGCTCGCGGTGCAGGGCGTCTATCGCCTGGCACTCGGAGGTACGGCGGTAGGAACGGGCATCAATTCGGCGCCTGGTTTCGCGGAAGCGGCCGCGGCGGAGATCGCCAAGCTCACAGGGCTACCTTTCGTCACCGCGTCCAACAAGTTCACGGTCCAGGGTGCCCACGACGCACTCGTGCATCTGTCTGGGACCCTGCGCACGTTGGCCGTGTCCTTGTACAAGATCGCCAACGACATCCGCCTGATGTCGTGCGGACCCCGGGCCGGCTTTGCAGAACTGCGGATTCCCGAAAACGAGCCGGGCTCCTCGATCATGCCGGGCAAAGTCAACCCCACGCAGTGTGAAGCGCTGACCATGATCGCGGTCCAGGTCATGGCGAACGACATGGCCGTAGGCTTTGGGGGCGCCGGCGGTTACCTGGAGATGAACGTCTACAAGCCGCTGATCATCTTCAACGTCACCCATTCGGTGCGGATCATGAGCGACGGCTGCATCAACTTCCGCAAGTTTCTCATCGAAGGCACGCAGCCCAATCTGAAGAAGATCAACGAGTATGTTGAGCGGTCGCTGATGCTGGTGACCGCCCTGTCACCCGTCATCGGTTATGACAAGGCCTCGAAAATCGCGCACCACGCCATGGACAACGACCTGACCCTGAAGGCCGCGGCGCTGCAATTGGGCTTCGTCACGGAGGCCGAATTCGACCAGGTCGTCGACCCGAGGAAGATGGTGAGACCGTACGTGGCCAACGGCATATGACACTGCGGGACCCATGCGAGCTGGTGCTCCGGTTTGCCTCAATTCTTTTCGTCAACGGGCAGTCCACGGAGCAGACCGTCACCGCGGCAAAGCGCCTTGCAAGGGCACTCGGACTATGTGTGGAGATCATGCCGCGTTGGGGCCAGATGGAACTCGAGGCGGAGGGTCAGGACGAGAGACTTCTCTCCGAACCCGCGAATCCGACGGGAGTCAATATGCAACGGGTCGCCGCGACAATGAGCATGATGTCCCACCTGGAGGCAGGCCGGCTCTCACCGGACTCTCTCGTGTCGACACTGGAGAGCATCGCTAAGATGCCGCCACCTGCCACATGGCTCTTCACCCTCGCCGCGGCTGCGGGAGCTGTCGCTCTGTCAGTGATCTTCGGCCTGGAACACCCGGCGCCCGCTGGGCTGATTTTCCTGAGCGCCGGGGTAGGGGCCGTCGTTCGGCGAGCCCTCGCACAGCGGACCACCAACGTATTTATCCAGCCTTTCTGTGCCGCGCTTCTTGCGGGTGTTGTCGGGGGTGTGGCGGTCCGCTATGAACTGAGCTCTTCACTGCGCCTGGTCGCTGTCTGCCCCTGCATGGTGCTCGTCCCGGGACCGCACATTCTCAACGGCGCGCTGGACCTCGTGCACGGTCGCCTTCACCTCGGCGCAGCCCGGCTGTTATATGCGCTCCTCGTCGTCGTAGCGATTTCGACCGGATTGCTCCTCGGCCTGGCCCTTCTCGGCGTCTCTCTGCCGGTTGGGCCCGCCGGCAGGTCGGTCCCGCTGGGGTTGGACGTTATCTGCGCTGGCGTCGCCGTATTCGCCTACAGCGTCTTCTTTTCCGCGCCCTTGAGTATGTTGCCTTGGCCTGTGGCGATCGGGATGCTGGCCCACGCTCTGCGTTGGATGACCTTGTCCGTCCTCGGAATGGGTGT
>DAITMW010000184.1:0-15013 GCA_036834945.1 Steroidobacteraceae bacterium
GACAACGACATGGCGACACTGGTGTACGCCTCGCTGCTCCATCCGGAAAAGTAGGAGTCAGCCTGTGGTGTCGCCGTACACGATCCCGCGGCCGTCCGTTCCCACATACACTCGGCCGTAGATGCGCATGTCGCCTGATATGCAGCGAAAGCGGCGACCATATTCGTGTTTGGAGTCGTTGACGCGGATCCAGGTGCGGCCGCGGTCGTCCGAGCGCCAGATCGCGAGCAGCTCGCCGCGGGAGCCGATTGCGTAGAGCGCCGGATAATGATGGCCTTTGGCCGCTTTTCCGAAGCTCAGGCGCGCGATCCACAGGTCGTTGGGTACCGCTTGGAAGTTGCTGCCGCCGTCGAGTGAGTGGAACAAGCGGCCCTGCGATATCAGCCACAAGTCGCCGGGTTGGCCGGGCACCGCGAGTAATGGAACGGGTACTTCCGGGTCAGGGGGCTCGTCGGCGCGCAGGTTTCTCGGCAGGCCGTTGGCGGTGAGCGGCTTGAAGGTTACGCCGGAGTCGTCGCTCGACCAAAGCGTGGCCTTCTCGAAATCCAACGCATAAAAACGCCGCGGGTCCTGTCGATCCGCGATCACG
The DNA here is from genome assembly GCA_036834945.1 of Steroidobacteraceae bacterium. Taxonomy (GTDB): domain Bacteria; phylum Pseudomonadota; class Gammaproteobacteria; order Steroidobacterales; family Steroidobacteraceae; genus 13-2-20CM-66-19. The sequence goes on from DAITMW010000184.1 coordinate 590, forward strand.
CGGGCGAGGGGTGGCAAGTCGCGCGGCGACGTCCAACTCTTGCCACGATCGCGTGAGAGGAGAGGGGCTGGCGTCATCACGATAAAGGTGCTGCCGTCGGCGGAGGTGATGATTGATGCGGGACCTCGGTACGGTAGTGTGAGCGGCTGCCAGGTCCGGCCATAGTCGTCAGACGACGCCAGGGCGGCACCCGCATCGCGGTTGTTTTCACGTCGGATCCCACTGCGTACCACAATCCTCGGGTCCCGTCCCGCGTATTCGACATTGTTGGTGTTGTTGAAGGCTGGGTGGCTGAACATAGGGGGTGACGCTTGAAGATTCTCGTGTGCGTAGCCACCGATGTCGCCGAATCCGCTGTATAGATTGGGTCCCGAGGTTGGGCTCGTCAGGGTGATGATGGCCGTTTCCTCTATGCCCTTGACCCAGGGGCGCCATGTGTCGGGCCCGGCCGGATCGTCGAGGTGTGTTGCGTACACCGTGGCTCCCGTGGTGTAAGCCACATGGGAGGGATCGAACGGGTCGATAGCCACGCCCGCCATCCACCAACCGAATGAGACCTGGGAATCTCCCCACGTCAGAAACGGGGCGGCACTCACGTCGCGAGTACTGATATCTCGCAGGTTCTGCCAGGTTTTGCCTCCGTCGCTGCTGCGCCAGAGAATATCCCCTGTGTCATGGCGATTGAGGGTCGCCACGACTACAGTGTCCTCTGGCTGGTTTGGAGCGATACTCAGCCCCATATAACCTGTTGGAACGGAATGGTCCGGTGTGATATCGGTCCAGCGGTCGGTGTCAAGGTTCAGCCTGTAGACAGCCCCGTTTGTGGCCCCGGTCGGTCCGGCGCTGTTCGAGTAGGTGATGTACAACGTCCCGTGGTCGTCGATCCGCGCTTGGACGGGGAGGAGTTCGCTGCTCGGCTGATTTGGCACGGCCTGCCATGTTGAGCCGGCATCGTTGGAGCGAAACAAGTGGGGTGTGTCGGGATCGGCGACGCCGACCAGAATGGTTTTGGTGGGCGTTCCCAGGTGACCGGAGCGCGGGTCGAATACGACGAAGCTGAGGCCGGTGTGGCTTGACCCCAGGGTGCTCACGCCAGAGCCACTCACGCCCTGAGCACCCGCGCCCAACCCCGTATAGGGAAAGGTTGCCACCTTCGTCCAGCTCACGCCGCGATCGCTACTTCGTTGCAATCCGTCATAACGCGAGCCGAAGTACAGGATGTCGGCATCAGTGGGATCAATGCTCAGACGCTCACCTACGCCGCGACCGGGCTCGTTGCCACCCATGCGAAAGGGGACCGGATGGATGCTCCAGGTCCGACCGCGATCAGTCGAAGCGATGATGGCGGCGGGGGCGGAGTGGTACATACCGACCGCTGCGTAAATGACATCCGGGTCATGGCGGTCGAGGGCAATACTCTCTACGCCAAGGAAGTTGCCCTCGGGAAAGTCGTCCTGCAAGGGTATCCAGGTGCGCGCCGCCTGATCCCAGCGGTAGATCCCGCCGATGTCGGTTCGCAAGTACGCCAGATCGCGCGCAGCGGGACTGAAGAGGATGCCCGGCGAAAACCCGCCTCCGCCGACTGTCACGTTGTGCCAGGTGTAAGGAACGGAGGGGGCGGTGGAGTCGGTGGCGTTGGAGCTGGCGGCGTGCGCGACAGCCGCGTGGCCGAGCGTTGCGGCGCATGCAAGCGTAAGGCAAACCGCAACGCACGATGATCGCATCAAGCCTGCAAGCATGCGGCTCTGCGGCCGTAGGCGGGATAGAACTGCCCGGCCAGCTCACGCAGTGTCGTCAACATGAGTTGCGCCGCCCGTGACAGTTTGTGGTTGCGGCGCGTAATGAGACCAAAGGCGCCCACGCCCACGGGCAGGTCGCTGACGAGCACGGTCAGAAGTCCCGCCTCGCAGGAGGACTGGACCGCCTCTTCGGGCACCGCGGCCACCATGTTGCTTTGCTGCAGAAGAGCCGTGATCACCGGCAGCGAAGCCGTCTCGACGATGTTGGTCGGCAGCGGCAACCCCCGTTCGACCAGCTTCGCGGCGACCTTGTCCCGCAAGAGGCTGCCGCTCGGCGGCAGAATCCAGGGTTGCTCGATGAGGTCTTCCAGCTGTAAATCCTTACACCCGGCGAGCGGATGCCGGGCGCTCGCGATGATCGCATGTGGCTCGTCTCCGGCGAGCGGCTCATAGACCACTTCGTCGGCGCCTTCCGAGTCGAGCTCTCCGGCGACGACCAGGTCGAGTGCCCCGTGCAGGAGCCTCTGCACGAGTGGCTTGCTGGAATCAACATCGACGTTGATGACGATGTCCGCGTAGCGCTGCTTCATCCTGGTGATGGCCATGGGAACCAGGCTCGTTCCAGGCAGAGTGACCGTGCCTACAGCGGCTTTTCCCGCAAGGCCTGCCTTGAGCGCGGCGATCTCCTCGTACGCCAGCCCGAGCTCTGAGAGGGCGAGGTGGGCGTGTCGGAGCAGGATTTCCCCATAACAGGTCGGCGCCACCCCGCGGGCGTGGCGCTCGAAAAGCCTTACATCGAGTGCCGCCTCCACCTGGCGCAGCAGCTTGGAGGCGGCCGACTGCGTCAGGCCGGCGGCGTTCGCCGCCTTCGAGAGGCACGAGCCTTCGTCCAGATGGACGAGAAGGGCGAGCTGACGGGTGTTCAGGTGCAGGCGCAAGGACGATTTGATCCGGCGCGTCATTCTTTTAAGCTCCCAGGGAGGCCCGCACGGGATAGGAGCGCGGTTCGAGGGTCCGTGCAATTGATTCGGCATGACACGTCAATTACATTCAGCTCACCAGGTATCTCATTGGTAACACTGGAAATTTGAATCCTTCAGCGGGCGTTGCCACCGAGCGGATCCGCTTCGATGTTTTCGAGGCGGATCTGCGCACAGGGGAATTGTGGCGGTCGGGTCGCAAGCTGCGCATTCCCAACCAGTCTTTTTGCGTCCTGGCGATGCTGGTGGAGAAGGCGGGGCACCTGGTGACGCGCGAAGAGCTGCGTGCGAGCCTGTGGCCTAGCGGGACATACGTGGAGTATGACCAGAGCCTCAATGCCGCGGTCAATCGCCTCAGGGAGGTTCTGCGCGACTCCGCCGACAAGCCGCGGTTCATCGAAACGCTTCCTAAACGGGGCTATCGTTTCATCGGGTCGGTACGCAGCGAGGGCTCTGCGACGCTGACGGCGCATCCGGGTGGGATCGCGCCGGATGAGACCCGGCTGGCCACCTCAGCGGATCGGACGGCGGCCACCGCACCAGCCCAGACGGCGGCCACAGCACAATCGCCAACACAGCCGCCGGCGAGATGGCCGCGCATCCCTCTGTCTGTTGTCGCGGCGGCTCTCGGTGTGATGTTGCCGATTGCCGCCATGATTTTCTGGGCCAACCGTCAACTCGCGTCCGAGCGCGAGCGACCCGCGCCTCGTGACGTGGTTCCGTTCACGAGCTTGCCCGGAGAAGAGGGGGCGCCAACGTTCTCTCCCGATGGCAGTCACATCGCGTTCGCCTGGAATGGCGATACCAGCGATGACAATCGGTTCGATCTGTATGTAAAGGAGATCGGATCGGAGCGACTGCTACGCTTGACCCACACGCCTTCCAAAGAAATCGCTCCCGCATGGTCGCCGGACGGCACCTCGATCGCCTTCGCCCGATGGAAGGACAACGAGTCCGGCATCTTCCTCATTCCCGCGCTCGGCGGCGCGGAGCGGCGTCTTGTCAGCAGTCACGTTGGCGTGAGGCCCCTCATCCGGATCAGTTGGTCGCCGGATGGCAAGCGGATCGCCTATCCGGCGTACGGGCGCAAGGGATCGCAGGAAATCTACCTGGTTTCAATGGATACCCTGCGGTCGCAGCCGCTGTCGCCCGCACCTGACTGCGTGGATGCGTTGGAACCGGCATTCTCCCCCGATGGCAAACAGCTCGCCCTGGTGTGTACCTCGAGCGAAAGAGTCTATGCCATCTATGTGGCAGGCATGTCCGATGGATCGTTGCGACGTCTCACCTCGATGATGGGAGATCCGCAAGGACTGGCCTGGTCAGTCAAGGGCGACCGGATCATTTTCGCCAATGACACGGGGCGGGGCGGCGAGTTGTGGGAGTTGACCCTGGATGGGCGTCTGAGCCAACTTCCGTTCGGCGAGGACGGCTCCGCTCCGGCCGTTGCCGCGAGGGGTTCGCACTTGGCGTACGTACGTGGACGAAACATCACTGATATCTGGCGTGCGGACCTTACGGCGGCCCATCCGGAAGAGACCGCGGTGAAGTTGATTTATTCGACCCGGGCGCAACGCAATCCGCGTTATTCCGATGACGGCACCCACATCGCGTTCCAGTCCAATCGCTCCGGGAGCACGGAAATCTGGCTGAGTGACGGCGCGGGCGCGGACCCCCTGCGATTGACTTCATTCAAAGGACCGTTCACCGATACGCCCAACTGGTGTTCCGATGGCCGGCGAATCGCGTTCGACTCCAGCGCCTCGGGGGCCCCGGCCGTTTACATCGAGGACATCAACGAGCGGCTGCCGCGTAAGCTGGCGACTCCACGCTCCAACCTGTGGCGGCCGGTCTGGTCACAGGATTGCCGTTGGCTTTTTGCCAGCGACGAAAAGGTCAGGCTGTACCGTTTCCCGGTCTCGGGCGGGTCAGGGGAGCTCGTTACCAGTCGCCCGGCGTACTACCCCATGGTGATCGCGGAGCGGCTCATCTTCGGTGTCATGGAGGCGGCGGGTGTCGTTCTGTGGACCAAGCCTGTCGCGGGCGGCGCGGAAAGCCCGCTCGAGCGGATGCCGAGGCTCAGCTACGCCGACGCTTGGACTGCGAATGCAACGGGCCTCTATTACACGGACAGCTCGGCCAATCCAATCACCGTCAACTTCCATGACTTCGCGACCGGAACGACGCGTCCGATCATGACGCTCAAGAAGGGTCCGGTTCCCGCCGCCGGATACGGGATTGCGGTTTCCTCCGATGGTCGTTATCTGCTGTACACGCAGGTCGACGAGCTGCAGAGCGAGATCATGCTGGGGCCGATCTCGTAGGCACGCAGTCGGTCCCAGGCTCACTCGTTGGGTGTTGGATGAGGCCGCCGGTCCTGCCGGATATGAATTTTCGGCATGGGTCCGCGCTGTCTTTTCAATAGTGACGCCATTTCTGATAGCGCTATCATAACACTCGCGGAGGGGGCGGCGTGCGTTTCGCCGCATGCGAGGGGGGCGAATGGCTGATTTGTCGATCGTGCGTACGGCGGTCCGCCGTGCTCTTCATCCGAAAGCGTCGGTTCTTGCGCTGGGCGCGCTCGCGGTGGCGAGTAGCATGGCCGCGCAGGGGCAGGAGTCGCAGAAGGCCGGCCAGGCTTCGCGCCAGACGTTGGCGGACGCCTCGGGAGCGAAGGAGCCTCTGCAGGAGGTTGTCGTCACCGGTATCCGTCAGAGTCTCGAATCCGCGCAGGCTATCAAACAGGAATCCGAGCAGATCGTCGATTCGGTGACCGCGCAGGACATTGGCGCACTTCCCGATCGGAGCGTGTCGGAGGCCCTGCAACGCATTCCTGGCGTGACCCTGCAGCGTACCGACAACAATCGCGATCCCGCCCGCCTCGCCGCCGAAGGCGGTGGGATCTTCATCCGCGGACTGTCCTGGGTCCGGAGTGAGTTGAACGGGCGCGACATCTTCAGTGCGAATGACGGCCGGGAGGTTGGCTTCGAGGACATCTCCGCCGACCTGTTGTCGGGTATCGATGTCTACAAAAATCCATCCGCGGATCAGGTCGAGGGCGGCGTGGGCGGCATCGTCAACTTGCGCACACGCCTGCCGTTCGATTCGCGTGAGCAGCAGATCGCGTTCTCCGCCGACTACAACTACGCCGACCTGCGCAAGAAGGGCTTCTGGTCGGGTAACGCCTTGTACAGTAATCAATGGGAGCTCGGTGACGGCCGCCTCGGCGCGTTGCTGTCCGGGAGTATCGGCTATGTCGGGAACCGCACCGACAGCATCCAGACAGGGCGGTTCGTTCCGGAGACCCTGGGGCAGGATGAGAGCGGCCTGTCCGCCGGCTCCACCATCTATCTGCCCAACTCGCTGGGTTGGCGCCGGATCGACTGGGAGCAGCGCCGTACGACGATCGCGGGCGCGTTGCAGTGGGAGCCCTCGGAGAAATGGCTGCTCACGTTGCAGGGCTTCCAGGCCAAGGCCAATCCGCATGACCTGGAATACGCAGAGGGCGATTACGGCGCGTATCTGGGTGATACTTTTTCCTATCCCGGAGCGACGCTCAACAGCTCGGGCGTGCTTCTCGCCGGGACAGTACCGATCACCCCGCAGCTGGATACGCGCTTCGAGCAACAGCACCACTCGACGACCGATTTTTCGTTCAATGTGAAGTTCCGGCCGACGGACCGGCTGACGCTGACTGGGGATGTGCAGTACACGAAGTCGCATTCCGACATCACGAGCCTCACGGCATTCACGCAGGTGGGGGATGCCGATGGCAACGCTCTGCCCACGAGCCTCACGTTCGACCTGAGCGGCAACAATCCCTACATGTCGTTGAGTCAGACACCGAACGTCATGACCAATCCCGCCAACTATTGGTGGGCCGCCGCGATGGATCACCTCGAGGACAACGATGCGCACGAGTGGGCCGAGCGGCTGGACGGGGATTTCCAGTTCGACAACAACCCCTGGCTCGACTCGTTCCGGTTCGGTGTGCGCGCGACCGACAAGGCCGCCATCACGCGCGAGACGGGCTATAACTGGTCGATTCTGAGTCGCCAGTACTGGGGCGGTGGGGCTCCGATGTTCCTGAGTTCCTCGACCCCTTCACTGGCGTACGAGCTGCAGCCTTACAGTAATTTCTTCCGTGGCAAAATCACGCTGCCAGGGGTTGGTATATTCCCGTCGTACCAACTCGTCAGGAACGGGACTGCTTATGCCTACTCGCTTCTCGCTCCGGTCGAAGACGCCGGATTTGGTTGGACTCCGCTGTCGACAGACTATACCAAGGCCGTGCCCGGCTCCGACAACCCGCTGGGAGGCATCAATGACCAGCATGAGCGGACCTATGCTGGTTACGTACTGCTGCGATTTGCCCACGATCACACGCCCGTGGGAAAGATGGACGGCAACATCGGTGTCAGGATCGTGCGGACCGAGGAGAAGCCGGCAGTCGGCACACTGCTGGTCCAGCCGCTGCAGAATGCGCTGCCCGTGGACCAATGCATCGCGGACAACGGAGCCGCCGCCTGTCAGTTCCTGGCCAATGCGGTCGCGTTCGCGGAGGGCGGCAACCGGCCTTATACCTTTCCGTCCCACAGCTACACGGACGTGCTGCCGACCGCGAACATCCGCTTCCGGCTGACGGATGAGTTGCAGCTGCGTTTTGCGGCTGGGAAAGCGATAGTACGGCCTACCTTTACCCAGATGAACCCGTTTTCGAGCGTGGGTTTCAGTTTCCTGGGCAATACCGGCTATGTTCCCGCCCTCGTGGACGCAGCCAACGGCGTGGGCGGCAACCCCGAATTGAATCCGACTCGCGCGACCCAATTCGATGGCAGCATCGAATGGTATTTCGCGCCCACCGGCAGCCTGACGATCGACGGCTTCTACAAGAGGATCAAGGACTACATTTTCGCGGGTCCCAACCAGGAGACCTTGACGTCCAACGGAGTCACGGAGACGTTCTCCGTGATTCGCTACCAGAACGGCGCCACCGGCAGCATCCGGGGGTTCGAGCTGGGATACCAACAGTTCTACGATTTCCTGCCCGGTGTGCTGCACGGATTGGGGTTCCAGGGGAACATCACGTATGTTGACAGTACGGGTGGACGCAATACCGCGCTGAACGTGCTGGACACGAACCAGACGACCGGCCAGAACGACCAGACGCTGCCTTTGGAAGGCATGTCGCGCTGGAGCTATAACGCCAGCGTGGTGTACGAAACACCTCTGATCAGCTCGCGGCTGGCCTGGAACTGGCGCGAACGGTACCTGCTGACAACCTCGGCGGCCAATATCAATGCGCCAGTGTGGTCCGAGAACTATGGGCAGCTCGACGGCGAGCTGTTTTTCAACATCACGCGGAATATCAAGGTGGGCGTTCAGGGTACGAATCTCCTGAATCGGCGTACCTATCTGGATGTCGGTGGTGCGGCGTTGGCGCCGCGGTATAGCTGGACCGATACCGATCGGAGGTATGCGCTGGCCGTGCGTGGTCGATTTTGATCCACCGGCGCGGATAATGGCGGCTGAGGGCATTCGCAAGATCGTCATTGTGGGTGGCGGCACGGCCGGATGGATGGCGGCCGCCGTGCTCGCCCGTTTTTTGAAGCCAGCCCGGGTCTCGATTCAACTGATCGAGTCGGAAGAGATCGGTACCGTCGGTGTGGGCGAGGCGACGGTGCCTGTGATCCAGGTGCTGAACGGTCTCCTGGGGATTCGCGAGGCTGACTTCCTACGGTCCACGTACGGCACGTTCAAACTGGGAATCGAGTTCAGGGACTGGTCTCGCCCGGGCCAGGCCCATTTCCATTTTTTTGGTGATTTTGGGGCGCCCATCGAAGGTATCGCGCCGCATCACCACTGGCTGAAGTTGCGGCAGCTGGGTGACGCGAGCGGCCTCGGCGAATATTCATTCCCGTACGTTGCGGGCAAGCTGGGGCGCTTTGCGCCGCCGGCGATTGATCCTCGCTCCGAGGCGGCTTCCTACAAGTACGCCTATCATTTTGATGCCGGTCTTTACGCGCGCTGCCTACGTGCTAACGCCGAGGCGCGTGGGGTCCGCAGGACCGAGGGCAGGGTGGTGGACGTGCATCTTCGCGGCGAGGATGGCTTCATCGAAGGGCTTGCCCTGGCCGGTGGCGAGCGCATCGACGGCGATTTTTTCGTGGACGCCTCCGGCTTTCGCGGGCTGTTGATTGAGCAGGCCCTGCATACGGGGTATGAGGACTGGTCACACTGGCTGCCCTGCGATCGGGCAGTGGCAGTTCCGTGCGAGAGTGCGGGTCGTGATCTGACTCCCTACACGATAGCTGCGGCACGCTCGGCTGGATGGCAGTGGCGCATTCCGTTGCAGCATCGAGTTGGAAACGGTTATGTCTATTGCAGCCAATTCATCAGTGACGCCGTGGCCGCAGGCGTGTTGCTGGAGAATCTCGAGGGCCGGCCACTCTCCGAGCCCCGCCTGCTCAAGTTCACCACCGGTCATCGCAAGCAGTTCTGGAACAGGAATTGCGTGGCCGTGGGGCTCGCGGGGGGCTTCATGGAGCCCCTCGAGTCCACCAGCATACAGCTCATCCAGACGGCGCTCGCGCGTCTCGTCGACCTGTTTCCGGACCGGAATTTCGATCCCCGTTTGAGCGCGGAATTCAATCGGCTGTCGGTGAATGAATTCGAGCGCATCAGGGACTTCCTGGTGCTGCATTACTGTGCCACGCAGCGTGATGATTCACCGCTTTGGCGCTACTGCGCTGACATGAGCGTCCCCGACAGTCTCAAGTACAAGATGGAGGTATTCAGGGCCTGCGGCCGGGTTCCGCTGTACAGCGAGGAGTCGTACCAGGAGCCGAGCTGGGTGTCGATTTTTCTGGGGCAGGGGGTCTATCCCGCCCGCTATGATCCGCTCGTCGACAACATCGATACAGAGCACTTGCGCCGGGGATTGCTACTCCGGCGCGGTACCCTGCGGCGCCTCGTGGAAGGCTTGCCGACCCATCGTGAGTTTGTTGCCCGCCATTGCGCGGCAGCACGTTGACATGACATGGACGCCGGGGCCTGCGACCGCCGCATCCGTAAGATCGTCATCGTCGGTGGCGGCACGGCGGGCTGGATGGCGGCGGCCGCGCTTTCCCGTGCATTGCGAGGCCGCTATTGCGTCATTGAGGTCGTCGAGTCCTCGGAAATCGGTAGCGTGGGAGTCGGTGAGGCGACCATTCCTCCGCTCGTTACGTTCAACCAACTTCTGGGGTTGGATGAGAACGACTTCGTGCGCAAGACCGGGGCGACTTTCAAGCTGGGTATCGAGTTCAGGGATTGGACTCGCCTGGGACACCGCTACTTCCATCCGTTTGGCCCGTTCGGCGGCAGCATCGAGGGCACGGAGTTTCATCACTATTGGCTACGACTGCGTGCCTCGGGCGATCCGACACCGTTGGCCGACTACTCCCTCGCCACCTGTGCCGCGTCGCTGGGTCGCTTTACACGCCCGAGCAGTGATCCACGTTCGGTCATGGCGACTTTTGCGTACGCGTTCCATTTCGATGCGGCGCTGTACGCGGCCTATCTGCGCGCGTACGCCGAAAAAAGGGGTGTGCGGCGCCTCGATGGCAAGATCGAGAATGTTCGACTCCGTGGCGAGGATGGCTTCATCGAGGCTTTGCTGCTCGAAGGAGGGGAGCGGGTGGAGGGCGACCTCTTCCTCGACTGCTCCGGCTTGCGGGGCCTGCTGATCGCGCAGGCCCTCGGAACGGGCTACGAGGACTGGTCGGCGTGGCTCCCCTGTGACCGCGCAGTCGCTGTTCCGTGCGGGAGGGCCGAGGGCGAGCTGACTCCGTACACGCGCTCCACGGCACTGTCCGCAGGCTGGCAATGGCGCATCCCCCTGCAACACAGGGTCGGCAATGGCTATGTCTATTGCAGCCGGTATATCAGTGACGACGAAGCGGCCACGGCGTTGATGGCCAGGCTCGAAGGTGAACCGCAGGCGACTCCGCGGATGCTGCGCTTCACGGCCGGTCGGCGGCGCAAATTCTGGAACAGGAACTGCATCGCCCTCGGACTCGCCAGCGGTTTCCTCGAGCCGTTGGAGTCCACCAGCATCCACCTGATCCAGTCGGGGATTACCCGCCTGATCAGGTTGTTTCCGGACCGCGGCTTCGATCCGCTGTTGATCGGGGAATACAACCGCCAGGGGTACGAGGAGGTCGAGCGGGTCCGCGATTTCCTGATCCTGCATTACAAGGCCGGCGAGCGCCGCGATACGCCTTTGTGGGAATACTGCCGGTCCATGGAGATTCCCGACACGCTGCGCTCGAAGATGGAGCACTTCGTTGCGCACGGCCGCCTCGTCAATGTCGGTAACGAGGTGTTTCACGACTCCAGTTGGTTGGCGGTACTCATCGGGCAGGGGGTGGTGCCGCGGGCGTTCGATCCGCTCGTCGACGTACTCGATGTCGCGGCAATCCGCAGGCACCTGGCGGCCATGCGCCAGGCGATCCGGCAGGCCGCCGAGACCATGCCGGCGCATGGGCGGTTCATTGGAGGATGTCTATGAAACTCACATTGTTGGTGGGAGCCGCGGCTCTGCTCGCGCTCGTGTTTCTAACGGCCCGCGCGGCGGAGACGGCGGCGTCATCCGTCGAGGGAATGAGTTCCACGAAGGATCATGGTCTCATCAAGGTCGTGCCCGATCCAACGCTATCGGACGGCCGGCTGGTATTGAAGGTCGTTGCATTCAACCGCGACCGCTCTTCGGCCAGCTTTGGTCCTGACAGCATCAAAGTCTTCACGGCCGCTGGGCAACCGGTCCCGCTGATGTCGCTCGAACAGCTCGTCAGTGAGGCTCGCGGGTCCCACGGCGCTCGTACCGTCAATGTGTTTGGCAGCAGCGCGGCGCTCGTCGGCCGGGACCAGGCCGGGAGGCCGGATGTCAGTAACTACACGGGAGGGGGAAACTCCATGGGCGCGACGATCTCGACCCACCCGTCCGCGTCTGGAAAAGAAGATCCGAAGGTGCAACAACAGATCGCCGGCCTGCAGGCCGCGATCCTCCAGCCGCTGACGATCGCGTCGGGGTCGGCCGCAGGCGGGCAGGTCGTTACCCAGCAGATCAAGTTCGGACGCAAGGAGGAGCAAGCGCTGCGGGTCCTCGTGGACTTCAATGGTGAGCAGCACGAGTTCAACTTCGTGGTTCCGCGCGCGCATTGAGGGATTTCATGGGATTCACACGTCGCGAGACTTTGGGAGCCGTGCTTTCGAGCTGGTTGACGGGTGGGTTGGCGGGCCGTGGCCGCGCCCGGGCGTTCACTCAACGGGGTCGTGTGGCGACCGCGGATCTCCTGAGGTTATGGTACGAGCGGCCGGCGGCGAAATGGGTCGAGGCGTTGCCTGTGGGTAATGGGCGCATCGGCGCCATGGTTTTTGGCGATCCGGCGCAAGAGCGGTTGCAGCTCAATGAGGACACTCTCTGGGCCGGCGGACCGTATGACCCGACCAATCCCGAGGCGTTGGGAGCACTGGCCCGCGTTCGCGAGCTGGTTTTCGCAGGGCGGTATGTGGAGGCCGATGCGCTCGCGAATGCGAAGATGATGGCGCGGCCGTTGCAGCAGATGGCTTACCAGAGTATTGGCGACCTGCTGCTCACATTCGATGGTGGGCAGTCCGCGAGTCCCGTGGAGCAGTATCGCCGGACTCTGGATCTGGATTCAGCCACGGCCACTGTCAGCTTTCTCAGGGGGAAAAGCCTGTACAAGCGCGAGGTGTTTGCCTCCGCGGCCGATCAGGTGATCGTCACCTCGTTGACCTGTAGTACGCGCCGTTCGCTCAACTTCGATGTGATGCTTCGTTCGCCCGCGGGTCTTCAGCCCGCGCCAGTCGTTCATCCCGAGGGCGGCGGTGACATCGTCATGCGTGGGCGAAATGCAGGACAGGGTGACGTGCCCGGCGCGCTGACCTGGGAAGCGCGTGCGTGCGTGATGGCGCAAGGCGGCCGTATCAGTGTAACGGGTTCCGGTGTGAGTGTCGTTGAGGCGGATTCCGCGACGCTTCTCGTTGCGATGGCGACGAGCTATCGCAATTTTGGGGAGATGAGCGCCGATCCGGGAGTCATCGTTTCACGGCAACTCGACAGGGCCGTACGAAAGCGGTTGGCAACGCTGCGCGCAGATCACGTTGCAGAGCACCGGCGATTGTTCCGAAGCGTGTCGCTCGATCTCGGCTCCACGCCGGCCGCGCAACATCCCACCGACGAGCGTGTTCGGAACTCATCCCACACCGACGATCCGCAACTCGCGGCGCTTTACTTTCAGTATGGACGTTACCTGCTGATCAGCAGCTCGCGTCCGGGTACCCAGGCGGCCAATCTCCAGGGCCTGTGGAACGAATCGCTCACTCCGCCGTGGGGTAGCAAATACACGATCAACATCAATACCGAGATGAACTATTGGCCTGCCCAGATGACGGGTCTGGGGGAGTGTGTTGAGCCCTTGATCGCGTTGGTGCGGGATCTTGCGCAGACGGGCGTGCGGTCTGCCAAGGCTCACTATGGCGCGCGCGGTTGGGTCACTCATCACAATACTGACTTGTGGCGAGCCACCGCACCCGTCGATGGAGCGCAATACGGCCTGTGGCCCATGGGCGGAGCATGGCTCTGCACCCACTTGTGGGATCATTATGAGTACAGCGGTGACGCGCGATACCTTGCAGAGGTGTTCCCGCTGATGAAGGGAGCGGCGGAGTTCTTTCTCGACACACTGGTGGTCGAGCCGGGGACCGAATGGCTCGTCACTTGCCCCTCCATGTCTCCGGAGAACCTTCATCCCGCGGGCGTTGCGATCTGCGCCGGACCTGCCATGGACCGGCAGATATTGCGCGACCTGTTCCGACAATGTATCGAGGCCGCGCGCATTCTGGGTATCGAGTTGGATTTCGCGCAGGAAGTGCAGCACGCGCTCGCGCGACTCCCACCCGATCGCATCGGTCGCGAGGGGCAGTTGCAGGAGTGGCTGCAGGACTGGGATATGCAGGCCAAGGACCTGCATCATCGGCACGTATCGCATCTGTATGGGTTGTTTCCCAGCAGTCAGATCAACGTCGACGACACACCTGAGCTCGCCGCCGCGGCGCGCCGCTCCCTGGAGATCCGCGGGGACGAGGCCACCGGGTGGGGGATCGGTTGGCGGATCAACTTGTGGGCACGGCTACGCGAGGGCGGGCATGCGCACTCGCTGCTCAAACGACTCCTTGGACCGGAGCGTACGTATCCGAACCTGTTCGATGCGCATCCGCCGTTTCAGATCGATGGCAATTTCGGCGGCACCGCCGGGATCGCGCAGATGCTCATGCAGAGCTACGGCGGGAAGATCCATCTCTTGCCGGCACTGCCCCCGGCCTGGTCTGCCGGTCATGTTGAGGGCCTGCGCGCGCGGGGTGGTTTTGCGATCAACATCGAGTGGCGCGGTGGCGAGCTTCGGCAGGCGGTGGTCCGGCGCGTTGCTCCCGCGGGTCCTGGGTTGGTTGGGGCTGGGCTCGCGCGGTTGTATTATCGAGGGAAGGTCCTCGAGGTGATGCCGAAGGAAGCGCAGGGTGTGAGGGTGAAGTGGGATGGGGTGCGGTTGGGTGTTTCCTAGCTCTCGTCCCTACCACCGCGCCGCCCTGCTCCAGGCTTACGGACAGTGCCTGGGAGATGTCCTTGGGGGATCGGAGCGTTA
>DAITMW010000185.1:0-3845 GCA_036834945.1 Steroidobacteraceae bacterium
CGGTCGTGCGTGACCGCGATGACCGTGCTCGGATACTCCTCGAGATAGCGCTCGAGCCAGGCGATCGACTGCGCGTCGAGGTGGTTGGTCGGCTCATCGAGCAACAGCATGTCGGGCGCGGACAGCAGCAGACGACACAGGGCGACGCGGCGCTTCTCGCCTCCCGAGAGGGGGCCGATCTTCGCGTCCCAGGGCGGGAGACGCAGTGCGTCGGCGGCGATCTCGAGCTTGCGTTCGAGCTCCCACCCACCGGCGGTGTCGATCGCATCCTGAAGTTTCGCCTGCCGCTCGAGCAACGCGTTCATCTCGTCCTCGGACATGGGCTCGGCGAACTTCTCGCTGATCTTGTTGAACTCCTCCAACAGGTTGAAGGTGGCGCCGACGCCTTCCATGACCGTGCTGCGCACGTCCTTCGCCTCGTCCAGCTCCGGCTCCTGCGGCAGGAAGCCTACGCGGATGCCGCTCTGCGGACGGGCCTCGCCGTCGAAGCTGGGGTCCGTGCCGGCCATGATGCGCAGCAGGGAGGACTTGCCGGAGCCGTTGAGCCCGAGCACGCCGATCTTGGCGCCGGGGAAGAAGGACAGACTGATGTCGCGCAGGATGGTCCGCTTGGGCGGGACCACCTTGGACACCCGGTTCATGGTGTAGATGTATTGAGCCATGCTTCGCTGTTCACCGTAGTCGGCCGCGCATTATCTTCGACTGGCCGCGACTTGGATATCTGTGAGGGGGGCCAGACAGGCCCCCACCCCCGTGCTACGCTTGCGGCGCGCCGAAATCCAGGCGCCCGGCAGACCAATGGGCCAGCCCGGCGGACCAATGGGCCAGCCATTTTCCATTCCTTTTGCGTCCTCCAAATGACCGTAACGCCTGAGAGCGGCATGCCGCCTAGCGGATTCCCGCCAGTATGAAACGCGACGTGGGAGTGGTCATCAGTGACCGCCTGGCCCGTTATGGTTTCGGTGACGGCCACCCGTTTGGGACGGACCGGCACGCGGCGTTCGTCCGTGAGTTCGAGGCGCGCGACCTCGACGAACGCGTCCAGATTCTCGAGCCGCGTGTCGCCACCGAGGACGAGCTGCGGGCTTTCCATACCCCTGCCTACGTCGACTTTGTCCGCGAGCGCTCGGCGAGCGGCCAGGGCCTGCTCGATGGGGGTGACACTCCGGCTTTTCGAGGTGTGTACGAGGCGGCCGCCTGTGTCGTAGGTGCGACCCTGAATGCGGCTGACGCCATCATGCGAGGTGAGTGCCGCCGCGCTTTTGTACCTATCGCCGGGCTTCATCATGCCGCGCGCGATCACGCCGCCGGTTTCTGCGTATTCAATGATTGCGGCGTGGCAATCGAGCTGTTGCGGAAGAAGTCGGGGCTCGCCCGTGTTGCTTATGTCGACATCGATGCGCATCACGGCGATGGTGTGTTCTACGCCTTCGAGGACGATGCGGCCGTCATCTTTGCCGACCTGCACGAGGATGGGCGTTATCTGTATCCGGGCACCGGCAAGGCAGAGGAAACCGGCCGGGGCGCCGCGCAGGGAACCAAGCTCAACCTGCCGATGGCGCCGGGCTCTGACGACGCGGAATTCACACGTGTCTGGCCGCGAGTGATCGCTCACCTGGAGCGATTTTCTCCTGAGTTCATCATCCTTCAATGCGGAGCCGACAGCGTGGAGGGTGATCCGATCACGCATTTGCGCTTTTCCGCGAAAAGTCACGGGTTCGCGGCACGCGAGCTGAGCGAGCTCGCTGATAGGCTCGGGCACGGGCGGGTGCTAGCGCTCGGTGGCGGTGGCTACAACCGCGCCAATATCGCGCAGGCTTGGACCGCGGTGGTGGAAAACCTGCTGTAACCTTGGCCTGCTGTGATTTTGGAGAATGGCCGGCCCTGGAACCTACGGGCATCCAGCCGTTCCGGTACAATCCCGACTTCCCTTCCGCACCGTTAAATCAAAGGTTCCGCGCATGTTTCGGACGACGATGACCATCGAGGGTTTTGACCCAGCGCTCTCCAAGGCGATCGAGGGCGAGCGCCATCGCCAGGAAGATCATATCGAGCTCATTGCTTCCGAGAACTACACGAGCCCGCGCGTGCTCGAGGCGCAGGGCTCGGTACTCACCAACAAGTATGCCGAAGGTTATCCGGGTAAGCGTTACTACGGCGGTTGTGAGTATGTCGATATCGTCGAGCAACTCGCCATCGACCGGGCGAAAGAGCTGTTCGGCGCCGATTATGCGAACGTGCAGCCGCATTCGGGCTCGCAGGCCAACGCCGCGGCGTATTTCGCCCTGGTGCAGCCGGGGGATGCCATCCTCGGCATGAGCCTCGATCACGGCGGTCACCTGACACACGGCGCCAAGGTCAATTTCTCCGGCAAGTTCTTCAAGGCCGCGCAGTACGGCATCCGTCCCGACAACGGTGAGATCGACTACGACCAGGTGCAGCGGCTCGCCGAGGAGCACCGGCCGAAGATGATCGTCGCGGGCTTTTCGGCTTACTCACGAATCATCAACTGGGCGCGCTTCGCGACCATCGCCAACAGCGTCGGCGCCTATCTCGTCGTCGACATGGCGCACGTGGCCGGTCTGGTGGCGACGGGTCTCTATCCGAATCCCATACCTCACGCGGACGTCGTTACCACGACGACTCACAAGACGCTTCGCGGACCGCGCGGCGGCCTCATCCTCGCGCGCAAGAACGACGAGATCACCAAGAAGCTCAACTCCATCGTGTTCCCGGGAACGCAAGGCGGTCCGCTGATGCACGTGATCGCGGCCAAGGCCGTGGCGTTCCTCGAGGCCCTGCAGCCGGAGTTCAAGGAATACAGCCGGCAGGTGTTGGCGAACTCGCGCGCCATGGCGGCTCGCCTGGCGAAAAACGGCCTGCAGATCGTCTCGGGTGGTACGGACAATCATCTGTTCCTGTTGAGCCTCGCGGATCGCAACATCACGGGCAAGGATGCGGACGCGGCCCTGGGCAAAGCCAACATCACGGTCAACAAGAACGCCGTGCCGAACGACCCACGGCCCCCGATGGTGACGAGCGGACTGCGGCTCGGTTCCCCCGCGGCGACGACGCGCGGTTTCAAGGAAACCGAGATCGAGCTGGTGGCGGATCTCATCACCACCGTCATCGACGCGGAAGGCTCGGACGCGGCCATCGCGAAAGTGAAGCCGCAGGTGATCGAGCTGTGCCGGCGCTTCCCGGTATACGGCGCGTAACGGCGGACCTGTTGCCGCATGTACTGTCCTTTTTGCGGCCACATCGAGACGAAAGTCACTGACTCGCGCCTGGCGGGCGAAGGGCGGCAGATCCGCCGCCGACGCGAGTGTCTCTCCTGCGGCGAGCGGTTCACGACCTTCGAGACCGCCGAGCTCGTCATGCCGATGGTCGTCAAAGGCGATCGCAGTCGCGAGGCCTATGACGAAGCGAAACTGCGCTCGGGCATGGAGAAGTCGCTCGAGAAGCGACCGGTGCCGCGCGACCAGTTGGATGAGGCGGTCAGCAGAATCACCCACAAGGTGCGCAGCCTTGGCGACCGCGAGGTGCAGTCGCGTGCCATAGGCGAGCTCGTGATGGACGAGCTACGCCAGTTGGACGAGGTCGCCTACGTCCGCTTTGCTTCGGTCTACCGGCATTTCGAGGACGTCGAAGCGTTTCACGAGGAAATCCAGCGGCTGCGCAGTCAGCGCGCGTTGACTCCGCAGGGACGGCGTTCCGGTAAGCGAGAGCCGGGGCGCGACGCGAACCGCGATCAGTTGCCGTTGCTTCCGCCAGACGCTCCGGGTAAGAGTGAGGAGCCGAGCGCTACGCCGCCGGTCACCTCAGAAACGACCTCGGAGAAGTAG
>DAITMW010000185.1:3945-14992 GCA_036834945.1 Steroidobacteraceae bacterium
TGATCACCGACTTCGACCGCTTCGCCATGAACCGCGCGCTCGTTCTAGCGGCGCGAGGTCTCGAAACAACTCACCCCAACCCGCGCGTCGGATGTGTGATTGCGCAGGGCACAAAGATTATTGGTGAGGGGTGGCATGAGCGCGCGGGCGAAGGGCACGCCGAGGTGAACGCGTTGGCCGCGGTTCGTGAGGCTGGACTGCAAACTGCTGGGACAACGGCTTACGTCACGCTCGAGCCTTGTAGTCACTACGGACGGACTCCGCCCTGCACGGATGCCCTGATCGCGGCCGGCATCGCGCGTGTCGTCTATGCTGTTCAGGACCCCAACCCGGAAGTCAGCGGCCGTGGCGACGAGCTGTTGCGGCAGGCGGGCATCGCGGTCGAGTCCGGGCTCATGGAAGCCGAGGCGGTGGACCTGAACATCGGCTACATGAAGCGCCGGACCTACGGTCGGCCGTGGGTTCGGCTGAAGCTCGCCATGAGCCTGGACGGCCGTACCGCGCTCTCGAACGGCTCGAGTCAGTGGATCACGGGAGAGGCATCCCGCAATGACGTGCAGCACTGGCGAGCGCGCAGCTCCGCCGTGCTGACGGGTGTTGGAACTGTTCTGGCTGACGATCCTCGGCTCGACGTCAGGTTGCCGCCTGAGAAGCCGGAAGACGAGCCATGGCAGCCACTGCGCGTCATATTGGATACGCGTTTACGCACGCCTACAGACTCGCGCTTGTTCACGACCGGTGGCGAGGTGTTGATCATGACCGAGGACCCTACTCGCGGCGCCACGCTCGCCGAGATGGGTGTCGCCGTGGAGGCGATTCCGGCTTCGCACGGGCGACTCGACCTCGTTGCGGTGATCGACCGGATGGGTGAGCTGGAAGTGAACGAGCTTCTGGTGGAGGCGGGCCCCACGCTTTCCGGCGAAATGTTGCGCCAGGGGTTGGTCGACGAGCTGCTGTTGTACGTCGCGCCCAAGATGTTGGGTCCGCAGGGGTTGCCGTTGGTCGATCTGCCGGAGCTCGGCGATCTGCAGGATGCGCTGGGATTCACCGTCGCGGGGGTACAGCGGTTGGAAGACGATTTGCGCTTGCGGTTGCGACCGCGCTGAGAGGGCTCGGAGTGTTTACGGGAATTGTTCAGGATGTTGGTAAGGTCAAGGCCCGCGAGAATAGCGGTGGTGATGCGCGCATCGTCATAGAGTTCCATCGTCTGACCTCGGGCGACTTTCGTATCGGCGATAGCATCTGCGTACAAGGTTGCTGTCTCACGGCGACGGAACTTCCGGAGGGTGCTTTTGCAGCGGATGTTTCGCGCGAGACGCTATCGCTGACTACGCTCGGCGACCTTGCAGTGGGCTCGCCCGTGAATCTCGAGCCCTCCTTGAAGGCCGGGGACGCGCTCGGCGGTCACCTTGTATCGGGGCACATCGATGGAGTGGCTGAGATCCTGTCCATCAGCGGCGATGCCCGCTCCACCCGTTTGAAGATTGCTGTTCCCGCCGACCTCGCGCGGTACATCGCCCGGAAGGGATCGGTTGCGGTGGATGGAGTCAGCCTGACGGTGAACGAGGTTGACGGTGCGACCTTCGGCGTCAATATTATTCCTCACACGCAAACAGTCACAACGCTGGGGAAGCTCACCGTCGGCTCCCGCGTCAACCTCGAGGTTGACCAGGTTGCCCGCTACGTGGAGCGTCTCGTCGCGCCACGTTAGGGATGCTCATGAAGCGCTTGTTGCTCGCCGCCTGCGGTCTCGTGTTGGTTGGCGTTGCCGTCGCGGCGGAGTGGTCCACGGCCACGGGGACCGATATCGGCCCGTCCTACACGACGGACGGCAAGTTGAAGTACCCCGTCAATTATCGGGAGTGGGTTTTCCTGAGCTCGGGGATCGACATGAGCTATGGCGATCGCCGTGGTGACGCCATGGGTCACTCGATGTTCGACAACGTGTTTGCGGAGCCGTCCGCGTACCGCGAGTTCATGCGTACGGGGACGTGGCCCGACGGCACGCAGTTGGCGCTGGAGGTCCGTGGCGCCTCCGAGAAGGGCTCCATCAATCAGCACGGCAAGTTCCAGACCGATGAGATCATGGGGATGGAAGTCCACGTCAAGGACGTGAAGCGATTCCAGGGTCAGGGAGGCTGGGCCTTTTTCAACTTCCGCGACACGGCGCCGGCCGGGATGATCCCCACGACCGAGGACTGCTACTCCTGTCATCAGCAACACGCGGCCGTCGATACTACGTTCGTGCAGTTCTATCCAACACTGCTGAAGATAGCCACGCTGAAGGGGACGCTGAGCCCCGGGTACAAGCCATAGAGTAAGTGGTCCGGTCGCGGGTCCGGGTTCAACGGGCCCGACGGGTGTCGCAGAAATTCTGCAGCTATGAGCGTCACGCCCGTCAGGTATACTTGGCGGCACCTTTCTGCAGCTTTTGGCGGTCCGCCATGTCCAACGTCCTGCCCCTCTCCGGTAAGTCAGCGTCCCCGCCGGGCCTGAATTCCATCGACGAAATCCTCGCGGATCTGCGCGCAGGGCGCATGGTCGTCATCATGGACGACGAGGATCGCGAGAACGAGGGGGATCTGATCATGGCCGCCGAGCGAGCCACCCCCGAGGCGGTCGCTTTCATGATCCGTTACACCAGCGGCATCATCTGCGTGCCCATGGAGGAAGAGGGCCTGGTGCGCCTCGATCTGCCGCAGATGGTGCAGGCCAACAGCGAGTCCCACCGGACCGCTTTCACCGTGTCGGTGGACTTGAGACACGGCACGACGACGGGTGTCTCGTCGGCTGACCGGGCTGCAACCATTCGCGCGCTCGCGGATGCCAACACCGTCTCTGGAGATTTCGCGCGCCCCGGTCACATCTTCCCGCTCCGCTCGCGCAAGGGCGGCGTTCTCGTGAGAGCCGGGCATACGGAGGCATCGGTCGATCTGTGCCGGCTCGCCGGTATGAAGCCCGTCGGCGTGTTGTGTGAAGTTATGAATGACGATGGCACTATGGCGCGCCGTCCGGAGCTCGAGGTGTTCGCCAAGCGACACAACCTCAAGATCGGCACGATCTCCGACCTGATCCGCCATCGGTTGCGCAACGAGCGCTCTGTCGAGCGCGTCGCCGAGCAGACTGTGCAAACGGACCTGGGCGAGTTCCGGCTCTACGCCTACGAGGATCGTGTGAGCCAGGATGTGCATCTCGCGCTGGCGTGCGGACGTCTCGATGGCCCAGAGACGCCCCTGGTGCGTGTGCACTTGCCCGAAACGCTTCGCGATCTCGTCGGCGTTCGCGCCACGCAGCGCGCCTGGACGCTACGCGCCGTGATGCGGCGTATTGCGGATGCTGGGAATGGTGTTGTTGTGTTGCTCCGTCAGCAAGAGTCGCCTCGCGATCTGTCAGAGTCAGTTCGTGCGATGGCATCAGCAGCGACGCAGGCCGCGGCGCAAGCGGATCGTGTTGCCAAAGCCGAAGGCGGCGAGGGCGCGGTATTGCGTACATTCGGTGTCGGAGCGCAGATATTGAAGGATCTGGGTGTCCGACGGATGCGGGTGCTGTCCGCGCCTAAACAGATGCACGGTATTTCGGCGTTCGATCTGGAAGTCGAAGCGTATGTGGGGGAAGAAGGCTGACATGGCGGATTCCCCGATCCTCGAAGGCGAGGTGACCGCCCGTGGCCGCAAGGTCGCGATCGTGGCTGCGCGTTTCAATGATTTCATCGTCGCGAGTCTTCTGAAGGGAGCCACCGCGTCCTGGCTCGAGCGCGGGGGTGCCAACGAGGACCTCCTGATCGCGCGGGTGCCCGGTGCGTTCGAGCTTCCCGTCGTGGCACGCAAGCTGGCCGCGAGCGGACGCTGGGACGCCGTAATCGCGCTGGGTTGCGTCATCCGTGGCGACACGCCGCACTTCGACTACGTCGCGGGTGAATGTGCCCGGGGCTTGAATCTGGCCGCGCTGGAGACCGGGGTGCCCGTGATCTTCGGCGTGCTCACAGTCGAGACGGTCGAGCAGGCCCTCGAGCGCGCCGCGACCACCGCCGGCAACAAGGGTGGCGAATCGATGGATACGGCCCTGGAAATGGCCGATCTGATGGCCCGCCTGCCATGACCGCGGCGGCCCACCATTTCGCGGCCACACGCTCGGTTGCCCGCAAGCTGGCCCTGCAGGCCTTGTACCGCTGGCAGCTCAACGACAGCCCCTGGCAGGATCTCATCCTCGAGTTCGGGGATGCCGAGGATATGCCCAAAGCCGACCGTGAGTACTTCCGTGAGCTCGTCGAGGGAGTGTGGCGCGGCCGGGAGAGCCTGGATGCGCAACTCTCGACCTGGATGGACCGCAAGCCGGAGCTGCTCGATCCGATCGAGCACGCGGTGTTGCTGATCGGCCTGTTCGAGTTGACCTCCAAGCCCGAGGTTCCCTATCGCGTGGCGATCAACGAGGCGGTCAGTCTCTCGAAGCGCTTCGGGGCCACCGACGGTCATAAGTTCGTCAATGCCGTGTTGGACCGCGCAGCGAAGGAAGTCCGACCGCACGAGCACTGACGGCACTCCCGATGGCACTCTCTGAATTTGCCCTGATCGACCGCTATTTTCGCAAGTGCGGGGTCAGGCGTGCCGATGTCCGGCTGGGTGTGGGTGACGACGCGGCCTTGCTGGACTCTCCGGCGGAGTGCGACCTGGTCGCCGCGATCGATACCCTGGTCGATGGCGTGCATTTTCCACACGGGTGTCCGGCAGCGTCTGTCGGTCACCGTGTCCTGGCCGTGAATCTGAGCGATATGGCGGCGATGGGAGCCAGCCCGGCCTGGGCGCTGCTCGCCCTGACACTCCCCAAAATCGACGAAGACTGGCTTTCGGAATTCGCGGCCGGTTTCTCGGAGCTGGCGCGCGCCCACGACGTTGCCCTCGTCGGTGGCGATACAACGTCGGGCCCGCTGTGCGCCACGGTCCAGATCCTGGGGCACGTGCCGCGCGGGCAGGGCCTGTTGCGTTCCGGCGCTCGTCCCGGTGACACGGTGTTTGTATCAGGTACTCCGGGCGATGCCGCCGCAGGCCTGGCGGTGGAGCAGGGTCGCCTGAAGGCGGCGGCGGACGTGACGTCGTACCTGCGCAAGCGATTCCTGTATCCGTCACCGCGCATGGCGCTCGGCAAATGCCTGCGCGGGTATGCGAGTGCCTGCATAGATGTCTCGGACGGTTTGCTAGGCGATGTTGGTAAGCTGGCGCAGGCGAGTGGTTGCGGCGTCGAGCTCGTTCATGGGGACCTGCCGGTGTCCGAGTCATTGGTCGAGGCGGTCGGCGACGAGCACGC
The DNA here is from genome assembly GCA_036834945.1 of Steroidobacteraceae bacterium. Taxonomy (GTDB): domain Bacteria; phylum Pseudomonadota; class Gammaproteobacteria; order Steroidobacterales; family Steroidobacteraceae; genus 13-2-20CM-66-19. Next base: position 9,247 of record DAITMW010000185.1, read on the forward strand.
CCGAGAGCTGGCGCTCACGGGCGGCGACGACTATGAATTGTGCTTCACGGTAAATCCGGCGAACGTCGGTAAGTTACGACAGGAGCTGCCTCCAAACCGTTGGGGCTATAGTCCAATCGGAACGGTGCGCGAGGCTCCCGGCGCGGTGGTGCTACGCGACGGGAACGTGATGGAGTTCGCGCATTCCGGGTACGATCACTTCGGGAAATAAGACCTGTTTCGTGCGATTGCACGGGCGGGAGCGGATGCCCGAGCCGGTGAGGTGTGGATCACAGTCCCACTGAGGACGCTGACAGTATCCTGTCGTGCGGTTTCGCTAATTTCATGAGTCATGTCAGCACCGGCTCCCAAGTCCAACCCGCCTCCCAAGGCTGCGCCACGCAAAATCCCCGAGAAAATCGGCAAGTACGTGGTGATCAAGGAGGTCGGTCGCGGCAGCACCGGCATAGTTTACTTATCACACGACGCGTACTACGGACGCGACGTGGCGATCAAGCTCTACAACAGCGACAACGGCGCGGACGAAGAGCGCGCGCGCATCGCCCGCAAGATGTTCCTCTCCGAGGCACACTTGGTCGGAATGTTGCAGCACCCTCACATCCTCCCCATCTTCGATGCGGGCGAGGAGAACGGGCACTGTTATATCGTCACGGAGCACGTGCACGGCGCGCGGACGCTCGCGGCCTATTGCCGTGCTGACAACCTGCTGCGCATCGACGACACGGTCGAGATCATTTTCAAATGCGCCAAGGCGCTGCACTACGCGCACTCGCGTGGTGTGATTCATCGCGACATCAAGCCGTCCAACATCATGCTCACGCAGGACAGCGATGTGCGCATCATCGATTTCGGCATCGCGCTGGTGTCGGATTCCGATATCTCGCGCATCGAGGGCATTGCCGGCAGTCCCTCGTACATGTCGCCCGAGCAGGTGCAGAGTCTCGATCTGACCAACCGCTCGGACCTGTATTCACTCGGGGCGGTGATGTACGAGTTGCTCACCGGCTCGCGGCCTTTCCGCGCCGGTAACCTGCAGAAGCTGCTGCACCAGATCGTCTATGCCACGCCTCCGCCGATCCACACGCTCCGCAAGGACATTCCGGAGGAGCTCGAGAACGTGGTGGCGATGGCGCTGCAGAAGGATCCCGTCAAGCGCTACAAGAGCGGCCTGGATTTCGCCGCCGAGCTCACCCGCGTGCACCAGCGGCTGCGCGAGGCCAATTCCCGCATCGACCGCCAGGAGCAGTTCGGGGTGCTGCGGCGTCTGAAGTTCTTCCACGAGTTCTCGCATGCGGAGATCTGGGAAGTGCTGCGGGCGAGCACCTGGCAGGACTATGTCGAGGGCGAGGAGATCGTCAAGGAAGGCGAGATGGACGATCGCTTCTACATCCTCGTCTCGGGAAGTTGCGCGGTCGAGCGCCATGGAAGACGCCTCGGCACGCTGGAGACCGGCGACTGCTTCGGTGAAGCCAGCTACGTACCGGGTGCCAAGCGCACGGCCACCATACGCTCTTCGAGCGCCGTCACGGTGCTCAAAGTCAGCTCCACCCTCCTCGAGCAGGTGTCCGCTTCGTGCCAGCTGCGGTTCAACCGCGTCTTCCTGCGCACACTGATCGGGCGTCTGCAGACCGGCGACACCAGCTCCAGCAACGGGTGAGGCGCGCTACAATCCGCGCGCCGTGCACATATTACTTATTGAGGACGACACCGAGGCCGCCAAGTTTCTCGTCAAGGGTTTGCGGGAAAGTGGCTACTCGGTCGATCACGCCGCCGACGGGCGCGACGGGCTGTTTCGGGCCACGGAAGGGCAGTTCGACCTCGTCGTGACCGATCGGATGCTGCCCCAGCTCGACGGGCTCACCGTCATCCAGCTGATGCGACGCAAGGGGATCACGACGCCCGTGCTGGTCCTGAGCGCGCTCGGTAGCGTGGACGACCGGGTTCGCGGCCTCAAGGCAGGCGGCGACGACTATCTGACGAAACCCTTCGCTTTCGTCGAGCTGCTCGCTCGCATCGAGGCTCTCTCGCGTCGACGGTCGAGCGTCGCTGACGTCACGAAGCTCAAGGTGGCCGATCTGGACTTCGATCTTCTCGCCCGGAGGGTTACGCGGGGTGGGCGCGAGATCGAGCTGACGGCGCGCGAGCTGAAGCTGCTGGAATTTCTCATGCGCCGCGCGGGTCAGGTGGTTACGCGCACCATGCTGCTCGAAGGGGTGTGGGATCTGCATTTCGACCCGCAGAGCAACCTGATCGACGTGCACATCAGCCGCCTGCGGCAGGCGATCGACCGGGGCTCCGACAGGCAACTCATCCACACGGTTCGGGGTTCGGGTTACGTACTGCGTACGGAAGATTAGTCCTTGATCCGGCGGGCGCTCCTCAACACGACGGCCTTCCGCCTGTCCGTGGGCTACATGTTCCTCGTGACACTCGCTGTCGTGTTGACACTCGGCAGTGCCTACCTGTTGACCGATGGTCTCATCACGGACGAGGTGGATCTCATCATCGATACCGAGTTGAAGAGCCTGCAGGACAAATATGCGCGCTCCGGTGTCGAGGGCGTGACCGACGAAATGAACCTGCGCATCGACAGTTGGGGCCGCATCGGTGCGGTCTACATGCTCGTCGACAGTAAGTTCGAGCGCCTGGCGGGCAACGTCACCCACTGGCCTTTCGAGGGGATGCCCACCGAGAGCCGTCCGGAGTTCGATATCGCCACAATCGAGCCCGGGCGTCGCGCCGTGCACCCGGTGCGGGCGGCGCTGCGAACGTTACCGAACGGCGACCGGCTGCTGGTGGGCACGGACATCTCCCAGGGCCGCCGTTTCGCCGACAAGTTCCGCATCGCCATGCTCTGGGGTATCGGCCTGACCTCGCTGACGGCGGCGCTAACCGGTTTCTGGTTCAGTTACAGACTGTCCCGCCGGGTTGGTGATGTAACAGCGACATGCCAGCGTATCCTCGCAGGTGACCTGGGACGTCGGCTTCCGGTGGCTGGCGCGAACGACGAATACGACGCTCTCGCTACTGCCGTGAACGATGTACTCGATCGTCTCGAGGATCAGGCGCGGACATTGCGCGCGACGTTTGATAGTGCCGCGCATGATCTACGCGCACCGTTACACCGCCTGCGAACGCGTATGGATGCATTGTTGTTGCGGTCGCCTCCTCTCGAGCCAACCGTGTACGACTCCATAGAGTCCGCATTACGCGAGGTCGATCGTCTGCAGCGCACACTGGCGACTCTGCTGCAGATTGCGTTGGCGGAGTCGGGCGCCCCGTTGGCTTCGGCCGCGGAGGTCGATGTTGGGGAGCTCGCCACCGAGCTGGCGGAGTTGTTCGAGCCGGCGGTGCGCGACCGGGGCCTCACGCTCGTCGATCACGAGGACAACGGTGCGATCGTCCAGGGAAATCGCCAGCTGCTGGCCCAGCTGGTCACCAATCTCATCGAGAACTGTTTGAAGTACGTCCCGTCTGGGGGGCGTATCGACCTGAGTGTGAAACGGCTGGCGGACACGGTGTGTCTCGTCGTCAGTGACAACGGTCCCGGCGTGCCGGACGGCGATCGGGCGCGCGCGATCCAACCCTTCGTGCGCCTCGGGCACGGTGCCGGGACGGCGGATAGTAGTGGTCTTGGCTTGAGCCTCGTTGCCGCGATTGCGCGGCTGCATCGCGCGCGGCTTTCGTTGGAGAGCAACGATCCGGGTTTGCGGGTGGTGGTTGAGCTGCCACTCAGCTCCGTATGAGCTTCAGTTTGACGCCTTGCCGATGCGGCAATTCTTCACGAAGGCTGCGCGCTGCGGTCCCGTAAGGTTCTTCGCGTCTGCCTGCTTGTTGCACGCCTTCAGCGAGGTATGTTTTACGGGAGTCGCGCTTGCGCCGCTCGGAGTGGCCGTGGTCGTGGGCCGAGGATTATCGGTCGCGAAGGCCGCACCACAGCCCAGAACGGCAATGATGGCGAGCGCGGCTGTGATTCTCATTCGTAACCTCCGGGCGTGAACGCGGCACGCACACGTTAGACGGGGAGGCCTTGCGCCGTCATGAACGGCGGATTAAGAAATCGTCACTTGATCCGGGCTACGCCCGAGCGCGGCCTTTATTCGGCGTCTTTGTCGCGCTCGATCTGAGCGTAGGCCGAGTGATTATGGATCGATTCGAAGTTCTCGGACTCGACGCTGTACGCCGCAATACGATCATCGGCATTCAACCGCGCCGCCACATCGCGCACCATGTCCTCGACGAACTTCGGGTTGTCGTACGCGTGCTCGGTGACATATTTCTCGTCAGGCCGCTTGAGGATGCCGTAGAGCTCCGACGAGGCTTCGCTCTCCGCGACGTCGATGAGCTCCTCGATCCACAAGTGCGAGCGCAGCTTCGCGCTGATCGTGACGTGTGAGCGCTGGTTGTGAGCGCCGTAGGCGGAGATCTTCTTGGAGCAAGGGCACAGGCTGGTCACGGGCACCACTACGCGGATCCACATCTCGGTGCGCCCATTGTGGCGCTCACCGATGAGGGTCGCGTGATAGTCCATCAGGCTTTCGACCCCCGAAACGGGCGCCTTCTTCATGACGAAGAAGGGGAAGCTCATCTCGATGTGCCCGGTGTCAGCTTCGAGCCGCTCGGTCATCTTCTCGAGCATGGCGCGGAAGGACTCCACCGAGATCTCGCGCTCTCCGTGCAGGATCTCGACGAAGCGGGACATGTGCGTGCCCTTGAAGTTATGGGGCAGGGCCACGTACATGTTGAATTGCGCGATGGTGTGCTGCTCGCCCGCCGTCCGGTCCTTCACCTTCACGGGGTGACGGATATCTTTGATTCCGACGCGGTTGATCGGCAGACGGCGGGTGTCCGCGCGTCCTTGCACGTCCTCGATTTCCGTGACGACCGGGCGCACGATCTTGGCGTTGGCGGGAGGGGGCGTCATAACTCTAAGCCTACAGCTTACCTATCTACCAGGTAAGTAGGGCCGTTCCGCGACGGGTTCAAGCGCCGCCCGCTGAGCGGATACGTTCGCGTTCCCGTGTCTGCATAGCCCACCAACGCTCGATGCTCGAGGTCAGACCGGTCGGATCCAGCCCGGCGGCCACCAGGCAGCTGTCCCGGGAGCCGTGCTCGATGAAACGATCCGGAATACCCAACTGCAAAATCGGTATGAGCAGCCCTTCCGAGGCCAGCAGCTCGCCGACCGCGGAGCCGGCGCCGCCGATCGTCGAGTTTTCCTCGATGGTCACGATGGCGCGATGGCGCGCGGCAACCGAGATCACCAGGTCCTCGTCCAATGGCTTGATGAAGCGCATGTTGATGACCGTGGCGTCGAGGCGCTCGGCGATCTTCAGCGCGGAGTCGAGCAAGGTACCGAACACGAGAATCGCGAGCCCGCTACGGCCTTCGCGGCGCGGCTGTGCGCGGCCGATGGGTAGCGCGGTCATTTCCTCGACAAGCGGGACACCCGGGCCGGTCCCGCGCGGGTAACGTACCGCGGAGGGGCCCGACAGCGTCGTCGCCGTGTACAACATCTGGCGGCACTCGTTCTCGTCGGCCGGCGCCATGATCGTCATGTTGGGAATGCAGCGCAGGAACGAGATGTCATAACTTCCCTGGTGCGTGGCACCGTCGCTGCCGACGAGGCCGGCACGATCGAGTGCGAACACCACCGGGAGGTTCTGCAACGCTACGTCGTGAATGAGCTGATCGTAGGCGCGCTGCAGGAAGGTCGAATAGATCGCGACAATGGGCTTCAGGCCTT
>DAITMW010000186.1:0-13086 GCA_036834945.1 Steroidobacteraceae bacterium
GTCAACGCCCCGTAGACCGTAATCATCCCCATGACGAGCGTGTAGTCACGATTGATCGCGCCTTGTACCAGATATCTCCCCGTACCAGGCAACCCAAACACGGTCTCCACAACGAGAGATCCCGTCACAACATAGGCGGTCGCGGGTCCTAAATAGCTCACCACGGGCAACAGAGTCGGTCGCAACGCGTGCCGCCACAGAACGCGCATTTCGCCCAGGCCGCGCGCCCGGGCGGTTCGCACATAGTTGGTCCGCAGTACCTCGAGAAGACTTCCGCGAGTGATCCGCGCGACATAGGCAATGACTGGCAATGCTAGCGTCAGGACTGGCAGGACCAGGTAACGAGCGGCGCCCTCCTCCCAGCCCGCCACCGGCAGCCAATGCAGGTACAAACCGAAAACCAGCGCGAACAGCGGACCCGTCACAAAGCTCGGAAGCGCGATGCCCATGACCACGAGCGCGGTGATTCCATAATCCGCCGCCGTGTTTCGCCTCAAAGCGGCGGCCATGCCGAGGGGAATCCCGAGCAGGACGGCCAGCAGAATGGCCGCCGACCCAAGGGTCAAGCTCAGCGGCAGTCCCTGCGCGATGAGCTCACCCACACTGAAATCCCGTAACTTGAACGAAGGGCCGAAATCCCCGTGCACCAGACCGTTCAGGTAGCGCAGGTACTGCACCCCGAGCGGTTGATCCAAACCGTACAACTTGTCGAGATTTGCACGGATCTGGGGCGCAAGCGCCTGCTCCTGGTCGAAGGGCCCCCCGGGCGCTAATCGGACGATAAAGAACGATACGCTCACGATGCAGAACAATGTGGGGACGATGCCGAGGAGGCGTCGCATTGCATATCGCAGCAGCAATGCACTTTTCACGTTTCAGCGCCTAACGGACTTAGCCCGCTAATAACGAGGTTTTCACGGGCGAATACCGCGCAAAGAAGTGTGGTGACCATTGCGCGGTGACCGTAACAATTCCTAAACTGGTGCACTTGGTCCGATTTCATACATGAGTATTAAAGCGATCCATGGAATCGACTCGCCCAATTCGTGCTCTGGTCCGGGGTCTCGACGCCCTGACGATGCTCAACATGCGCAACGGCGCCACGGTCTCTGAGATTGCTCAGCAGATCCGCCTGCCGCGCACGACGACGTACCGCATCCTCGAGACTCTGACTCACGCCGGTTATGTCTACCGAGATCCAGCGGACGATCGGTACCGGCTCACTATCATGGTCCATCGCCTCGCCGATGGGTTCGACGATGATGCCTGGGTTACGCAGATTGCGCGCCCGTGTATCGACGACCTGGGTAACGAGGTGCTGTGGCCCGTAGCCATCGCCTCGCTGTCAGGTACGCAGATGCTCGTCCGCGAAACCACGGACCATCGTAGCCCGCTTGCCGTCGAGCGCATATCACCAGGGATGCGATTACCACTGCTATCAACGGCGGTGGGTCGCGCACACCTGGCGTTCTGCCCGGCACTGCAGCGTGAGTCACTGCTCGAGATCCTGCGCCGCTCCAACAATGACTCGGACAAGTTGGCGCACAACCGCACGGAGCTCGACAAGATCCTGGAAGAGACGCGTGCTCGTGGTTACTCGAGCGCCGTACATCCACGACGGGTCTCGGACGAAATCACGATGGCGGTGCCCGTGCTGCTGGAAGATACGGTCCTGGGGGCGGTAGTGATCCGCTTCGCCGAGAAGGCCGTGCCTTTCAAGGTCGCGGTGGAGCGGTTCGTGCCGAAGCTCAGGGAAGCGGCTCAGAAGATCCGCCAGACCTTCACCGAGCAGCAGCGCAATCCGCCCTACCGGCATTCGACCCAAGCCCAGCTCGGGTAGGCCAGGGTCAGTCAGGCGCCCCTTCGATGGGGCGCAGCTCCCTACGCGGGCCGGGCAAAAGACCGCGCTTTTGCCCGCGGAAGCGACGCCGACGTCTGCAAAAGCGCCACAGGCGACTTTTGCCAATGACCGAGCGCGGCCCCCTCCCGCTATACTTCCCCTTCCAGCCCTCCCGGGGCCTCTCCACACGAGCTAGGGGTAAATGAAACGAATCCTCGTCGGCATCAAGCGTGTCGTGGACTACAACGTGCGCATCCGCGTCAAACCGGACGGCAGTGGCGTCATCACGGATGGGGTCAAGATGAGCATCAACCCATTCGACGAGATCGCGCTCGAGGAGGCGTTGCGCATCAAGGAAAAAGGCGGCGCTGAGGAAGTCGTCGTCGCGACCGTCGGTCCCGCCGATTGCCAGCAGCAGCTGCGCACCGCCCTCGCCATGGGAGCCGATCGGGCACTGCACGTCCAGGCCGATGGGGTCGTCGAGCCGCTCGTCGCCGCCCGCGCGCTGCTGAAGCTGGTGGAGAAAGAGCAGCCGATGATGGTCATCGTCGGCAAGCAGGCGATCGACGATGACAACAGCCAGACCGGCCCGATGCTGGCGGCGCTGTGGAATCGCCCCCAGGCCACTTTCGCCTCGAAAGTCGAGCTTTCCGAGGGCAAGGCGCGGGTGACGCGCGAGGTCGATGCCGGCCTCGAGACGCTCGAGGTCGACCTTCCGGCCGTCGTGACCACCGATCTGCGTCTGAACGAGCCTCGCTACGTGAAGCTGCCCGACATCATGAAGGCCAAGAAAAAGCCGCTGGAGACACTCACCTTGAGTGCCGTCGGCGTCGAGCAGAAGCAACGCCTGAAGCTGGTGAAATTCGAGCCGCCGCCGCAACGGCAGAAAGGCATCCGGGTCAAGGATGCCGCGGAGCTGGTCGAAGCGTTGCGCAAGAAGGGTCTGGTCTAATGAGCAATACGAAAGTTCTGATCGTCGCCGAGCATGACGGCGCCAAGTTGAATCCGGCCACCGCGAAGTGCGTAACGTGCGCCCGGGGCCTTGCTGGTGCGGAAATAACCGTGGTTGTGTGTGCGGCCGATGCAGGAGCGGTAGCCGCTCAAGCAGCGCAACTGACCGGCGTTACCCGCGTGCTCACGGTCGATAATCCCGTGAACGCCCATCTCCTGTCCGCGACGATCGCTCCACAGATCGTCGCGCTCGCTGGACCGTTCACCCACGTGTTGGGTCCCTCCACGACTTTCGGTAAGGACCTGATGCCGCGCATCGCTGCGCTGCTGGACACCGCCCAGATCAGCGACATCATGGCCGTAGAGAGCCCTACGCGCTTCCGTAGGCCGATATACGCCGGAAACGCGATCTTGACGGTAGAGGTCGAGGGTGGCGCCAAAGTCGTCGGCACGGTTCGCACAGCGTCATTTGAGGGGACCCCTGCGGGAGCTTCCGCGCCGATCGAAAAGGCTTCCGTGAACGTCGAGCTCCCGACGTACACGCGCTTCGTCTCCGTCTCCGCGGCGAAGAGCGATCGTCCGGATCTCCAGACCGCCTCCCGCGTGGTCTCGGGTGGCCGCGCACTCGGCAGCGCGGACTCGTTCAAGATTCTGTACAGCCTGGCGGACAAGCTCGGTGCCGCCGTGGGTGCGTCCCGCGCGGCGGTTGATGCCGGCTACGCGCCGAACGAGCTGCAAGTCGGCCAGACGGGAAAGATCATCGCTCCCGAGCTCTACATCGCGATCGGCATCTCGGGCGCGATCCAACACCTGACAGGCATCAAGGACGCGCGCACCATCGTCGCCATCAACAAGGACGGCGAGGCGCCGATTTTCGAGGTCGCGGATTACGGGTTGGTGGGCGATCTGTTCCAGATCGTCCCGGAGCTCGAGAAGCTCATCGCCGCGAAGTGAAGTAAGGCGCCGGCCGCGCGGGATTTGGAACCGCGCGGCCGACCCTCAACCTTCGCTCAGATCAGGCCTGCTTCGCGTGCAGGCTCCACAGGTTCGCGACGCGCTCGAGCGCGGCGTCACCCTTGACCGCGTGGAAGGCCTTCTGGGCGTCGTCCTTGTGCCCCGCCTTGTATTGCGCGATGCCTAGTAACAGACGCGCCTCGGCTTCGCTCTTCAAGCCACCCTTTTTCAAGCCCTGCTGCAGCTGCTCGATCGCCTTGTCGTACTGTCCATAGCCCAGGTAAGCACGCCCGACTCCCACGGCCTTGTCCCCGGTCGGGGCAGCCGCGGCATCCTGTGCCAACTTGGGAAGCTGCGCCTGGTCGGTCGCCGCAGCCTTCTTGGCGGCTTCCAGCAAGCGGGTATTCTTGTCCTTGCTGCGCTGATCGGCGAACACGTTCTTCTGGAAACCCTTCTCCAGGATTCTCTGCGCCTCACCCGGGGAGCCCTGGTCGAGGGCGATCTGGGCCATTTCCGTGTAGTCCTCGCCCCGTTGCAACACGTCGACTTCCGACATCAGGCGGAACAGCTGGAACACATTCCGGTCGGAGCTCATGTCGTGATCCTGGCGCAGGCCGTACAGCAGGCCCTTCCAGTAATCCGGCTTCGGGTAATAGGTGACCAGGCGCTCGAGCGACTTGGTCTGGCACTGCTCGTCCTCGGTCTTCTCGCAGGAGCTCATCACGAGCTGCAAGGACTGATCCTTGGGCGTGCGGCCGGCCTTGATGTCGGCGTCGATGAGCGGCTGCAGGAATTTGACCGTGTTCTTGTAGTCACCCTTCAGGTAATACGACTGGCCGACGACGGTCTTGATCTCATCGTCCGCGAAGCCGCCCTTGATGGCGCGATTGCCGTAATCGATCGCCTTGTCGTAGTTCTTCATCCCGTACTCGGCGGCGGCGACCGCCTTGATACGCGCCGGAATCTCCGACTGCGGCGTGAAGCCGTCGTTGACCAGTGCCTCGTTGGCCTTGGCCGCCTCGGTGGCGTTGCCGGTACGGGCATACGCGTAGGCGCTCAGCTCATTGATGACGTGTTGGTCGTAAGGCGACTTCTTGGGGTGATTCTCCGCTTCCTTCAATTTCGAGAGTGCGTCGGCGAATTTCTTCGCTTGCACGGCCTCCTGTGCCGACTTCAAGGTCTTCGCCAGCTCCTTGCTGACGGTGGCCTTCTTCTCCTGGGCCACGGCGGGGTTGACACTGACGAGGCTGGTGAGGCCTGCGACCGCGACGCCGAGCGCGAGCGTCGCAAAGAGGTTGGTTTTGGCTTTCATGGTGTTGTTTCGCGGTGAACGATGTGCGCGGCGCAGTCAGTCTCCCCCGCGCCGCTATCCGTGGGTTAGAGTTGGCTGAGAACGTGCTCGGCGGCGGAGACTTTGAACTGTCCGGGCGCCTCGACATTCACATGCTCGGCGACCCCGTCCTTCACGATGATGGCGAACCGCTGTCCGCGGGTGCCCATGCCGTAGCCGCTCGCATCGAGCTCGAGGCCGAGCGCCTTGGCATAGTGGCCGTTGCCGTCGGCCAGCATGACGATCTTGTCGGCCACGCCGGAGTGTTTGCCCCAGGCGTTCATCACGAACACGTCGTTCACGGCCATGCACGCGATGGTATCCACACCCTTGGCACGGATCTGATCGGCGAGCTGCACGAAGCCCGGCAGGTGCTTCGCATCACAGGTCGGGGTGAAGGCACCCGGTACCGAGAACAGCACGACCTTCCTGCCCTTGAAGAGCTCTTCGGTGGTGACGTCCTTCGGACCGTCTTTGGTCATTGTCTTGAGCGTGCCTGAGGGCATGCGGTCGCCCGCCTTGATTGCCATGTGTCATCTCCTGCAGCGAAGTGTCGGCGCACCAGCGCCGCGTGGTACTGATTCGAAGCTCGCGCTAAGCGTATCGTAACTAATAAAAAGGCCCGGGAGGTATCAGCTCCCAGGCCTTGGGGTTCCTAGAGGACGGCTCGTGCTCAGGCCTGCTTGGCGTGCAGGCTCCAGAGGTTCGCCAGCCGTTCCAGCGCCGGGTCACCCTTGACCGCCTGGAACGACTTCGCGGCGTCGTCCTTGTGGCCGGCCTTCAGCTGCGCGATGCCCAGCAGCAGGCGCGCTTCCGGCTCGTTCTTGACGCCGCCTTTGCTCAGACCGGCCGACAACATGTCGGTGGCCTTGTCGTATTGCTGATAACCCATGTACGCAAAGCCGACACCGACCGCCTTGTCGCCCGTCGCGGCGGACTTGGCTTCCTGCTCGGTTTTCGGCAGCGAGGCCTCGTCGGCGGCGGCGGTCTTCTTGGCCGAATCCAGCAGGCGCTGGTTCTTGTCCTTGACGCGGGGGTCGGAGAAGACGCCCTTGTCGAAGCCCTTCTGCAGGACATGCTCGGCCTCACCGGGGGAGCCCTGCTCAATGGCGAGCTGGGCCATCTCGGTGTAGTCATCCGGGCGCTGCAATACGTCGACCTCCGCCATGAGGCGGTACAGCTGCAGCGTGGTCCTTTCGGAAGAGTTCACCGCCTTGTCCTGCGCCATGGAATACAGCAACTGCTTCCAGTACTCCGGCTTCGGATAGTAGGCGACCAGCTTCTCGAGCGCCCGGGTGGTGCAGTCGTTGTCCTCGAGCTTCACGCACGCGCTCAGCACGAGCTGCAATGACTGGTCCTTCGGCGTACGGCCGGCCTTGACGTCGCTGTCGACCAGGCCTTCCTCGAATTTCAGGGTGCCCTTCCAGTCGCCCTTCAGGTAGTACGACTGGCCGACGATGATGTTGATGTCATCGTCCGCGTAGCCGCCTTTCACGGCACGGTTGCCGTAATCGATGGCCCGGTCGTACTGCTTCAACTGGTAGTTCAGCTGCGCGACCGCCTTGACGATGTGCGGCAGGTCGGCCTGGTCGGTGAACCCGTCGTCCACCTGCGCGGCGAAGGCCTTCTCGGCTTCCGGATAGTTGTTCATCCGCGCGTACGTCACACCGGAGAGCTGGTTGATGACGTGCTCGTCGTACGGGGTCTTCTTCGAGTTTCCCTCGGCTTCCTTCAGATGCGTGATCGCCTCGTCGTACTTCTTGGCGTTCATCGCGTCCTGGGCGGCCTTCAGGGGCTTCGCCAGGTCCCGGCTGACCTTGTTCTCCTCCTTCTTGTCCTTGTCCGCCGCTACCGCGGGGCTCGCCGGCAGCACGATGCTCGTGACGCCCACGACCGCGACGCCGAGAGCCAGCGCCGACACCAGGTTGGCCAACGGATTGGCCGAAGAATTGGAGTGCGCGTTCATGGTGTTGTTTCGCATCGTTCGGATAACGCTTTAGTCCTTGAATTCGGAGGTGTTGACGAAGCCGATCTTCTTCATGCGGTTACGCTGCGCGGCGGCCAGAACCCGGGCCACGAAGTCGTACTTCACACGACGATCGGGACGCAGGTGGATTTCCGCCTGCACCGGCTTGTCGGCCTCCGTATGGAAATATCCCTCGAGCTGGTCGATGGACTGGATCGGGGTGCCATTCCACACCACCGTGCCGTCGAAATCGATTTCCAGGTCGATGACGTCAGGACGCTGGTCCTGGGGCGGCGGGTTGTTCGACTGGGGCATGTCGAGCTTCACCGCGTGGGTCATGATGGGCAGCGACACGATCAGCGTGACGAGCAACACGAGCATGACGTCGATCAACGGCGTCGTGTTGATGTCGCACATGACCGCGCCGGAGCTGGTTCCGACACTCATTGCCATTTCTTGATTCTCCTCGGTACTAGCGCGTGCCGCGCACGCCGTGATCGGGCTCGGTAAGGAAGCCCACCTTCACGATGCCACCGCGTTGCAGCGCATACAGCACGCGACCTACTGCCTCATAACGCGCGTTTCGGTCCGCACGGATGTGTACCTCGGGCTGTGGCTTCTGCACCGCCGCCACCTTGACGTGCGCAAGCAGCTCGTCGCGGTTCGGCATGCCCTTGTCGTTCCAATAGATGTTGCCGTTCTGATCGACGGCAACCGTGATGTTTTCCGGCTTCGTTTGAGTCGGAATGTTCACGGCCTTGGGCAAGTCGACCTTGACGGTCTTGTTGATCACCGGGATGGTGATCAGGAAGATGATGAGCAACACCAACATCACGTCCACGAGCGGAGTCGTGTTGATGTTGGCCATCACTCCGGGCTCATCACCGCCCCCAGATCCGACACTCATCGCCATAATCGTCGCTCCACACCGGCGCCGCGCGCCGGGAAAGGCTCATTTTCAACATCGCGCTCGCGCGCGACTCAAAACCGGGCGCGGCCGCTGCCGGACGCGCCCTTTTTGGTGTCGCTTTACAATCCGCAATTACTTGCGGATCGCGGCAGCGGGAGCAGCGCTCGGACGCGCACCACCCATCTCGTTCCCGGTCACGCCAACGCGGGCGCCACTGACGAGGTAGGCATGCAGATCGCTCGCGAAGTTCCGCAGCGCATCCTGCAGCACCTTGTTACGGCCGAGGAGCCAGTTGTAGCCCATGACCGCCGGCACCGCGACGAACAGACCGAGCGCGGTCATGATCAGCGCCTCACCGACAGGGCCCGCGACCTTGTCGATACTCGCCTGGCCGGCGATACCGATACCGACGAGGGCGTTCAGAATGCCCCAGACGGTGCCGAACAGACCGACGAACGGGGCTACCGAGCCGACCGTGGCCAGCAGGCCCAGGCCGTTCTGCAGCTTGCTGTTCACGCCGTCAACCGCGCGCTGCAACGACATGGTGATCCACTCGTGCAGGTCGATGCGGTCCGTGAGGCGACCATCGTGGTGCGACGCGGCACGGAGACCGTCCTCGGCGATGGCACGGAAGTCGTCGCCCTTCTTCAAGCGCTCGACGCCATCCTTCAACGAGGGGGCGGTCCAGAACTGCTTCTCCACGACGCGCGCGGACTGCTTGAGTTTGCGCTGGTCCCAGAGCTTCGTGAGCATCACGTACCAGGACGAGAGTGACATCAGGAGCAACAGGATCAGAACGGTGCGGCTGACTAGGTCGCCGCCATTCCAAAGAGCTTGCAGGCCGTAAGGATTGTCGACGGTTGCTTGGGTTGCTGAATTTTCCATAGTTTCCTCGAAACACCAAAAAGAAAGCCGCCCGTTGGAGGGCGGCGTTTATATCGTATTAATTCCGGAGCTCGAACTTGATCTTGAACACCATGCACATCGTCGCGGGCTGACCGTCTTCCGTGCCGGGCTGATAGTGGCCCGAACCCGCTTTGGCAAGCTTGACCGCTCCCTCATCCAACCGCGCGCTGCCCGATGTCTGAGCCAGCGTGGGCTCCTCCGTGAGCTTGCCGTTCGGTCCGACGCACACGTGAACGTTAGCCGAACCCTCTTCCCCTAAACGCTTCGATGCCGGCGGATAATAGTCCTCCGTCGACGGGAACCCTTTGCCCGGCCGCGGGGCAACCTGGACCTTCTTTGGCGGCGGCGGCGGCGGCGGTGGCGGCGCCTTCGGCACCGGCTTGTCCGTCACGTCCTGGATCGCCGTCGACTGGGTCTCCACCGGAACCTCGATGGCCACATCCGGCGGCGGAATCTCAACCGGCGGACGCTCCATCTGCGGTGGCGGTGGTGGCGGCGGCTCATCCTTTTTCTGCACCTCCTCGACGACCTCGGTCTGGATCGGAGGCGCCACCAGCTCGATCGCGCGACGCGCGAGGCCGGTGGCCAGGGCCCATGCAATGAAGACATGCAGCCCGATGATCGCGAAGAGCACTACGGTTCTGCGGGTAAAGAAATTTGTGTCTTGTACGTAGGCAGCCATGAGTTGGTAAGAGTGTCGTTGTTACATGTCCGGTCAAACCGGATCGACCAAACGTGAGCAGTGCAAAGTAGCCGTCTTTCCCTCTGCCCGCAAGTTGTCGGATCCGGACCCGAACGCTCCGGCGATCAGCACCGCCGGCTCGTTTGATACTGACAAACGCACATCCCCCGCCGCTCGGTCTGGGATGCGCGCGAGTTTTAAATCCCCCTGACTGGTTCTGTCGCAACGTGCAGAAAGGTGAGGCCCAACGAG
Organism: Steroidobacteraceae bacterium; assembly: GCA_036834945.1. Lineage (GTDB taxonomy): Bacteria > Pseudomonadota > Gammaproteobacteria > Steroidobacterales > Steroidobacteraceae > 13-2-20CM-66-19. The sequence goes on from DAITMW010000186.1 coordinate 9,792, forward strand.
CACGCGGCGCCGATTGATAGTAGGTGCTGCGTTAACTCTAACCTTAGCCAAATGCACTTGACAACTCCGCGTAAGCTGAAGATTTTTTTAGTCGCGCCGCACCGGTTCGGTGACCGCACCGGCCGATGCGCTGCTAACCAAACTGGCGTATTTCGCGAGTGCGCCAACCTCTGCATAAGGCTTGCGTGGTTTCCAGCTTGCACGCCGCCGACGCAGTTCGGCAGCCGGAAGATCCACAGTGATTTCCCTCTTCACGGCGTCGATGGTGATCCTGTCGCCATTACGGAGCAGTCCGATGGGACCGCCCACCGCGGCCTCGGGCGAAATATGTCCTACGACAAACCCGTGACTGCCGCCCGAGAATCGGCCGTCAGTAATGAAGCCCACTTTATCCCCCAGTCCGCGGCCCATGATGGCGGCGGTCGGACTCAGCATCTCGCGCATACCGGGCCCGCCTTTTGGACCCTCGTTCCGGATCACCACAACATCGCCGGCGCGCACCGTGCCGTCGAGGATCGCCTGTGTCGCGCGTTCCTCGCCTTCGAAGACCCGGGCACGGCCGCTGAACGCCAACCCTTCCTTCCCGGTGATCTTCGCGACCGCACCTTCCGGAGCCACATTCCCATACAGGATGACGAGGTGGCTGTCCTTTTTCAGCGGATCTGACAGCGGCCGCACGATGTCTTGTCCAGCAAGATACATACCTGTATTTGCAAGGTTTTCCGCCAACGTCCGGCCGGTCACGGTGAGGCAATCGCCATGCATCAAGCCGCCCTCCAGCAGCATTTTCAGCAACGGCTGAATGCCTCCGATGGCCACCAGTTCCGACATCATGTAACGGCCGCTCGGTTTGAGGTCCGCCAGCACCGGAACGCGTTTGCCGATGCGGGTGAAGTCGTCTAAAGAAAGTTTCACCCTCGCGTCCCGGGCGATCGCCAACAGGTGCAGCACGGCGTTGGTCGAGCCACCGAGCGCGATCACCACGGTGATGGCGTTTTCAAAAGCTTTGCGCGTCAGGATGTCGCGTGGACGCAAACCTTCGCGGACCAACTTCACGACCGCCTCGCCGGCACGCTGCGAGTCGGCGCGTTTTTCCGCGCCAATTGCCTCTTGAGCGGAGCTGCCCGGCAGGGACAGGCCGAGCGCCTCGATGGCCGAGGCCATGGTGTTGGCTGTGTACATACCGCCACAGCTACCCGGTCCCGGAATCGCGGTGCGCTCGACCTCCTTCAGGTCGGCATCGGAAATCTTGCCCGCCGCGTTGGCACCGACCGCTTCGAAGACCGCCACGATGTCGCGCCGCTGCGCGCCGGGGCGGATCGTTCCGCCATAGACGAATACGGACGGACGGTTGAGGCGCGCCATCGCCATGGCGCAACCCGGCATGTTCTTGTCGCAACCGCCGATCGCGACAAAGCCGTCGAACCCTTCGGCGCCCACCACGGTTTCAATCGAATCGGCAATCACTTCACGGGAGACGAGCGAGTAGCGCATCCCGGGGGAGCCCATGGAGATGCCATCCGAGACTGTGATCGTGTTGAACAAAACACTTTTGCCGCCAGCAGCATCAACGCCCGCCGCCGCCTCACGCGCCAGCTCGGCGATGTGCATGTTGCAGGGTGTAACGTTAGCCCACGTGGATGCGACGCCGACCTGCGGCTTGGCAAAGTCCGCGTCGGTAAAGCCCACCGCGCGCAACATTGCGCGTGAGGCCGCCTGCTTCGCTCCATCGACCACGAGACGCGAATACTCGCGCGGGTCGTGTTTCTTCTTGGCCATTGAGTCTCGCTCGATCGTTGGGAATTTTCGCAAAGGGTGCGGCAGAGTATCACCGGGCCGTTCCGATGTAGGACCAGGCTGGTGAAAGTGTGTAGGGAAATCTCTCGTCAGCCGAATCGGGAGCGGATCAGCCTGTAGAGGCCGCGAACACACTGTGCCTCGGCCCCCACCGGCCTGCCGGGCCTGTCGCGCGAGTTCCAGGCATACAGGTCCACATGCAGCCAGTTGGGTGTGGCGCTGATGAACCGTTTCAGAAACAGAGCAGCGATGATGGAGCCGGCAAAGGGTGCCGCCGATACGTTGCCCAGATCTGCGATCTTGCTCGCGAGCTCATCGTCGTAACCGGACCACAACGGCATGGGCCACACTGGATCGGCCTCCTCCTCGCCGTGGGCTCGCAACTGTCCTGCGAGTGTCTCGTCTGATGAATAGACGGCGGGCAACTCAGGGCCCAACGCCACGCGCGCGGCCCCCGTCAACGTCGCGAGGTCAATGAGAAGATCCGGGCGCTCGCTGTCGGCTTCGACGAGAGCGTCCGCGAGGACGAGACGACCCTCCGCATCGGTGTTGCCTATCTCCACTGTCAGACCCTTGCGGGAACGCAACACGTCGCCCGGGCGATAAGCACGCCCGCCGATACTGTTCTCAACCGCGGGAATCAGTACGCGAAGCTGCACTGGCGCGCGCAAGTGCATCAACATCTGTGCAAGGGCAAGCGCGCACGCCGCCCCACCCATGTCCTTCTTCATCAGCAGCATGCCGGCGGAAGGCTTCAAGTCCAGACCGCCCGTGTCGAAGCAAACGCCTTTGCCAACCAGTGTCACCCGCGGGGCCTTCGGGTCGCCCCACCTCAGGTCGATCAGCCTGGGCTCACGGGGACTCGCCGCACCCACCGCCTGGATGAGCGGAAAGTCCCGGGTCTTGAGCGCTTCGCCCACCACGACCTCGCACCTCGCGCCATGCTGCACGGCCAGCTCGGAGGCCGCGGCGGCCAGCTCAGCCGGACCGAGATCGTTCGCCGGTGTGTTGATGAGATCACGGGCGAACGACGTCGCCGATGCGGCGCTTTGCGCGTAAACGAGATCCGCGCCCGGAGGCGGGACCAACGCGGCGCGCGTCGTTGGAGTCAGAGCCGCGCGATAGCGGCTCATGCGATAGCCGCCGGTCAGCCAACCGAGGACAAAGTGTGTCGCCGCCGGCGCATCCAGCGGCGCCGCGAGGCGATACTGCAAAGCGGGCAAGCGATCGGACAGACCCGCGGCGTGCCAGAGCTTCAGATCCGCGGTACTGCGCAGGGATCCGAGACCGACCAGCGCGCCGCCGACCTGGCCATCCGGTCCCGGTAATGTCAGGACGCGATGCCGCTCTCCCTGGAAGCCGTTCGCGCGCACCCACGTTGCAGTCTGCGCGGGCTGCTCACTCAGCCAGCGCGGCAGATCCGCTTCGGTCACGAGCCACAGCGGCCGGCTGTCGCCGGAGTCGGAGGTCAACAACATTTCGGGTTGGGTCACGCGGG
>DAITMW010000186.1:13186-14907 GCA_036834945.1 Steroidobacteraceae bacterium
CGCGTTGACAAAGTCGCGGGGACTATGGTCACATCGGGCTATCATTTTGTTTGCCCTCAGCTTATCCGTGGCGCCCATGGCACCGCCTGCGAGAACCGATGTGAGTCCCGACGCTCCGGCGTCGCGGCTCGCATTGTCCGTTCTCCTCGTACTGCCTGTAGGACTTCTGCTCCTTCTTGGGAGCAGCCGGTGCGGGGCACTCGCAAGCGCCTGAGACTGAACTAAGGCAGCTAGAGAGACACCAAAAACCCCGCACCGGCACACAGCCGCTGCGGGGTTGTTTTTTTGTGGGCTGAAAGCCCGAACATTCAGTGCCCGCTAGGGCGGTTGGGAGTTTGCGTAATGAGGCTGTATTCGCAGAAAGATGTCGACAAGAAGGCCCTGAAGGGTGCGCGTATCGCGGTACTCGGCTATGGAAGCCAGGGCCGCGCGCATGCGCTGAACCTGAAGGACAGCGGGTTCGACGTCGTGGTGGGCGTTCGCAAGAAAGGCGCGAGCTGGAAGAAGGCCAAGAAAGACGGCCTGGAAGTTGCCGAGCCCGCCGACGCCGCGGCTGGAGCGGACCTGGTGGCGATGCTCGTCCCCGACCTCGCGCAGAAGGCACTCTACGACGAAGTCGAAAAGAGCTTGCAGAAAGGCGCGACGCTGCTGTTCGCGCATGGCTTCAACATCCATTACAAACAGATCAAGCCGCGTAAGGATCTGGATGTCGTGCTGATTGCGCCCAAAGGCCCGGGTGGTCTCGTGCGCCGGCAGTACCAGGAAGGCCGTGGCGTACCCTGCTTGATCGCCGTGGCGCAGGATGCGACTGGCAAGGCCCATGCGAAGGCACTCGCCTACTCTCATGGCATCGGCGGCACGCGTGGCGGTGTTCTGGAGACGACCTTCGCCGAGGAGACCGAGACGGATCTCTTCGGAGAGCAGGCTGTTCTGTGTGGCGGTGCCACCGAGCTCGTGGTGAAGGGCTTCGAGACGCTGGTCGAGGCCGGCTACCAACCTGAAGTGGCTTACTACGAGTGCCTTCACGAGCTGAAGCTCATCGTCGACCTGCTGCACGAAGGCGGGCTCACGAAAATGCATCAATTCATCAGTGACACGGCGAAGTACGGCGACCTCACGCGCGGCCCGCGCATCGTCGATGATCGCGTGAAAAACGTGATGCGCAAGGTGCTGAAGGAAGTTCAGACGGGCAAGTTCGCCAAGCAGTGGATCGAAGAGAGCGCCACCGGCGGCAAGAACTACCAGCGTATGCTCAAGGAAGACAAGGATCGTCAGATCGAGAAAGTCGGCAGCGAGCTGCGCTCCCGTATGCCGTGGCTGAACGACAAGCGAGCGTAAACGTAAGGATGCGTTGACCTAGGAGAAAAGCGTCATGACTCCCAATCCCGATCGGGTGCTGATATTCGACACGACGTTGCGCGACGGTGAGCAATCGCCCGGCTGCAGCATGACCCAGCCGGAGAAGCTGCGTGTAGCCCGCGCACTTGCTGATCTCGGTGTCGATGTAATCGAGGCGGGATTTCCCGCTGCCTCGCGTGGGGATTGGGAGAGCGTGAACGCGGTAGCGCGCGAGGTCCAGGGCGCGACGATCTGCGGCCTGGCCCGTTGCAACCGGGAAGACATCGAGCTGGCCGCGCGTGCCTTGAAGGACGCGCCGAGCCATCGTATCCATGTCTTTCTGGCCACCAGCGCGATCCATCGCCAGTACAAACTCAACATGG
>DAITMW010000187.1:0-14895 GCA_036834945.1 Steroidobacteraceae bacterium
TTCCTTCGGTAAGCCACATCTGTTTCCACTTCTCGCCCAATGTCATTAACATGCTTTTCATCTCCAATAAATCATCAGGCACACGTGCCTGGGGTGCAACACTGCGAATCGACTGGCGAACCAGCTCGCGAAAGAGTCGTCCGAGTTCTTCGAAGCCCTTATGTTTGCGGAACCAGGCGGCGATCTCCTCGATGAGCCCTTCGAGCTGCGCTGGGGGATACTGTTGCTCGAGACGGAATAGCAGCGCCGCCAGATTTTCGCGCCCGGGAGATTCGTCGGCTGCGAGAGTCCCCATGTCCAGCAAGTAATACCGGGCCTGAGGTTGCCAGTGCCACAGCTCGGAGTCGGGCTTCAGCCCGATCAGTTCGGTGAGCTCCGTCGGAGCGCTCCAGCGTGGTGTGCCGTTGTAGAGCACCAGCAAAAGAACCGGAGGCAGTCGTGCATCTCCTTTGAGCCGCGTTTCGTTGATGACTTGCTGCCAGAGCAGGCCTTGGTACACCTGGGTGCGTACAGCCATCCACCGGTCATTCCTGCTCTGGAACTCCATCAATAAATACAAGTAGAGGTCGGTGCCATGACGTGTCGGCACTCTCCAGATGACATCGCCCTCGCGCCGTCGGGCGGAGCATCGGCCAACATGGAACTTTGGGTTGACCCGCTGTAGGCCGCTGAAGTCAAGGCCGGCCGTGCGTGCATCCGGGACGAACTCGCACAGAAGGTCCTCTACCATCTTCGGGTGCGAAAATAGCCGGTGATAGAGGGAATCCGAGTCGAACATAGAGGTGGCTGAGGTAGGTGCCGAGAGTGACGAGTTGCTATCTCAGCCGGAAGTGAGTTGAAAATCAACTTCTATTTCGCTTGTAGACACGTCGATATCGAGAGAGAAGGTGCCATCATTGCCGCGCAAATAACATGTACGTTCGCCATCGTCGCGATACACGTCTCTCACACACGTGACATCACCTTGGTAAACACCGTGGCGAATTGCGAGCGATCTTGGCGTGGTAATTTGCCCGGGTCGGCCGACGCTCGTCCCGGCGCGTGTCCGGCGGGTGGGGTAGGTCCACTCTTACGGTAGGGACACCTGTCGCCCGTTCGCTAAGGCATGCTCGTTAACGGAAGCGGGAGTTGCCATCAGCGTCCCGCACCGGTGACGAAGTCAGGGGCGCCACCACCTTCGGATCGGCCTTGGCGAGCGCGCCCAGGGTCTTCATGTTCTGTAGCAGGGTGTTCGCGTCGGCGATCACTTTCTGGGTGAGCTGCTGATTCTCCTGGGTCCAGCCATTCTTGGTCTCGTAGTGGGTTATGGCCGTCTGCAGCTGCCCGGGTTTACCGCAAGGCCAGGCGCCAAGCGATACCCAACTTTCGAGTTACGGGACTTCGAGGGCAGGAAATCAGCATTCCCATCGTGGACAACGGTGGCAAGCAGCTCTCGCAGGCTCCCGTAGGCTCGAAGGATACGCTGACGTCCATCTATTAGGGATGACCCCCGCCAGGGCGCGAGGTGCTCTAGGGGTTGACCCTAGCTTTCAGTCCGGGACGTAGGCCTGCAGCAAGCTCCGGTACGCGCCGGCGATGAACACCGATGCGTCCTCGAGCTCATCTTCGTAGTCCTTCAGCGGGCGCGCGGCGACAGCGTCGGATGGGCCGTATCCCTTATTGAAGAACACGAACATCTGCGCGAAGAGCTTCTGGTAGATGTCCCGGTAACGGACGATGTCCGCGCCGGTAAGCAATTTACCGTCCGCGGGTACGACGCGGGTGTCGGGCTTGACTACTGTCGCGAGCTTTTCGTAGGCCCGCACCAGCCCGCCCAGCCAGCCGCCATTGTGGATATCCAGGACGGGCCAGTGGTCGCCGGAGACCGGGCCGCCCGCGACCAACACATTGGCCTCCCGAAAATGGATATACAGATCGCCGTCAGTGTGCGCGGCGGGCAAGTAGTCGTATTCGACGTGCTGGCCACCGAAATCCAACGACCCGGCGGTGCGCGTAGTTTTGGTGGCGCGCGCTTTCTCGGGTAAAGGTCCGTACGTGCCTTCGTAGCAGATCGACGAGGCCTTGCGCCCTTCGTAGAGTCGCGTGACCTCGTGCGAAATGATGAGGCCGCCCTTACTGCCGATGGGTAAGTTGGACCCTGTCTGCTCAGGGTGCCAGTGCGTGTTGATGAGGGTGCTTACGCGACTGCTGCCGGTCGCTTTCTCCACGGCTTTCAACAGCGCCTTGGAGTTCGTCGCGAGGCCGCCGTCGATCAGCAGCGCTCCTTCCGGACCCGGCATGGCGACGACGTTGCAACCGGCGCCCTGTAGAAGGGTGAGTCCACCCGTTTCCTTTGGGGTAAGCGGCGTGATAGTGATGGAATCGCCCGAGGCGAGCACCGCGCGCGCGGGGACCAACAGGGTAGCGCCCAACACTTGAAGACCACCACTCAAGACGCGGCGGCGAGAAAGGCTGGCCCCTTGGTTTTCCGGGCGGTTCATCGGCTTCGAGTCCTCGAGTAGGCGATCACTGGGCCTTGGCAACAGGTGTGGCTGCGAGTTCCTTGGGCGCCACACCTTGGGCCGCCAGGAACTTGGGCAAGTCTCCGGGCGGATACATGGGCGGATACTTGGTGCTGGCAGCCGCGAGGCCGTCGCCGGGCTGGAGTGGCCAGATGGTGCCCTCGTAGCCGATCGGCGGGCCTACCGGCGGCCAATCGGGGACCTTGGCGAGTTCTACTGTCGCACCGGAATCTCGCAGTAGCTTCGCCAACTCCGGCTGCGGTGGCTGCCGCTGTGCCAGGAAGGGCACATAGCCTCGCGCCATGGCGTAATCCAGTGCCGTGAGTCCATCCGGATCCCGCGCGTTAACATCAATACCCCAGGAAACCAACAGCTTTGCAGCCTCAGCCGAGCCCGCGCGAATCGCGAAGTGCAGGGCGGTACCGCCGCGTGTGCGCAGGAGGTGATGCTGGATGGACATGATGTTCACTTCCGTACCTGCATCGTGCAGTACCTTCAGCACCTCGACGGCGCCCTTCGGGTTCGTCGCGCCGCCACCGCCGAAAACGCCGCGTCCGCCGAGCGCCGCCATCATCGGCGTCTCATTGTCAGCCTGATAAAGCTTCGGATCGGCACCGTGCGCCAACAGCAGCTTGACCAGATCAACATCGTCCTCGGCGGACGCCGCCATCAGCGGAGTCGCCCCGCGCGCGGCACCACCGGCACTACGCCCCGCAGGACGGTAGAAAAGCTGCATGTTCGGGTTCGCACCCTTGTCGAGCAGCAGCGCGATGACGTCCTTCGGCGTGGCCTGGTTCGGGCGGTCGGTCGGGTTGACGCCAGGTCCCCCGCCAAACAACGAGGGTGGACGCGGCGCGCTGTGCACAACGGCGGCGTATAGCGGGCTTTGACCGTACATGTCCCACTGATTGACGTCGGCACCGGCGTCGATCAGCCGCTTGGCGATGTCCCAGTTAGTGTTCAAGATGGCGATGGTCATCGGTGCCACGCCATCCGGATCGGGCAGGTCAACGTCCACATGATGTTTGATCAGGACGTTGACGCATTCCAGGCAATTCTCGCGCGCGGCGTACATGAGCGGAGTAAGGCCGCCGGCGTTAGTGCGCTTGGCGCGGCTTTCGGCCGTGACGTGACGCTCCCAGTTCCGCCAGGCACTGCGAGCGTTTACGTCGGCACCGTGGGAGATCAGCAGCTCCATCATCGGCGGATGCCGGCGCGCGCTCGCCCACATGAGTGCGGTCTGGTTACCCCAACTCTCGCGCGCGTTGACCTTGGCGCCATGGCGCAAAAGCAACTTCGCCGCCTCGACATTGCCCGTGCGCGCCACTTCCATCAGGGCGGTTTGCCCTTCCGCATTGGGGGAGTCCGCGTTCGCTCCCGCATCGAGCAGCAGCTTGATGATCTGCGTGTTGCCGGTCGCGGCCGCCATCTGCATGGGCGTGGCGCCGTAGTTGTTGGCTTCGCCGACTTTCGCGCCTGCCTTGAGGAGGCGCTTTACCTCGGCGACGTCGTTGCGATATACGGCCCACTGGAGTGGCGTGCTGCCGTCGGGTCCGTTCACATCAGGCGCAGCACCCGCAGCGGATGGATCGCTGGCGGCAGCATGCGCGACAGCATGCGCGACAGTGACGGCGATAGCGGCAACCACGGCCAGCAGTCCCGCAGCGCATTTCCCGGCGAATGCCCGCATCGTCAAACCTCCGAGAGGACTCCGGTGCTGCAAGGGAAGTCCTTCACAGGTGCTCCCACCTTCTGCAACAGGGTGACCAGAATGTTCGCGTGCGGCGTGTCCTGCGGGTAATGCAGGTGTTGGCCACCCTTGATGCCGCCGCCGCGGCCGACAATGGCCTGCGGGATGGGGTCGTTGTTGTGCCGGTCGGAGTTGGCCATATTGCTGCCGTAGAGGATGACGGCATTGTCGAGCACGGTACCGTCGCCTTCTTTCATTCCCTTCAGGCGCTGCACGAACTTGGCCATACGGATCGTATGGAACGACTGGATGCGCAGCAGCTTCTCGAAAGCGTCTTCCTTCTCGCCGTGGTGAGATAGCGGATGGAAGGCTTCAGTCACGTTCACCATCGTGTACGCGCGCATGGTGGCCTCGTTGGCCATCTTGAAAGTGGCTACGCGCGTCTGATTGGTCTGCCAGGCGAGCGCCATCATCTCGAACTGCACATCGAGCAGCTCAGTGAAGTCTTCGGGCGCCCCCAATGGCGCATTGGGCAGATTGCCGAAGCCTTCTGAAGCCACCTTCAATTTCTGGACGCGGCGCTCGACTTCCCGCACGGAATCCAGGTAATCGCTGACGATTGCGCGGTCACCGGCATCGAGCTGACGGTTCAGACTTGCGGTCTCCTCCCGTGCGTAATCGAGCAGGCTCCCCTGAGAGGCGATGATTGCGCGCCGTTCCTCGTTGGAATCACCCTGCCCGAACATGCCATAGAACACCTTGCGAGGATTGCCCTCCATGGGCGCTTGCTGGACGGACGTGCGGTAAGAGACCGAGCTGTAGCCGCCTGGCTCGCCGCACAACTCCAGCGAAGGCAGCGACGTGTCTTGACCGATCTGACGCGCAGCGAGTTGGTCGACGCTCACACCAACATCGCCTGTCGGCTTGCGGTCGGCCGGGTGTACGCAGGTGAGCCAGGTACTCTCGATGATGCCGTGAGGATCGGAGCTCTCGCCGCCCTTGTTGCGCAGGCCGGAGACTACCGTCAGGTACTCGCGGAAAGGCTCCAGGGGTTTCAGGATCGGTGAGAGCTTGAAGTCCTTGCCCGTGCCTTCAGGGGTCCAGAGCTTCTGAACCGCGCCATGTGGAAAGTAGACGAAGCCGAGGCGCGGTTTCACCGCGGCGGGGGTGTTCGCGAGCGCCGTGCCGGCAGGAATCATGGCATCGAGCAAGGGGAGTGCAATGCTGACTCCGGCGCCCTTGAGGACGGCGCGGCGGGATAGATGTTTCCTTGTGAGGAACACGGCTCAGTTACCTCCGTTCGGGGCAGCAGGGGGAGCAACGAGCGAGGCGCTCTTCACGGCGGTCTGCGGCCTCGGCGGCTCCCGCCTGCGGAAGGCGTCACTCTCAACCACTTGCGTGACGATGTATGAGAATCGGTCGTGCTCGCTTGGAGCGTCACGCGCAATCCGGCGCACCACCGGCATGTCGTAGGCTTCGAGGGGGCGTCCGATGGCGTAGGACATCAACTGCCCGGTGAGAGTCTGTATAAAAAGCTCCGAGCGCGACATCAGCGCCTTGCGCAGATCGTCGGGACCTTTGATCGCCGTGCCGTCCGCCAGCACTCCGCTGGTGTCGATCGGTGTATGCGTGGCCGGATCGAGCTCGCGGAGCTGGCCCACCGTGTTGAAATTCTCGAGCGCGAAGCCGGGCGGATCCATAACCCCATGGCAGGCATGGCAAGTGGGATTCACGCTGTGTTGCATGACTCGCTCACGCACGGTCCTGGGCGGCTTGCCGCGCACATTCTCCGCCAGCGTGGGGACGTTCGGCGGCGGATGGGGCGCCGGCGAGCCGAGGACTCGCTCGATGATCCAGGCCCCACGTAACACGGGAGCGGTGCGATCGGGATTGGCGGTGAGCATCAGGATCGCGCCCTTGCCCAACAGGCCCCAGCGCCTCGAGTCGGGAAGTTGGACCCGGCGGAACTGGCCGCCCTTCACATCCTCCATGCCGTAGAGCATGGCCAGGGATTCATTGACGTAGGTGTAGTCGGCGTTCAGGAGCGCCGTGACCGGCTGATCGGAGCGCAGCACGCTGTCCACGAACAGCGAGAGCTCCTGCTTGAACAACGGCCGCGGGTCCAGCGGGCCGCTGGCAAAGGCGAACTGCGCGCGATCGGGAACAATCTCGTCGAGTCGCGCGAGATTCAGCCATTGGAAGGCGAAGCCGTCCACGAGTGCTTTCGACCGCGGATCGGCCAGCATGCGTTGCACTTGCTTTTCCAACACCCGCGGGTCGCTGAGGCGGTGGTCCGCGGCGAGGCTCAGGAGCTCCTCGTCTGGAATGCTGCTCCATAGGAAAAACGACAGGCGAGAAGCGAGCGTCAGATCGCTGAGCATGCCTTCGTCCGCTGTACCCGTACGCACCTGCTCTGCAGGGTTCTCCACGCGGTACAGAAACCACGGGCTCGCGAGGATGCCTGAGAGTGCATCGCGAATACCCGCTTCGAAGCCGCCTTCCTTGCGTCCTCCCTCGTAGAAGGCCAGGAGCGGATGCAGCTCCGCGTCGCTCACCGGACGGCGGAAGGCGAGCCGTGCAAGATGCTCGATGATCCGATGGGCACAGGATGTTTCCTCTGCCGTACTCGCTGGATGGCAGAGGAATATCTTCGCGCGCGTCGGCGAATCGCTTATGCCTGTGACGCTGAGCGGACCGCGGATCTGGAAGGCATGCATGAGCTGCACGCGCTCCTGACCGCCCTCGAGAGCGGTCACGCGGACGCGCTCGTCGCTCTCGGCGAAGTCACGATGCACAAACGTTACGGCGACGCGGTGTTGCCCCTGCGTCGCATGGAATTTTATATTGCGCAGACGCCCGTTGATCTCGTTCACCGCCGTCTGCTGCTGTTGGTCGATGGCCTTCTGGTCGGCGTCCCCGCCGATATGAGTGCGGAAAAACTCCTTGCCATCCAACAACGCCACGACGGTGTTGTCGAACTCCATGAGCGGCACGTCGCGCCCGAGTGCCAGGTCGCCTATTGTGAGCGCGTACTCGCCATCCGCGGGGAAGATGTACTCGCCACTCATGCCGCCACGGGTGCCGAAGGGCATGCCATCCCGGTAGAGCTGTTGATTGCCCTCGCCGGGGTGACCCCGTACCTGCAGTGAGATCACCATGTCCCCGAGACTGCCGAACGTTGTAGTGACTGCTGGGGCCTTCGGATTGCCGACCGCCTGCGCCGCCACGACGCGCGCCGCATTCACATACTGGTCTACGTAGGAGGGCGATACCTGCAACAGCGCGGCATCGGTGTCGTAGCCGGTTTTGTGATGGTCATCGGGCAGCAGTGCCGCCGCATCAATCTCGAGCGCCAGGAGGTCGCGCACGGCGTTGGCGTACTCACGCCGATTCAAACGACGCAAAGGGACGCGGCCGGATTCCGATTTAGCCTGGTTGTCGAGAGTTCCCTCGAGCCAGGATACGATCTGGGTGACATCGCGAGCGTCGGGATGCTGCTTCGCGTTGGGCGGAGGCATGAAGCCGCCCTGCAGTTTGCGGATGGCGTCCTCCCAGACTTTGGCGTCGGAGTGGATCTCATCCGGAGACATCGAATCGAACGCGACACCGCCGGCCCAATCGGTGACGTTGTGGCACTCGGTGCAGTAGTGCTGAACCAGGTCCCACTGCGCCGGAGCGCTGTCCGCCGCCTGGGAAGTGTCGGCCGCCGCACCGAGCGCCAGGGCAGCAACCGGAACGAGGCCAAGCCCACCGCGAAATCTGGGTAACATACTACGGCCCCGCCCCCTGCGTGGCGCCCACTCATATGACGAAAGCATACGGATAATTTGGGTGATGCTGTAGCAACACACATACTCCCGGTTGGAAAGATGCTCCTCGACCGTCGTGAGCGTCCAGCTGGCGGTCGCGCAAAATCGCTTGGACCAAGGCCAGGGTGTCGCCGGTGGCCGTCAGGCGGGTGTCACGCATTGTCCGTGTGATAATGACGGCATGCAGATGCAGGGCAAAACGGTCGTCATCACGGGCGCGACGTCAGGTATCGGGGAAGTCGCAGCCCGCAGGCTCGCGGAGCAGGGCGCCCGGATTGTTTTCATCGCCCGCGATCGCGGCCGCGCCGAGCAGACACTGAGACATCTCGAAGGCATCGCGCCCGGCCGCAATCACACCGTTCATTACGCCAACCTCTCCCGTCTCGCCGAGATGAAGCGTGTCTCGGAGACCATCGCCGCGAGTGAGCCGCGCATCGATGTGCTGGTCAACAACGCCGGTGCGCTGTTCGCGGCGCGGCAGGTGACTGGAGATGCGTTGGAGATGACTTTTGCCACCAACCACATGGCGTACTTCGTGGTGACCTCTGTGCTGCTGGAGCGCCTCAAGGTCACCCGGGGTGCCCGCATAGTTTGCACGGCATCGGATGCCCACAGGCGGGCTCACATGGATTTCAACGATCTGCAAATGCAAAAGAATTACAGCGGTTTCGGGATGTACAGCCGTTCCAAGCTCATGAACATCCTGTTCACCCGGGAGCTGGCACGGCGCCTGGAAGGAACCGGCGTCACAGCCAACTCACTGCATCCGGGATTTGTCGGCACCCGCTTCGCGGATGGCAATGGTGGGTTGACGGCCTTCATGCTGCGGATCGGCAAGAAATTCGCGCTGACCCCCGAGGATGGGGCGAAAACGATCGTCTATCTGGCCAGCTCACCCGAAGTCGAGGGCGTCAGCGGGAAATACTTCCACAAGTGCCGGCAGGAATTGCCCACAGCTCGAGCGCAGAACGCTGCCGACGCGCGCCGGCTGTGGGACTTGTCGATGCAGCTCTCGGGCGTGGGCCTCGAAACGATCAGTTGATTCAGAACTTCATCCGCGCCGTGATTCCGTAGGTGCGCGGCGCCCCCAGGAATGCATCGATCTGGTTGTATTGAAAAGGAGCGTCGAAGGCGACCTGGTAGTAATACTTGTTCGTGAGGTTGGCCGACCAGAGCTCGATCGCCCAGGAGTTGTCCGGCGCACCCAGCCCGATCCTTGCATTCAGCAACCCGTAGGATCCCTGGAGCTTCCTGGGGTCGAGGTTCGATCCCGTGTTGTAGGAGGAGTTGTACTTCTCGCTCAGCGTCGTCCGCAGCGCCAGCGACTGGCTCAAAGGCACCTGGTACGTGGCCGACACCGCGCCCGACCAGAGGGGCGCGAACGAAATCCGGTCGTTGAGGCGCCCGGGCGAGAACAGGGCGAGTGCCTCGCCGAATTCGTTGATGTTGGTGAAGGCATACGTCACGCCTCCCGTAAGACTCAACCCATCGAGTGGCGTCGCCCAGGTCACATTGGCTTCGGCACCCTTGGACTCCACTCGCGGAATCGTGGTGACGACGAACAGGATGCCGGTGTAGGTATTGAGCTGGAAGTCCCGGTAGCGCTGGTCGAACAGCGCCGCATCGAGGCGCAAGGTGTTGTTCGCCAGCGTGCTCTTCAGGCCGATCTCGTAAGAATCGACCGTTTCCTTGGGGAAGGAGGTGTCGAGGACGGGGGCCAGCGGGTTGGCGCTCTCGGGGTCGGTGACGCGGCCCAGGTTGAAACCCCCGGCCTTATAGCCGTTGGCGAAGGAGATATACGCCATGACCTGGTCGTTGAAGCGGTAGGCGAGCTTGATGGTGCCGGATACGTTGTCCTCGGTCAGGGACTGGTCGTGCGCCAACTGTGCGAAGAACGGATTGAAGACCACGGAGCAGCCGTAGCCCAGGAGGAACTGGTGCTCGGGGCTGGCGGCACTGATTGTCCCGAGTCCTGGCGATCGCAGTAAGGCGCCGCAGCCGGCACCGCCGTCGGTGTCGTGATAACTCGAGCTCAACGTCTTCTTCTCGTGGGTATAGCGCAGGCCGGCTGTGACACTCAGCGCGTCCGTGAGCGCGTAGGTCTCGTTTGTGAAGAAGGCATAGCTCCGGGAGGTTTGCTGAAAGTCATCGTCGTAGCCCGCCACTCCCGGCACAAAGGTTGCCCCGGGCGGTTTTCCCGTGAGTCCCGGGATCAGCAGGAAGTTGGGTGCGCCGACGGAGGCGGAGGCCAGTCCGCTGATGTACAGATCGAAGTCCTTGCCCGCCCACAGGGTCTGGGTGGAGGTCAGGATCTCGTTGCTGAAAAAGCCGCCGACCAGCCAGTCCAGCCCGTGCGCCTTGCCGGCGAGCCGCAGCTCCTCGCTGAACTGTTTGAAGTCGGTCTCATTGCCGTGGGTGGCGGGCTCGAACAGGATGTCGATGCTGGTGTAATCGGTGTCGTTACCCGCGATGACCGTGTTATCGCGCCAGGCGGTGATGTTAGTCAGTGTCGCATCCCCAAGTGTCCAGTCGAGTTGTGCTGAGATCCCCGTGTCCCGGATGCGTTGCGTCCAGGGATAGTTCGAGAACGCGAGATATCCCGTGCCGGATGCGATGCCGGTGGCGCCTGCCTTGCCCCCCAGGGCGGGGATCGAGGCCAGGGCGTTCGTGATGGGGGCGAAGGGGCCGAGATACGTTGCGACAGCGTCGCAGCAGACCTCGTTGCGTTTGGAGTAGTCACCGATGAGGAGCAGGCTGACGTCGGAATTGGGCGTGAGCAGGTATTGGCCACGCACCGTGTACATGTTGCGATCGTTGCTCCGGTCATTGGTGTTCGGGCCGGCTCCGTCGTCGACGCTCAGCCAGCCGTCGGTTTTCTGCCAGGCGGCATACAGGCGGCCGGCGGAAATCGAGCCCAGCGGCCCGGTGACCGAGGCGGAGATCTCCCGGTCGTTGAAATTGCCGTAGGAGGCCTCCGCCATCGCACCGAAGCTCGTCCCGGGGCGCTTGGTCGTAATGCTGATCACACCGGCATCGTTGTTCTTGCCGAACAATTCGCCCTGGGGGCCCGCGAGGATCTCGATCTGCTGGATCTCGCCCAGGTTGCCGAATCCGACGCCATTGCGTGGACGGTAGACACCGTCAATGACGACCCCGACGGACGATTCCAGTCCCGGGTTGTCGCCGACGGTACCGATACCGCGGATGCGCGCGGTCGTTGAATTCTCGTTCGTGGTGGAGGTGACGGTGAGTCCCGGCGTGAGGACGGTCATGTTTTTCAGATCGGTCACGCCGGAATCCTGCACCTGTTGCGCGGACAGCGCGACGACGGAGATCGGCACGTCCTGGATGTTCTCGGAGCGCTTCTGTGCCGTGACAATGACTTCGTTCAAAACAGGCTGGTTGGCGGGCTGGTCTTCAGTCCACCCCGTGGCGCCGGCTCCGCAACCCAAGGCAGCGAGCAGTCCGGCCGCTCCCTGTCGCAACCGTATGTTTGGATTACCCATTCGCCACCCCCTGGCTTATGTTTAAGACGAGCGTCGTCGGTTTTCTTCCGGGTTGTTCGAGCGTACGGGAAGGCTGGAGCGGACATGCTCGCCTGCGGCGACAATCTGTTGGCCGCCGACGCCATGACGGACGACGACCGGCGCGAGGAACGTCGCTGTTGCTCGGATCACACCGGGAGGATCGGTGTTAAGCTCACCGGAATCGGCGGTGTCTTGATGGGGCCTGAGGGGGTGCACCAGTGGGGACGCGGACCGCGGTAGGTCACGGTTACATTCTCGCCACCTGGGTGAAGGCGGTCGTGCGCGCGCTCGATGCGGCGGGCTGCGATGGAGAGGCCCTCCTGGCCGAGGCAGGCTTCCACCGTCGGGACCTGGAGGGGCCGACCGCCCGATGTCCCCTGGCGAACTCCGGCCGCTTGTGGGAGATCTCCGTCGCCGCCACCGGCGATCCGGCCTTCGGTCTCAAGGTGGCGAGCCATCTAAAGCCCACGACCTTCCATGCGTTGAGTTATGGTTTGTGCGCGAGCTCGACCTTGAAGGAGGCGTTCGAGAGGATCCAGCGTTATTGCCACGTAGGGAGCGACGCGGTCGACTATGACTTCTTCAAGACCGGGACCCACTATCACTGCGTCATCAAGCCGCTGGCGATCCTGCCGTTCGAGGCCATAGATGCCCTGGTCGCGGCGAACTTGAGGATGTGTCGCTCTCTGATCGGTCGCGAGTTCTCGCCGGTTGCCATAGAGCTGCAGCGACCGCGTCCGGCGCGGATCGAAGACTTCGAGCGCCTGCTGCGCGCACCGCTCAAATTCGGGGCCCTGCAGAACCGCCTGGTGTTCGACGCCGAGAGTATCGAGCGACCCCTGGAAGGGGGGAACCCGGAGCTGGCTCACTACAACGACGTCATCGCCCTGCAGTACATCACAAGGATCGAGCGCGATGACATCAAGGCCCGGGTGCGGGAGGTCATCGTGCAGAGACTGGAAGGGCGCGAGCCCTCACAGGATGAGGTGGCGGAGCGTCTGCACATGAGCGCGCGCACCCTCCAGCGTAAGCTCGCCGACTGCAATACGACCTACAAGGAAATACTGGACGAGACGCGGCACGCCCTGGCCCTGGCCTACCTCAGCGCACCGGACCATAGTGTCAACGAAGTCACCTATCTCCTGGGATTCTCCAGCGGGAGCTGTTTTACCCGGGCGTTTCGCCGTTGGACCGGCTTGTCGCCCTCGCTGTGGCGCGCGGGTGCCGCACCGTTGAATATGCGCAGGTAGCATCGCTCCAGTGGTTGAACAACCGGACCGCGGCGGCGAGCCTGCCGTCGTAAACCTTGCTGAGTTCATTGACGCGCAGCCGCTCGGCGGCTTTCAGATCCGCGTCGCCCTGTTGTGCGCTTCGGTTCTGTTTTTCGAATCTTTCGATTCGAACGCGCTGGGTTATATCGTGCCCACGCTCACCCGGATCTGGCACCTGTCGCCGGGCGCTTTCGGCCCCATCTTCGCGAGCGGTTTCCTCGGTCAGTTGATCGGCGCTGTGGTCGCAGGTCCTGTGGCCGATCGGATCGGGCGCAAGACGGTCCTCGTCGCGGCGACCGTCGAATTCGCCCTCGGCGCGTTGGCGACGACGCAGGCCACCTCACTGCAGTTTCTGCTCATTGTTCGCCTGGTCACAGGCCTGGGGATCGGTGCCGCCTTACCGAACGCGGTGGCCCTCTGCAGTGAATACAGTCCGACCGCACGCCGCTCCACATTGTTGGTGCTCGTCTTGTGCGGTATCACGCTGGGGTCGGTGGCGGCCGGCCTGATCGCCGCGCATGTGATGCCAACTCACGGCTGGCAAAGCATCTTCTGGATTGGTGGGCTCATCCCACTGGCGTTGACTCCTTTGCTCGTCGCGGGGCTCGCCGAATCACCCTACCTGCTGGCTATAAGGGGCAACCGGGATGCTGAGATAGCGAGGAGCCTGGGGCGGATCAATACCTCGGCGGCGGCTACGTTGGCCGGCGCGCGTTTTGTGCTTCGTGAGGAGAGAGGCGCGGGTCTGAGCGGCACGCATTTGTTTCGCGGTGGACGGGCTTTGCCGACGATCCTGTTGTGGATCATCGTCTTCATGAACAGCTTCGAAATTTACGTCTTCGCCAGCTGGCTGCCGACGCTCGCGCGGGCGACCGGTTTGACGGAGCAGGCGAGTGTCTTGACGGGTGTCGCCATGACCGTCGGTGGTTTCCTCGGGACGTTGGCGATGGGCTGGTTGCTCGACCGCTTTTCCATCGAGCGCATGATGGCGGTGAATTACGCCGCGGCCGCGGGTTTCATAGCGCTACTGGCGCTGGTGGCGGGTGATCGCAGGTCGATGACCCTGGTATCCGTAGCGGCCGGATTCTGCATCGTGGGAGGTCAGACCGGGGCCAACGCCCTGATCGCCTACCGGCATCCGACATACATCCGCGCCACGGCCCTGGCCTGGGCGCTCGGCGCCGCCCGCATCGCATCCATCATCGGCCCGTTGCTGGCCGGTTGGATCATCTCCCTGGGTTGGTCCAGCCGATCGACCTTTCTCGTGGCGGTGATTCCCGCTCTATGCGCCTCGGTCACTGTGTTGGTGCTGGGCGAGCGTGTCTGGAAGAGCCCTGCGAGGGCTACCACGGGTGATCCTTGCCGTCATTGTCCATGAACCGTCCGGTGTCCTCGAGGGTCAGGCCGTCGATGGTCTTGATCATCTTGCCGATGGCTTCCGCCGGCGGCACGAACCCGGGCAACTTCGCGTTGCCGAAGCTCTCCACCTGCACGCCGCCGGGATGGAACATCACCACGGTGATGCCTTCGCTCTTCAGCTGCGCGCTCACCAGGCGCATCGCGCTGTTCAAACCCGCCTTGGTGATCCGGTACCAGTAGTGGTCAGGGACGGGCGAGCCGTTGGGCATGAATGGCGGCACCGAAACGGAGCCGGCCGCCGAGCTGATCGCAATGATTTTCTTCTGCCGGCTCGCCCTGACGTTGCCGATGAAGGTTTCGCAGATCTTCAGCGGGCCGGCGATGTTCGTGTGGACGAAGTCATCCAGGAGCTTGTAATCGAGCGTGCCGAACATCTGGTTGGTGTTGCCGCCAGGCTTGTCGACGGGATCAGTGCGCACGAGGCCCGCGTTGTTGAGCAGGACGTCGATGGGCACGCCCCTGAGCTTTGCCCCCAGCGCTTCGATCTGCGCGGCATCGGTGACATCCAGGCGCTCGACGCGCACCGTCTTTGGATACTTCGCCGCCAGTGTGGTGAGTTCCTCGGGTGTGCTCGCGCGGCGGTGTGTGGCGATTACGTTCCAGCCTCGCGCCGCGTATTCCTTCGCGAACTCCAGGCCGATGCCCTGGTTGGCCCCGGTGATCAGCACCGTTTCGGCG
>DAITMW010000188.1:0-4966 GCA_036834945.1 Steroidobacteraceae bacterium
GGGGTGGAGGAGTTTCAACCGGCCTCGGGCGGAGGAGTTTGGGCGGCCGCCAGGGATCAGGATGCCCAGAATGTTCGGGAAGACGCCGGCTACGATACCTAGATTGAAGCCGCGCCGGTCGGGCGGCGATTGCATCGCGACGAAGGATTGCACTGCGGTAAACAGTGCGCCTTCCCACAGACCCATGACTGCACGGGCGGCTAGCAGGGCACCAAACGATGTGGTCAGGGCAGACAGTACCGAGGAGACCGCGAATGCGGACAGAATCAGGACCAGGAAGGGCTTGCGCCGTCCCAGGCGGTCGACCAGCGATCCCGTCGCATAACTCGAGGCGGCGAACGCGACCCAGTAAGCCGACATCAGCAGGCCGACCTGGGTGTTGTTCAGTCCCAGCGCGGGTTTCACGAAGGGAATCAGGTAGGAAATGCCCAGCTGCTCGAACGACATCCAGCCGATGGCGAGTCCGAAGAGCGCCACCAGGGTGACTTCGTACCGCGTTCGTGGGGTCATGCTGATGCTCCTGATCGTAACGTTTCGAAATGGAGTGCAAAGAGTTTGGCGAAGACCATTGGGGCATGGAATATCGCTAGGGCGAGAGTGGGCACCGAGTGCTTTTGGGCCTCGAATATCGCTGTGCGAGAGTTGGCACCGAGTCGTCTGCGCCTTCGAATATCGTTATGGCATTCGAGCTCCCTGGGGCTCGAGGCGGGTACACGAGTCGCGGATCAGCAAGCGCGGCGTCAACATGATGGTCTGGGCCCGCTGCTTTGCAGCGCTTTCCGGGGCCTGACCGATCCTGTCCAGTAGCCGGCTC
The DNA here is from genome assembly GCA_036834945.1 of Steroidobacteraceae bacterium. Classification (GTDB taxonomy): domain Bacteria; phylum Pseudomonadota; class Gammaproteobacteria; order Steroidobacterales; family Steroidobacteraceae; genus 13-2-20CM-66-19. Next base: position 815 of record DAITMW010000188.1, read on the forward strand.
ACCGCGCGTTCCGCCAGCTCTTCGATGGGCTGGGTGACCGTCGTCAACAGGGGGCGAATCGCGGAGCTGCCCGGGAAATCGTCGATACCCGCGAGTGAAATCTGCTCGGGGCAGCGGAATCCCATGTCCAGGACGGCTTCGATCGCGCCGAGCATCATCGGGATGTTGGCCGCGAAAATGGCGCTGGGCCGGTCCGGTTGCGTCAGCAATCGCTGAACGACTTCGTAGGCGGACTCGGTACGCGTGTCAGCGACGAGCTCGAGTGCCGGGTCGGGGTCGATGCCCGCCAGTTTCAAACTCTCCCGGTAGCCCTGGAGGCGCTGCTCCATCGTCCAGATGTGTTGCTTGCCGCTCACCAGGGCAATACGCCGATGGTTCAACCTGACCAGGTAGTCGGTCGCCATGCGTGCCGCGGCGAGGTTGTCGACGACCACGGAATCGAAGGAGGAGTGCGGCAGAAGGCGGTCCAGCAGAACGATCGGAATATCCGTCATTCTCGACAGCGCCAGAAGATACGAGGGGTCGTGGCCCGAGGGCGTCAGCAGGATTCCCGCGACGCGTTGCTCCCGCAGTACTTTCAGGAGTTTCAGCTCCTTCTCCGGCTCCTCATCACTGTTGGCGACAATGACCAGGTAGCCCGCTTCAACGACACGGGCTTCGATTGATTTGGCAAGAGAGGTGAAGAAGGGGTTGCATATATCGCCCACGACCAGGGCGATCGAGCGTGTGCGACCCAGGCGCAAGCTGCGGGCAATGCCGTGGGGCGAATATCCCGTCGACTCGATGGCATCCCAGATCCGGCGGGAGAGTTTGTCGGAGACCCGTGCGGTTCCGTTCAGCAGTGCGGACACTGTTGCGATGGAGACGCCTGCAACTCGCGCGACGTCTTTGATGGTCGTCATGTGTGGTTGGAGCTGCTCTACGAAACGTTCTTAGTAAAACACATGATACTTCAATTGCGAGGGATCGCAGTGTTTTGCTTCGATACGGGGCCTCATCGACAGTTTTATATGGCCAATCAACTACTTATACCTATTCCAGGAGCTCATTAGGTCGCACTTGACTTGAAATCGAAACGTTACGATACTGCTCCCGCGCCACGGCTGACCTGAGCCTCGATAACAAATAGCAATGAGGGGGGAACGATGATGGTTGATGGCAATTCCGGCATCCGTGGATGGCTTAGCGGTCTCGTTGCCCTGGTTTCGATTCCCGCCGCTGCGTTCGCGCAGCAGCAGGGCAGTGATGAGAAAGTGGAAGAGATCGTGGTCACGGCCACAAAGCGCGCGGAGAACATCGAGAAGGTTCCGCTCGCCGTCACGGTAGTCACTTCCGACTTACTGCAGCAGTTGAAAATCACCGACCCCAGTGATTTGAATTTCGTGGCTCCCGCCTTGCAGAAGCAACAGCAGAGCAGCTTGCTAGGTGCCGCGAACTTCTTCATCCGCGGTGTGGGGACCTCGACATTCGGTGGTGGTGTGGAGCCCAGTGTCTCAACCGTGATCGACGAAGTCGTCATGGGGCGCTCCGAAATGGGCGTCGTGCAGCTGTTCGATCTCGATCGGATCGAGGTGTTGAGCGGCCCGCAAGGGACTCTGTTCGGTATGAATTCCTCGGCGGGGTTGATTCACATCGTGACGGCCGAGCCCCGGATCGGCCAGTATGATGTGATCGGGCATCTCTCCTACGGGCACAACTTCAACGCGACCACCGGGAACGACTTTCTCGGGCAGGCCACCGTGAATCTGCCGGTGTCCACGACCTCCGCCATGCGCATCAGCGCATTTACGATGCAGACGGACGGCCCGGTGAAGAATCTCATCAATGTGGGAGAGGACCTGGGTGTTACCGAGAGTGGCGTCAGAATCAAGTATCTCTGGAAGCCGACTGACAGTTGGAAGGTTCTGATCGCCGCGGACTACGCAAGCGAGCACGGGGCCTACAATAGCTTCTATACGAGGCGATACGACGCACCCGGCGGCTTCGCCGCGGCACAGGACGCAGCGGCAGGAATCACTGCTTCACCCGACAACGCGTATATTGCAAGCAACGCCGCAACGTTCGGTCAGTTCAATGTCGGCGGCGGCCAGGCGAATGTGACTTACTCGTTCGAGGATGGCTCGTCGATCACCAATATCCTGGCGGCCCGGGCCTACAACAACCACTCCGCGTTCGACGCCGACGAGTTGCCGATCTCTTTCTTCGATACGGTCGTGCCGGTGTTCAACGATTCCCAGGTCACCGATGAGCTGCGCTTCACGTCCCGCTCGGATCGGAAATTCATCTACCAGGCGGGTCTGTACTACATGCACATGAAGAGCGTGGAGCACACGATTCTGTGCGGCAATCTCGAGCCTTTGAATCCGCCGCCCCCGCCCGGGGCCTGCTTTCTCGGTTCGGACTACTCGATCAGCAACGTCCGGGACAACATGGCTGTTTTCGGTCAGGGCACCTACTCGTTTACGAATGCGCTGCGGTTGACGCTCGGCGGCCGCTACACAGACGCCAGACTTCGTGACCATTCCACGCAGGAGCTCGGCCATGCCATCGCCGCGCTCAACCCGGTTGGGGCCGCGAATGTGTCGGTCACCGACCACAATTTCTCGTACCGGATCAGTGGCGAATACGATATTGCGCGCGATGTGATGGCATACCTGACTTACACTCGCGGCTTCAAGGCGTCCGGAATTGCGCAGAATGCGAATTATGCGGTCGGCCCGGAGATCTCCCATGACTACGAGGTTGGGATCAAGTCGACTCTCTTTGATCGAAGGCTCATTTTCAACCTGGGACTCTACAGGGAGACCTTTGACGGGTACCAGGCGACCTCTTTCAAGCGAACCGGCAATGTGGCGCTCTATCAGCTGAACAATGCCGGGACGCTCATTGCGCAGGGCGTGGAGTCGGACTTCACCGCGGTGCCGGTCGCCGGTCTGCGGCTGAATGGCGGTTTTGCGTTCAATGACGCCAAGTATCACGGGGACTACTCGGTCGCCTGTTTTCCTCTCGAGACACCGGGGACCTCCGGCAACAATGTTTGTCTGCCTGATGGGTCCACGAATGTTTCCGGCAATCAGCTTGCATTGGCGCCGCGTTATACGGCCACGATGGCGGCGAACTATGAGCGCTCTGTGACGTCGGGTTTGAGAGGTAGCGTCAACGTCAATTACTACTATCGGAGCTCATTCAGCTACGATCCGTCGCTCGATCCGCACATGCGGGTGGGTGGGTTGAGTGTTGTGGGGGCCAGCATTGGGATCGAGCCGGAGGATTCTCGCTGGCGGGTTAGTGCGTATGTGCGCAACCTGTTCAATCAACACTACCCTTCGCAGGTGCGGCCGGATGCGCTGGCGGGTGCGTCCGGGGACAATCTCAAGGGTGGCAATTACTGGCAGGCTCTCGATACTTCGGCGTTCAGGACGGTGGGCGTGTCGTTGGACTATCATTTGTGAGGCGCGCTCATAGGCGCGCCGGTCACACCTGAGACCCTCAAGTCCGAGTCAACCCCTCGGCTGCCAGCACCAAGCAGGCTGCTGTGACGTGCCCCCTACGCGCCTCCGGTTGCGATGGGCTTGCTCATCTGTAGTCGGACTTTGTTGGAGTCCGGTCATGGAGTGATGATGCTGCATCGCAAACTTCATCAACATCGTGATCGACCAAAAAGGCCAGGGTGCCGCTTTGGCTTGTATTCTTCGAATAACAACTGTTACTAACTGTATGAGGGCGGACAGAACGACAATGATCGAGGGCGGATCGTCCCGACGATCCGGGTGTTTTCATGCATATGCAAACACGACTTCACGCACGGCCTCACTACAGGACGTTGTTTTTCTGTTTATTCAGCTCCGCGATTGCCCGCGGCGGTAGCTCAGCTGCGGAACTGCCCGGAGCGATCCGCACCATCATGGAAAGGCCTCGATATGTCGAGGCGACCTGGGCACTTCGGGTGGTTGATGCGGCATCGGGTGCCGTCATCTACGATCTCAACTCGCAGGGGAATCTGCTGACCGGCTCTGTCCGGAAGCTTTATTCCGTTGGCGTTACCCTGAATGAATTCGGCGCCGACTACCGGATCAGGACACCGGTGTACCGGCGCGGGAACGTCAACTTTTCCGGTGACTTGAAGGGTGATCTGATTCTGGTCGCAACGGG
>DAITMW010000188.1:5066-14839 GCA_036834945.1 Steroidobacteraceae bacterium
CCGGGACATTTCTCGAGGACGGCAGGATCAGGGCGCAGGTGTTGGCGGGTTATCTCCACGCTCGCAGTGGCCGGGACCTGGCGTTCGCTGTGTACGTCAACGATGCCGGTGAGATTGCCGATATCGCCGACGTCATCGGTGTCATCCAGGACGAAGGCGCAATATCGACCGTCATTCAGCAGTTGAATTGAAGGGAAGGGGGTCCGCGATCTTATGAAAACGCGATCTCACAGGCGATTTTACTCCACGCTGGTCCTTGCCCTATTGAGTATTGTCCCGCTGCTGTCCGCCGGGTCGGCGGAAAAGCCCAATCGCCCGATTGAGCCCGCCATCGAGCAACTGAAGACCTTTATCAAGGACGGCATGCGCAAGACCGGTGTCCCCGGTGTGGCAGTGGCGGTCGTGTATCGGGACAAAGTCGTTTATCTGGATGGATTCGGCTACCGCAAAGCGGGCAGCCGCGCGCGGGTCGATGCCGATACCGTCTTTCAACTGGCCTCGGTGTCGAAACCGATTGCCTCGACGATCGTAGCGGCCCTGGTTGGCAATGGCGATGTGGATTGGGATGACCGGATCATCGATATCGACAAGGGCTTTGAGCTCTCTGACCCGGGTGTCAATGCGCAACTCACCATACGCGACCTCCTGTCGCATCGCAGTGGCTTGCCCACCTCCGCCGGAGATGCGCTCGAGGATCTCGGCTTCACGCGCCCGGAAATATTGCAGAAAATGCGTTTGCTGCCGCTCACGGGGGCCTTTCGAAAGAGCTACCAGTACAGCAATTTCGGGTACACGGAGGGTGCCATCGCCGTCGCCAACAGAGTAGGTGAGCGTTGGGAGGATCTGGCCCGCAAGCGCCTGTTCGAGCCCCTGGGAATGGAGTCCACCAGCTATCGGTACTCGGACTACGAGAACGCCGCCAACAAGGCTGCCATCCACATCATCGAGGATGGCAAAGCCGTTGCCCGTTACCATCGCGATCCGGACGCCGAAGCTCCCGCCGGTTCCGCCAGCTCTTGCGTCCGAGACCTGGCCCAATGGGTGCGTCTGCAACTCAAGGGCGGCAGGTTGGAGGGCCGATGGATTGTGGCCCCCAAGGCTCTCGAGGAGACTCACTCGCCCCAGATCCAACGAGGCGTGGATCAGAACGGACAGCCTGTGTATTACGGACTAGGTTGGAATGTGGACCGCGATCCGGCCGGTAATCTGATCCTCAGCCATAGCGGCGCCTTCTTTGTGGGCGCAGGCACCACTGTCAAGTTGTCACCGTCGCAGCAACTGGGCATCGTGGTGCTCACCAATGCCTTGCCGACCGGCCTGGCGGAGGCGACCGCGAATACCTTTTTCGATCTCTACAATGACGGGGCACCGACCCAGGACTGGCTCAAGCTATTCAGTGAGCATTTCAAGGCCGATATTGAAGCCGGCAACAACTCAACCACCGACTATTCCAAGCTGCCGCCTCCTTCCTCTCCGGCACCCGGCAAGGCTCTCGCCACGTACGCGGGAACGTACAGCAACAGCTACTACGGACAGATCGAGATCAGCGAGCATCGTGGCTCGTTGTGGATGCGCTTTCCCGATACCGGAGCGCTGTACACCCTCGCTCACTGGGATGGGGATACTTTCACTTACCGGTTCGAGGCGGAACAGGCCATTGGCACGCGGGGTGTCGTGTTCTCGATGAGTGGTGTACCCAGGGTACTCATTGAGAACCTGGCGCTGGAAGGGAATGGAGTGTTCATAAAAGAGAGTCGTTGAGGGGGCAGCGCATGTTCCTGAGACTGCTTTGTGCACTGGGCGCCGCGGCTGTCATCGTTGCTCCCCGGCTAGCCGCGGAGCCAAACGAGCACAGTCGCCCGGTTCTCAGTGTCAGGGAGTTCCTCAAAAACTCCTCCCTGCTCGCGCATGCTCAGCAAACGGTCGTGCTCGATGACGAGCCGGAGTCTTTCGCACAGCCGGTGATCCGCTATGAGCTCGACACAGGCACCCACGAGTTCTGTTGGAGCAGGAGAGGCAGTGCTCTCACGGACATGACGATCGAGGACGCCTCGGGTGAGCCGCTTTTCAAGATGCCTGCCGGCGTAAGATGCGTCAGGAAGGTACTGCCGGCCGGGATATATCAGCTGCGCCTTTCGCATTCGGGCAAGCAGGTTTCGGCCTGGAATCTGAACGCCCGGGTTGAGGTCGATCCGCCGAGCCCTCCCGTAGTCAATCCGAACGGCGAACCCGTCAATGGCTGGTGGGCGGCGCAGCACGATCCCGCGGATGAGCCGCTACATCGGCAGGGGCGCCTGCGCGCCCCGGCGCCATTCACTGACGTGTTCCAAGACGGGTACCTTCTAGCTCCCTTTGTAGCCGACTTCAGCTCCCGGCAAATCGACGAGTTCTCGCTCTTTCGGCTGAGTCGGGACAAGTCCCTGCCCGTCATCCTGGGTGTGCCGAGCGCCGGGAAAGTAACGGCATGGTCGGAGACGTACAACAGCGAGCCTCCTGCCCTGTGGGTTGTAAACGATGTCGCGGGTTGCCAGGTCTTCATCGTGAAGTTGCAAGACTATCGGTATTGCGGGGCGGGAGTGCTGCAGATCGATGACTTGGGAAACCAGAGATTTCTCATTGCCCATCCCAACATCGATCCCTACTTTGTAGACTATGTGCAAAATCCCGACGCCACCGCCATTCAATTGAGCTTCGTGGGTTCGCCCACGCCTCCGGGACGGATTTTCGAGTTGCTGTTCCGCTTCTTTCTCGATGGTAGCCAGATGGGGGCTCTGCAACCAGGACAGGCGGCGCTTTTTCAAACCTGCGGCTACCGCGGCAAGACGTCGATCTTTGCTCCGGGCGAGTTTGCGTTGAGCGCCTACGATAGCGAGGCGATTACGATCGACAACTCCGCAAAATCCGTGCGCCTCGGGAATAACACCGCGATCGACTGGCGCTCCGGATCGTCACAGCTCACCGCGATTGTCGCCGATACAGCCTGCCTTCCGGCAGGGTCGGCGGCACCCGGCGGCGACAATTTTGAAGTTCTTCCCCTGGTCACACTGCTCGCCGACCCGTCGCGGGCCGCTGCTCTCAACAAGAAATGTATCCAGTGCAAGCTGGCGGGCACCCACCTCGAGAACCTGGATCTGGACGGTTGGGACTTCTCCGGCGCGGACCTTTCCGGGGCCACCCTGACCCATGTCAAGTTGAGTCAAATCAAGCTCGACGGCGCCGTACTCACCGGAACAAAATTCTCGTGTGTCGACTTTTCCGGCAGCGATCCGCTCCATCCCGTGGACTTGACCTCGATGGACTTCAAGCAATTTCAGTGGGTTCAGACAGAGGGATGCCAGAGTACCTTCCGATACACCCTGCTGTCAGTCAACACCCTGCCGCCGTCCTTGTGGAAAACTCTCGACCTTTCCTCTGCCACCTTCGTGGACGCAAAGGGTCAGCAACTCTCCAGCGCGGCGCACCCGTTGGACCTGAGCGGCGTCGGGTTGGCCGGGGTGTCGCTGGAGGGTGTCGTACTCGACTATGCAACTGGCCTCGCCGGGGCCAATTTGAGCGAGATGAATCTCAACGGGGCCAGTCTGCAGCATGTCGATCTCAGTACGGCGACCTTGTCTGGCGCGCAGCTCATCAACGGCAACCTGGATGGCGCAAACCTGGGCGGTGCCGTGCTGACGCATTCTCCTGATAAGACGATCCCAGCCGCCAAACTGCAGGGTGCGTTCCTGAGAAATGTCAACCTCTCCGAAGCCCACCTCAGCGGCGCCGACTTCACCAACGCGAGTTTCTATGGCACTAACGCCGTCGGGACGGGGACGTGCACACCGGACAGTAAGGGCTTCACAAGGAGCTGTGCAACGGCAGAGCATGCGGATATGAACAACACGCAATTCGCCGGAGCCTATCTATTCGGCGTGGATTTTGCTGGCGCGACGATTCAGGGGGTGCAGTTCGCCAATGCCTTCCTCGTTGGAGCGAACTTTTCGCAAGCCAAGGTGATCGCGGACGACAGCGTCGGCACCAATTCGGGATTTTCCGGCGCCTTTCTGCAGGGAACCAACCTGGCTGGGGCCAAATCGCTCACCGGAGTCTCGCTTGCGGATGCGTTCGTCGATTTCAGCCAGAAGGGCAATACTCTATATCTGAAGCTCGATGGCCAGCACACGGTTTTCCCCGATTATTGGGGTCCGCGCGGACAATTTGTCTGCGCCGAAGCGACGTACCTCAACCCTACCATTGTGCCAGCCGATGAACCGACCCTGACCTGTCCGGACGGCAACACTTATCCCAACGGCTGTGGGCCAGCCACGACGGACGGCAGCAATGCGCACTGGAAGAGCCTCGTGGACATCACTCAACAGGCCTCGTACCAGTTCGATTCCACTTACACGAAGGCGCCGGCTGACGGTACTGCGATCTGTCAATTTGACCCCAGGTGGATTGGCGGCCAGGGCCTGGGGCGAGGCAAACCGCACCCGCACCCCCACCTGCACTTTGACTCAGGACACGACCATGAACCTGAAACGTCCCAATGAATCGAGCAAGGGAGGCCTGCAGGACCAAGAGGACGAGGTATCACGCAGACAATTTCTCGGCACCGCAGCGGCCTGTACCGCGACCCTGGCTCTGGTACCTTCAGCCGGCGCCGTTCCTATGTCGAAGGACGCGGTACGCACTCTGTTCTTCAATCTCTCCCACGAGGATCACGAAGGGCACACCTACTACCTCGTGATGGGCAAGCATAGGCATCGTCTGGAGAGAGTCCACCAGGCGCACCCGACGCTTGCGCGCGTGCGTCGGACGAACCTGTTTTTGCGAGCCTTGCCTCCCGACCTCATCACTCACGTTATTGAGAACGTTCAGTTGCCTGCCAATGCCGTGCTTCTCGGCTACACGATCAAGGACCCGGATACGAGCTCAGGCACCTGGGCGATGTCTTCGATCTACCTTCACGTTCCGAGTAGTAGTCTCGGCTACGCCTATGCACAGGCACGTAAGCATCTGTTGGGTGGAGGACCGCTGCCTCTGTCCGCAAAGCGCATGAAGTATGGCGTGCGCGCCGCGGTGAGTCTCGATGATCTGTTGGACGAGCAGGCTCTGGTGGATTCAACAGACTGGGCCAAGGCGATGGTGAACGTCCATCCGGAAATGCTGAGCGCGGATCCAACGAGCGCGGCGCACATTCAGAGTAACCTCATCGATGCTCGCTCCGTCTTCCAACTGAGCCAGCAATTGGAGCTCGCCGGGCCCGCCACGCCGCAGCAGTCCCGCACTCCGGCTGACTCGCAAAATCCCAACGGCTGGGCCACTCTCGTTCCGTTCACCGATGTGGATAATGTGACCCCGCTCAAAAACACCCAGGGCAACAACAAGGGACTCATTCTCTACGATGCGCGCTGGCAGCCCTCGATCAACACCTTCGTGGCGGCTGCGCTGCAACCCACATCCGCGGCCGTCAAAAATGACCCCACCCTGGGTGCCGACGTAACCGGCGGACTGGGAGCCCTGAAAGCAGGTGACCTGCGGGGGACCATCTGGTGCCGGCACGACGGTGTTGGCAGCATGAACCCGGCTCAGAACCCGGATGACGCGGTCTTCACCCTTACCAACATCACGCCGCAGTACAACGGATACAGCCTCTCGGCATCGACCACGGGCTCGACCGTCACGCTCAATTTCACGAACTGGTATCTGCGCTGGTTGGGGGTGTATGCACAGTTCTACAATGGCAGCCAGGTGATTCCCAGCAAGGACATCCAGGGGATCAGCGCGGCCAAGGGCCTGGATGAAGAGGACGCGGTTTACCTGGGCATACTGACTCCGGAGTTCACGATCTTCGGCATCCCGGTGATGGCCTCGCAGCTGGCCGTCACCTTCACCTTTCCCCCCAACGCCACCAGTGCCGGGATTCTGGCGAGTGGATTGGGCTACGGTCCCCATACCCACCAGGACACCGAAACGGTCGGAATCGTCAGCACCTCCATCTTCAATCTGATCCTCCCCGGGCTGCTGTTGATCATGGGACTGGGTACGTCTGTCGATGTGTTCACCAAACAGGTCGTGCTCGGGGCCATAGCCACCCAGGGATTCCTCGTCGAATTCTTCGCTCTGTGCGAGGGTGCATCCGGAAACCAGCTTGCAACTATTTTTTGGAGACTGTTCGTACGAGGGATCACGTCAGCGCCTGCCGTCAACGGCTTCATCGAAAGTATCAAGGCATTCCTCACCGAACAAGCCGCCGAAGAAACTGCGGAAGATTCCATCCCCCTCGTCGGTGCGATCATTCAGGCCATCGGTGCTTTGGGTACGGTGGCCGAGCTCGCCGAGACCGCTGTCGAGGTGGGGCTTTCGCCCCGGACGTATGAATACAGGTTGGTCGCAAGCCATGATCTCAACGTCACTATCCATCACGATCCGAAGGACAAGGGAGGGTTCCCGCCATCGGCCGCCACCTACAACGTGGTTGCCGTCTTTGATAACGCGACGCCCCAGGTTCAAACTTTCAGCATGCCGGGCACCTTGCCGGCGGTCGAGTTTCAGGGTGTCCCGTTGGGAGGCAACGTCACGGTCAACGTCGCCTTTTATGACGCGGACGGCGCGCTGGTCGCCAATGGAGCCGCTTCAGCCACCAATGACAAAGACGCCAGACCGGCCATCACGATTACTGAAACCCCACTGCCCATAAAATCCGGCACCATTTATCAGCACAAGCAAAAGACCACGTTGGATCCCCAAGGTAACCACGTATGGTCATGCGCGCCCGCTCCGGCTGCGGCTCCCGCGGCTTGTGAGGCCAACTTGGGGAACCTGTGTGACTTGCGCGACATCACGGTGAGCCCCCTCGGATATGTCGGCTACGACTGGCAGTCCTACGACAATACGGCCTGCGCATCGGCAGGCGCTCAACTCGACCAGATGGCCAACATCTTCATTGCGAATGAGCCGGGCGGCAATGCACAGACGAATTACGCGACCACGCCTTGCGGCCTCGAGCCGGGCACAAAGCTGGTCTACGATCCGCTGGGCAGAGCAGGGTCCAATTACTATCTCGATCCCAAGGATGAGCAGAACCTGATCCGCCAGGTCCAGCTCATACCGCCGGTCTTTGCTGATCCACGCTCGAGCAAGGCCTGGGGCAAATTCAATCTCGATTCGGACGACCTGCTGCTGCATCCGGCTGGCGCCCTGGTCAGCATCAACAGCGCAACCAGCCGAATGGAGTCGCTGCGTCTTCCGGACAAGGCGGTGACCGACGCGGAGGCCGCTGTCAGTTTGCTGGCAACCCTCCACGGTGGCCAGGGGACGCGGCCGGGCTTGTTCAATGCACCGACCGTATCGACCATTACCTCCGATGGGGTCATTCTCATTCTCGAGTCCGGTAACAACCGGATTCATGCGGTCGACCTGGTGGCGAACCCTGTGCGACATTTCAGCAAGCAACAGGTCCCGTACTTTCTGAACTTTACGGCCACGGGCGGGGCCGAGACCCAATACCTGGACATCGCCGCGGAGTTCAGTGGATTCATTTACGTCCTGTCTTCAGCCACTTCCGTTTATCGGCTCGATGTCTATCATCGCGATCAGACGGGAACGGATCCCATCTCCACGACGATGGGCTTCAATGCGGCGAAAGTGGCGGTCGATTACTTCCGCAATGTCTACTCGCTCAATTACGAGGTCCTGTTAGTGAAGGGTGCGTTGCCGGCCAGTGGAATCACTGAGCCATCGATCAGCCAGTGGATTCCGACGACACCGCCGCCTTGCGTGGCCGGCGTTTCGGCACCGGTTCGGACGAGTCGCGTCGGGGATCAGCGGCTGCTGCGACGTCGGGACTTGTGGATGAAATTTGAGACGACTTCCTGACCGCGCGACTCCGAATGTCATCCCATCACGTTCGCCCTTAAGTTGATCTCTTGCGAAGCTCTGACGAAAGGCCAAGTCGTCGTCGAGGGGCAGTGACCCTGATTGGCCCCCGGTCACGCGCTCGCTGCAGCAATAGATCGGCGACCAATTCGCGCGCTTTGGCCCGCGAGGTTTCAGGAGGAAACTCGAAAGTCTCTGATGGGTCGAATGGATTTTTGATTCGAACAGGCGGAATGTTCTGCTGAGGTTTCTCGGGTTGTAAAATCTGCGCCTGAATTCGCGTGTTATCGTCGGGAGAGGGTTGGAGCGGGCCGGGGCTGCGTTCGCGGTCGGCGACTGGGGTCCCTAAGAGGTTGAATGCAAGTGTGATCGCGATAGTTCCGATCAGGAGGAGGGTCTTGCTTCGAGCCGTGGTGATCGCGGTGACGTTGGCATTTCGTGAATCCGAGGTCGCCTGAGGCAGGCGCGCGGTGACGGCTCCGGAGCTTGATGCCTGGCGCTCTATCGCGTAGCGAAGGGACAAGTCTTGGAGAGTCAGCTCCAGCTCTATCGTGCCGTCGTTGGGCTCACCGGACGGTTCAGGCGGGAGCGATGGCTCGGACACATCTTGGTCCTCTGGCGACGAAGTCCATACCGTATATGGGATGTCGCGTCTCAGATGTGATCAGCATCACGCGGATTCCAGGACCAAGTGCCACTTAACAGAATCAGGCGAATCGCGTCTCCTGCGGTGCGGGATCATAAATCCTGTTCGGCCAGCTCGCGGAACTCGTCCGGCACGGCATGCGCCGAGCCCAACACGACCGAGCCGTATCCGATCGCCTTCCAACCGAATCGCTCCCGGATCGTGTCAACAGCGCGGTCAGCCGCACAGCGCATCGCATTTCTCTCGCCGCGGCCGCGGCGTTTGTCGTCAACGCCGAGTGGCAGCGCGAGCTGCGGCTCCGCCTCCCTCGTCAGGTGCGACACGCGAATCCCGAGCAGCGATATCTTGGGCTTGTGGCGGTATTGCGCTAGGACGGCGCGGACGAGACCTTCGGCGATCTCCGCCAGTGCCGCCGACGTTGGAATCGGTGTGTCGAATGTGACGGAGCGAGTCACAGCGCGCAGATCGGCAAAGCGGACTCGAACAGTGACTGTTCGACCCGAAAGTGATCTGGCTCGCAATCGCGCACTGATTCTGTCGGCAAGATGTCGCAGAGCAGGTAGATAGATCTGCTCCTGTGCCGGCTGAACACCGAGCGCCGATTGCGCGCCAGCCGATCTGGCTCGACGTTGGGTTTTGATTTCACGGGGATCGCGATTCCAAGCGAGCGCGCCGAGCTTCTCACCGGCAGCACAACCGAGCAGCCCCTGCAGGGAGCGCCCCGGCATCCTCGCAAGCTGGCCAATCGTATGCACCCCGACATCAGCCAAACGTGCCTTGGTGACTGGCCCGACGCCCCACATCAGCTCAACGGGTAGATCATGCAGAAAATCGAGTTCGCTGGAAGGACGGACGACGACGAGCCCATCCGGCTTCGCGACCTGTGATGCAATCTTCGCCAGATGTTTGGTCCGCGCGACGCCCACCGAGATGGGAAGGCCTAGTTCGACCCGCACGCGATGGCGGATCCTACGTGCGATCTCGTCGGGTGGCCCGAAAAGATGCGTGCATCCCGCCACGTCCGCGAAAGCTTCATCGATTGAAATACGCTCTACGGCGGGCGTGAAATCACCGACGATCTTGATCGCGGCATCGCCCAGCCGCTGGTACTCCTTGAAGTGGCCGCTCACAAAGGTCAGCTGCGGACAGAGCAGACGTGCATGTCGTCCAGACATGCCACTTTGCACCCCAAACGCCTTGGCTTCGTAGGATGCCGCGAGCACGACTCCACCACCAACGGCGATCGGCACGCCTTTCAGCGATGGGT
>DAITMW010000189.1:0-14775 GCA_036834945.1 Steroidobacteraceae bacterium
CGGACCGCTATGGAGTTGCAGTGGATCTGGCAATCCACGATCCGAAACCCGGGCGCGAAACGCCAAACTTTCACGCCCACATGCTGACAACCACGCGGGAGGTCACCCCGACGGGGTTGGGAGAGAAGGCAGGATTGGACATGGGTGCTGTTGCGAGAGCCGAAAAGGGCCTGGCGAGTCATCCCGAAGAGTACTCGGCGCTGCGTGCGCGTTGGGCGAAGCTGACGAATGAGGCGCTGCGCGAGGCGAATGTTGAAGCGCGTGTCGATCATCGTAGCCTGGCGGAGCAGGGCGCCGATCGGAAACCGCTGGTTCATATCCCGCTGGAGTTTTACCAGCTCGAGCGCCAGGGGGTACCCAAGGAGGCCGCGGAGCGTCTGCGCGAGGACTACCGGACGCGCATTGCCGCTTATCGCGAGCGATCCGCCGGAGCTACGGCTGCAAAAGAGAATCCGGCTCCAACACCGCCACCACCCCTTCAGTCGAGAGATGCAGAGGAAATCCGCCGCCGTGCTGTACAGGCGTGGCTGCACATGCGGTCGAAGGAGGGGGAAAGTACCAGCGATACAACCAAAGAGGCGACAATTCCACGCGACCTGGACAAAGACCTCGACAGATGAGGCTGTAGATGCCGCTCCGTCGCTAACCGGAAGTCGTTTCCACCCGGCGCTCGGCAACATCTCGTTCTGGTCGTGCTATGTCTATTCTCCGCGTGGCGGTGGATATGGCTCGGAAGCGTCACGCCTGTTGTGTACGCGGCTAAAGTTGGGTGACTCCGCCTGGCTGCCGTTCTACGCCGGCGTAGTACACGACCAGGCCGTGCGACACGGTATGTTGTCAGGTCTGTTCGGGGGAGAGAGCGTCCTCGTGCCCATGCCTGGCAGCGCGACTGCGCCACAAAGGGTGTGGGCCGCGCATCGTCTCGCCCTTGCATTGCAGGGCGTTGGATTGGGCGGCACTGTCTGGACAGGGGTTAGCCGACGCTTCCCGGTTAGGAAGTCCGCGACGGCACTCAACGTCGACCGTCCAACAGTGCAGCAGCACTACGACTCCTTATGGGTGGCCGAACGATGGGCCGTCACTGGATTGCCATCCCCGCCCACGCGGATCGTCATCGTTGACGATGTCATCACCAAGGGCCGGACCCTCCTCGCAGCCGCCGTCCGGCTGTATGAGGCCTTCCCTCACGCTGACATACGAGCATTTGCCCTGGTACGAACGATGGGATTCGTATCAGACGTGAGCCAATCGCTTGATCCCTGTCAGGGCGTCGTGAGATGGGCCCGCGGTGACGCACGCCGCGAGCCGTGACGTTACTTCAATACGAGGTTGTAGCTCACCATCGCACCGCCCGGTAGCGGCGTGACCGATAGCGCCGACCTGGATTCCCTTTCCGCCCGACGCCGCGGATCCCGCTCCAGAACGAAGTGCGCAGTGGCCGCTCCGAGAGCGGCACCGGCTACGTCGTCCGAGAGCCAGTGTGCGTTGTGTTTGACACGCTCGAAGGCCGTATAGCCCGCGATGACGCCATAACCCAGAAAACGCCGCATCCAGCGGTAGTCGTCATTGCCGGACTCGGCCAACACAGTCCCGATCGCGAATGCGGCGGTCGTGTGGATCGATGGGAATGAGGAGCCGCCCTTGCGCCATCTGTTGGGATCGTCAGTTTGATCCGGGCGCTCGCGTCCCGCGGCGAACTTCAGCGCGTAGCTCGTGACGACACTGAGTCCGCCGGCCTCGACCATGTTCCACGTCTCACGATGGCCCGGATTACTGTCGAGGAGGGTGGCGTAGACCCACGTCCCACCTACGGCAGCGACGGCAGGTATCCAATCGTGCAGGTCCTGGGTGCTTCCGCCAATCGGCTGCGCGCCTTGCTTGATGAAGTGCGTGCGAACCTGGGTGTCGTAATGTCGGGCGACGGCAAACAGGCCGACGGCCCCGCCGAAGTACGCCCAGTCCTTCAGGTCCCAGCGCAGCGGCGAGGTGTAGTAATCCTTGATATCGAGGAGCAGACCACCGTGATTCTGCTCAGAGCCACCGCCTTCGCCCGCATCGTTGCTGGGAGCAGTCGCCTTGACGGTGCTCTCTGTCGTTTGTGCCGAGGCCACGGCCGACCCCGCGAAGAGTCCAGCCACGGCAAGAATCGGTGCCACGTGGAGTGGCCTCTGCTGACGCTTGCTCATTCCGCAGTCGCTGCGAGAAGCTCGTCTACGCGAAACACGGGATACAGGTTGTATCGGTCATCGCGGGATGAATGGCGGCTCAGGAAGAAGTCCAGACGTGCGCCAGGATTGGCCGCAAAGGCTGGATCCTGCTCCAGCCGCCGTGCGAACTCTTCGCGCAGCTGCGCGCTCTTGTCCAACATCTCACGTGCGATCTGCTCGGCGACGTACGGCTCCATGTGCTCTTTTTGCTCAAAACAGGCGTTGAAAAAGCCCCAGGCGGCAAGTGAGTCGGGCGCGCGGGGCTCGAGTAGCGCCATCAACAGTCGTGACAAAGGCTGTGCGATCGGCACGAACAGTGCCCCCGCACGGATCGTGTGAGTCTCACGGGCCCACTCACCAGTGAGGCTCGCGCGCATGCGACCTTCAAAAGGGGCAGTGGAGAACGTGACCCGCTCGGCGCGGAAGACCTCTGCACGAACACCCTCGAAGTCATCCGACACACGCTGGAATGAGATACCGTGATGCGTGAGCTTATTGCCAACTTCTTCCGCGAACGCGGCGGGAACTACGTACCCACCGAGGGGCGCCCTGACGGTGAGCAACGGCTCGACTTTGTTGCGGAAGGGGACTTTCCAAATCTGGGGTGTGGTTGGGTCGTAAACCGTCACGAGATCACCCGAGATGTCAGAGGGCTCACGTGTATACGCGTAGCCCCTGAATTCAATGATCTCAGCGCCGCTCGCGCTCGGTTCCTGGGAAACACCGCCTGCCTGCGGTGGCTCGCGCCAGCGTGACTTGTACTCGAGTGTCACATCCGTGCCGCCGATGCGGATCGCATTCTCGTCGGCCTCGTGCGCCTCGACTTCCCATCGGGAACCATGCGCGGCAACGAGCTCTACGAGATCAAGAATCGTATTGCGCGTGATTTCGACACGCCGTGCGTAATTCTTCCACGAGTGCGTTTCGACAAGGATGGTGAAACGGTTCCGCTGCGGGAAATAACCCGTGGAGAATCGCGGTGAATAGACAGTCAGGAGAAATCCCGACGTCGGATCGTCCGTCTTCGCAAGGTCCGGATAGAAGGGCAGAGGGAGTGAGCCCTGCGCGGAGAGTTTGTTTATCAACTCGTCGCGCATCTCACGGCCGCTCGAGTGCAGCGACGGGTCGCCCTGGTTGATCGGCTCGGCTTGCAGTGAGATGTCGGGCTCGAAGTCCGCGCCGTCCGTGACATGGATGTCCGCGCAGATCAGCGGGTCCCATTCGCGCAGCAGCCGGAGCATCGCCTGCATTTCCGGTGCCTCGGCCTTCATATAGTCGCGATTGAGGTTCAGGTTCTGGGCGGTGGTGCGCCAGCCGGTCTCCTCGGGCCCGTTCTGATTCGGACGGTTCCAGCGGCCGAAGCGCTCGTGGCCATCGACGTTGAAGGCGGGAACAAACAGGATCGCGATACGCTCCAGAACGCCCGGCGCGAGGGTGCCGCCGAGAATTTCGCGCAACGTGATGAACCCAGCGTCCTTGCCATCGCTCTCGCCCGGATGAATGCCTCCCTGGAGCATGAGCATCGGCACTTTCCGCGGGTCCGCCCGGGAGGCGAGCAAAGCGAGCATCGGACGGCCTTCGGCCGAGCGGCCGAACTCGAGATACCGGACCGCCTCAGGCCACTTCGCGGCGAATGCCGCGCACAGCCGCTCTACCTCGTCGGTGCGGCCGGTCGAGCAGTAGCCCGACTGTTCCGCGACCGTGATCAAATTGTTATCTGTCATGGCCGCCGATTCTAAGGGAATTCCCACGCCGCCGGGTTCTTACTTTGCGGTGCCAAGTGAGCAGGGAATGAAAGCCCGGCGTAAGGATTCTTGATGTGCGACCTCAGGAGGCCTGGCGTTGTCCGCGCAGGCCAGGTAGATCGAGCTCGCAGAACTCACGGATGCGCCGGCAGGCGGCATCGATCGTCGCCTCCTCGGTGGCGAAGCAGATCCGCACGTAGTGCGCCGTCTGCTGCCCGAACGCGGCTCCGTCCAGCACCGACACCCTGCGCCGCTCGTACAGCGCTCGCATGAACTCATACCCCGAGAGGCCCGTGCCGCTCACGTCCAACAACAGGAACATGCCCGCCTGCGGCGCGAAGACGCGAATGTTGGGAACCCCCTCGAGCCCGCCGACGAACCGCTCCCGGCGGACATCGCAGAACTCCCTGATGCGGCGCTCGACCTCCGGCGCGATCTCCAGGGCTGTGACGGCCGCCTCCTGGATGAAGCCCGGCAGACCGAACAGCATGCACATGGAAAGCGATTCGGCATGCGCGGCGAGCGCGGTCGGTCCGACGAGCCACCCGGCCCGGAACCCGGGCATCGAGTGCGATTTCGACAGGCTGCCCAGGGTCACGACCCGGTCCGGCAGCGCTGCCGCGAGACTGGGGATCTTTCCTCCGGGTGCGAGGCCGGCGTAGACCTCATCGGACACGATCCAGAGGTCGTGCTGTCGTGCGAGTTTCCCGATTGCCTCGAGCTCCCCTTCGCTGAGGATGACTCCGGTGGGATTATTGGGCGTGGCCCAGCAGATCACGCGGGTGCGGGGGGTGATCAGCGATTCCAGGGCGCGCAGGTCGGGACGCAGGCCTGGACCCGTTGGCGCCCGTACGAGCCGCGCACCGGAAACCTCGATGGTGGCCGTATAAGTTGGGTACAGCGGATCGAACGTAATGACTTCATCACCCGGACCGGCCAGACAGAGGGACGCCACGAACAGCGCGTTCTGAGTGCCTGAAAGGCAAACAACGTTGTCGGCTCGTACAGCCTGTCCCGTTCGCTGTGTATGCGCTTTTGCGATGGCCGCACGGAGCGCGTCACGCCCTCGGGCCGGGGTGTAATGTGTGTCGCCGGAGCGGAGCCGCTCGACCGCTCGTTCGACGACGGCCTTCGGCGCGTCGATGTCGGGATCCCCAATACTGAGGACGATGACATCCTCGCCCCGGTCGCGGGCCGCCGCGGCTTCGTAATGGGTGCGCCAAGCGTCGGCGCCCTCGCCACTGATGCGCTTTACCAGATTGGAGAACTTCATGGGCTGGGGACTTTGCGGGGGTTGTGCGAGTATTGCAACTCATGAGTGAGGACGTGCCCTGGACAGTTGGCCGCTACGTCGTCGAGCTCCTTGCAGCCAACGGCGTCGACACCGTCTTTGGTATCCCGGGTGTGCATACGCTCGAGCTCTATCGCGGGATTGCGGCCACGGGGATCCGCCATGTCCTCGTCCGGCATGAGCAAAACGCCGGGTTCGCAGCGGACGGTTATGCGCGTGCGAGCGGTAAACCTGCCGCCGCCTTCGTAATTTCTGGTCCCGGAGTCACTAACGTTCTGACTGCCGTGGGCCAGGCGTATTCGGATTCCGTGCCGATGATCGTGGTGGCGAGCACGCCCGTGCGCAGCTCACTCGGTAAGCGCTGGGGCGTCCTACACGAGTTGAACGACCAGGGCGCCGTGGTTTCGGGCGTTACGGGGCATGCGCGCACTGCCTTTTCCGACGCAGGCGTTCGCGATCACCTGCGGGCCCTGTTTGCCGCGTTGCAATTGGAACGCCCGCGCCCGGTTTATCTTGGAGTGCCGCTGGACCTGCTCGCGGAGCCTACTTCGTTGCGACCCGAGCGGTTCGCCCGCTTTGCCTGCAACATTCCGGTTTCCGCCGAGACCATCAGAGAGGCCGTCGAGTTGCTCGACAGTGCCGATCGTCCGCTGATCATTGCAGGGGGCGGTGCCTGTGGAGCGAGCGCTGAGATTCGCAGGTTGGTTGACGCAATCGACGGCTACCTCATCACGACCGCGGCGGGTAAGGGAGTCATCCCGGAGAGCCACCCGGCGAATCTGGGCGCCTCGCTGCAGTTTCGCGCGATCCAGGAGCTCGTGGCGACTGCTGATGTCGTACTTGCCGTGGGCACCGAGCTGTCGGAAACCGACATCTACACCACGACACGCCTGCCGATGACCGGGCGCCTGATCCGCATAGACAAGGATCTGGCCAAGCTTGCGGATCATTACGGGGCTGATATCGCGATACACGGCGACGCGCTTGCCACTGTTGCCTCGATCGCCGCTGCCGTGGAGACACGTCCCGGCTGGCGCACCGAGTCGGGAGAGGCCGCGGTGTTTCGAGGCCAACTCGAGCAAGGGTTTGGGAGGCCGGCGCGTGCGGCGATGAGTGCTTTGCACGCGATCCGCGCAGTGCTGCCTGCCGATGGCATTGTTTGTACGGACATGACGCAGATCGCTTATCTGGGTAATTACGCCTTTCCAGCGGATCGGCCTGGCGCCTGGTTTCTGCCTTCCGGGTATGGGGCGCTCGGCTACGCACTGCCGGCCGCCATAGGAGCGAAGCTCGCCTGCCCGGAGCGGGCGGTTGTGGCGCTGGCGGGCGACTTCGGCCTGCAGTTCACGTTGCAGGAGCTGATGACCGCTGTCGAGTTGGAGTTGAGTCTGCCCGTCGTCGTCTGGAACAACAGTGCGCTGGGTCAGATTCGGGATGACATGCAGGCCGCCGGGATCTCTCCTGTGGGCGTCGTTGCGCGGAACCCGGATTTCGTCGCGTTGGCTAAAGCCTGTGGCGCGGAGGGAGTCCGGGCACGAGGGCCGGGCGAGCTCGCCGAGGTGCTGCTCGGCGCCCTACGTCGTTCGGGTCCGACCCTGGTGGAGGCCGTGGACACGGACTTCGTGCCGTCGTAAGTCTCGTGGCCACCACCGCGGTGGCGTCACGGGGCTGCGCTACTTGAAGGTCGAAAGCAGCAGGCTGGTCTCACTTTGCGAGATGCCTTCGATCAGCCGGATCCTCCCGAGCACACGATCGAAGGCCTCAAGACTTTCGGCGCGCAACTCCACCACGATGTCCCAGCGGCCGTTGGTGCTATGTAAAGTGGTTACCGCTGGATCGCCGCGCAGCGCTTTGATCACGCCGTCTACCCGGTTTCCTTCAACGGCCACCGTCATCAACGCCCGGATGCGATGCTCTTCGATGGCCGGCTTCAGTCGGATCGTATAGCTGGCGATCGTGCCGTCCGCTTCGAGCCGCGCCATGCGGTTTTGCACGGTTCCTCGCGAGACGCGCAGGGTCTTGGCCAGGGCGGCGACCGGCATGCGGGCGTCGTTACGTAGAAGCGAGATCAGTTGACGGTCGACTTCGTCCATTACGGCCCCTCTCTGGCTGGATGGACCCTGGAGGCGGGATTATAGCAAAGTGCCAGATCAGGCTGGCACTTTGTTCAATCCGCTCCACTTTATGAGCAGTCTTCTGGCTGCTCTTTGGCTGTGCTCCGCAACACCATAGTCCCATGGCGGCGGCTTCACCCATGCCGGTGGGGCGTAACGAATCCGGGGAGTACATCATGGTGGACTTCATTGGCATTGAGCGTGTGCGCGAGCTCGTGGATCGTCTGGGCCCGGCCCGCTTCATCGAGGAGCTGGCCGGTGAGATCGAGACGGACTACCTGCGCTGGCGCGAATTCGAGAAATCGGCGCGGCACGCGACCCATTCATCGGTTGGTGTCATCGAGCTGATGCCGGCCTCGGATGGTCAGCTCTACGCTTTCAAGTACGTCAACGGTCATCCCAAGAACACGTCGGTCGGATTGTTGACGGTTACCGCCTTCGGTGTTCTGTCGGATGTCGTAACGGGCTATCCGTTGTTGCTGTCCGAGCTGACGTTGACGACCGCGTTGCGCACGGCTGCCACTTCCGCGCTGGCGGCGCGTCGCATGGCCCGGCCAAACAGCCGCGTCATGGCGTTGGTCGGCAACGGCTCACAGAGTGAGTTCCAGGCGATCGGGTTCCATCACATGCTGGGCATCCGCGAGCTGCGCTTGTATGACATCGATCCGGCAGCGACGGAGAAACTCGAGCGCAACCTGGCGCGCCTGGGGCTGAGCGGCTTGCGGGTCGTACGCTGCAACTCGGTTGCGGCGGCTGTTCACGGCTCCGACATTGTCACGACTGTTACCGCGGATAAACGTAACGCGGTCATTCTGTCAC
Organism: Steroidobacteraceae bacterium; assembly: GCA_036834945.1. Lineage (GTDB taxonomy): Bacteria > Pseudomonadota > Gammaproteobacteria > Steroidobacterales > Steroidobacteraceae > 13-2-20CM-66-19. The sequence continues at coordinate 8,177 of DAITMW010000189.1, forward strand.
CCCAGATGATTACCGCGGGCATGCACCTGAACGCGGTGGGCGGCGATTGTCCGGGCAAGACCGAATTGCATCCTGGCATTCTGCGCCGCCCCGACGTGAGGGTGGTGGTGGAGTTCGAGCCGCAGTCGCGGATGGAGGGCGAGATCCAGCAGATGGAGTCGGATTACCCGGTCGCTGAGCTGACGGACGTGTTGGCGGGTCGCCGGCCCGGACGGGTCAGCGACCGCGAAGTCACGATTTTCGACTCCGTTGGTTTTGCGCTCGAGGATTTCTCCTCGTTGCGCTACCTGCGTCGCATTCACCAGGAGGTGCGCGGCTCGCAGCAACAGATCGACCTGGTGCCCGATCTCGAGAATCCCAAGGATCTGTTTGGCCTGTTGGCCCGCCAGCCGGGAGGCGTTGGGCGACGGCCTGCGGCGGTGCTCGCTTGAGCACTTTGCGTCCGGCGAGCCTGATCGGCGCGCCCACGGATGTAGGTGCCGGCGATCGCGGCGCTTCCATGGGTCCCGAGGCGCTGCGCGTCGCGGGGTTGCAAGGCGCCTTGCAGGAGCGCGGTCTGCAGGTTTTCGACCTCGGGAACCTGTCGGGGCCTGCGAATCCCTGGCAACCGCCCCGCGACGGGTACCGCCATCTGTCGCAGGTGGAGTATTGGAATCGTGCTGTGCACGACGCCGTGTTCGCCGAGCTGCGCCTCAGCCGCTTGCCCATTCTGCTGGGGGGTGATCATTCCCTCAGCATCGGATCAATCAGCGCGGTCGCGCGTCATTGCCAGCAGGAAGGGCGGAAGTTGCGCGTGCTCTGGCTCGACGCTCACGCGGACTTCAATACGAGCGAGCTCTCACCGAGTGGGAACATTCACGGCATGCCGTTAGCCTGTTTGTGTGGTTTCGGGCCGCGCGAGCTCGTCGCGATGGGAGGGCTTACGGAAGCACCGGCGATCAGTCCTTCATGCGTGCGCCAGATCGGGGTCCGGAGCGTCGATGCAGGCGAGAAGCGCTTCGTTCACGAGCAGGGGCTCGATGTATTCGACATGCGCTATATCGATGAAATGGGCATGCGGCAGACGATGGAGCTCGCGCTGGCCGACCTCGATGAGGACACGCATCTGCATGTCAGCTTCGATGTCGACTTCCTCGATCCGGATATCGCTCCGGGGGTTGGGACGACCGTCGCGGGTGGGCCTACCTACCGGGAGGCGCAACTGTGCATGGAGATGATCGCGGATACGCGCCGTCTGGCCTCCTTGGACATCGTCGAGCTCAATCCGGCATTCGATGTGCGCAACAAGACCGCCGAGCTCGCGGTCGACCTCGTGGAGTCGTTGTTCGGCAAGAGCACCCTGGTGCGGCGCCCGATCTGGAAGCCCGGCGAGCGGCCCGCGGCCCCGGCGTCCCCCACCCGGGATCCCGTGTCCGCGCCGCTCGATGAGCTGCTCATTCGAACGAAATGAAATCCTCATATCGCCTTCGGTAAACTAGCGACCTCTATCGGGTATTGCGGCGAGTGAGATCGAGTCATGAGCATGTCCTTGCGCGACCAGCTGCTTGCGGCGGGTCTGGGCACCAAGAAACAGGCGAAGGAAGCAACGCAGGCCAAGCGTCCCCCTTCGAGGCATCAGCCTGCTCCGGTCTCTCCCGCGCAGCTCGCCGCCAATAAGGCGCAGGCGGCCAAGAACGCGCGCGATCAGGAGTTGAACCGCAGGCAGCAGGAAAAGGCGGCCGCGAAGGCCCGCCGGGCCGAAGTGAAGCAACTCATCGAGCAGCACCGGCTGCCGCCGGTCGAGAGCGACGAGTACTTCAATTTCGCCGACGGGAACAGGCTCGCCCGCCTGGCCGTCACGGCTGACATGCGTGAGCAGCTCATCAAGGAAAGCCTCGTCATCGTTCGCTACGAGGGACACTATGCGGTCGTTCCGGCAGCGACGGCCGCCCGAATCAAAGAGCGTGACGAGTTTGCCGTCGTCTCGCACGGGCCGGAATCGCAGTCCAAGTCTGACTCCTCCGACAAGGATGATCCGTACAAGGACTTCGTCGTACCCGACGATCTGACGTGGTGAGCGAGTCTCGTTGATCAGATTCAACCGGTCATGGATGGCGGCGCTCGCCCTGGTGCCGCTGGTGGCGCTCGCGGCACGCCTCGAGCCGAATCCCGCTCGTCTGTCGGTCGATGTGAAGTTGCTTTCGTCCGATGCGTTCGAAGGCCGGGAGCCTGGCACCCGCGCCGAAAAAAGAACGGTGCTGTTCATCGTCGACCGTATGAAGGAGGCCGGCCTGCAACCTGGCGGGCCGTTGGTGAATGGCAAGCGCAGCTGGACACAGGACGTGCCGCTTGCGAAGTTTACCTTCAGTGGCTCGCCCAACATGTCGGTGACCGTCGGCGGCCGAGCGCAGGCTCTCACTCAAGGGCAGCAGGTTGCGATCCGCGCCGCGCAGACCAACGTGGAGCAGCTCGCCATCCAGGGCGCGCCTCTCGTGTTCGTCGGCTATGGCGTTCACGCACCGGAGCGTAACTGGGACGACTTCAAGGGTGTGGACCTGCACGGCAAGATCGCCGTGATGCTGGTCAACGACCCTGACTTCGAAACGGGGCAAGGCGATTTCGGCGGCAAGGCCATGACGTACTACGGTCGTTGGACCTATAAGTACGAGGAAGGCGCACGCCGCCAGGCGCTCGGCGTGCTGATTGTCCACGAGACCGCTCCGGCGGCGTACGGTTGGGCCACCGTAGTGAATTCCAACACCGACGCGGTGTATGACGTCGTTCGCAGTGATCCGGCGCAGGCGCACGTGCCGTTGGAAGGCTGGATTCAGCGTGATGTCGCCGTGACGCTGTTCAAGCAGGCGGGGTTGGATTTCGAAGCTCTGAAGAAACAAGCGCAGACGCGTGACTTCAAGCCGGTAGCCCTGCCTGGCATCGCACTCTCAGTGTCCGGCCGCGTCAATCACCAGACCATCGTTTCACAGAATGTACTCGGTCGCCTCCCGGGCTCCACCAGGCCGGAGGAGACACTGATCTTCAGTGCTCATTGGGACCATTTCGGCGTACGGCCACCGGATGCGGGCGGCGATCGCATCCTCAACGGTGCCGTCGACAATGGCACCGGCGTGGCGGCTTTGCTGGAGCTCGGCCGGTTGTTCGGCTCCGCGCCGAAAACAGCCCGCTCGATCCTTTTCATGGCGACTACCGCCGAAGAGCGCGGTCTGTTGGGTTCCGAGTTCTATGCGACGCACCCGGTCTATCCGCTCGGGACCACGGTTGCGAATATCAACATGGATATTCTCGGGGTATACGGACCGACCCACGACGTCAGCACGTTTGGGGAAACGCAGAACACCCTGCTGGCCGACCTGACGCAGGCGGCTCATGCGCAAGGCCGTACCTACGCACCCGATCCCTCTCCGGAGGCCGGGCACTTCTTCCGCTCGGATCATTTCTCGTTGTCGAAGCTCGGTGTGCCCGCCATGTCGCTGTCGGCTGGCGAGGATCTCGTCAACGGCGGTGTTGCTGCCGGCCGCGCTCACCGGGAGGACTATTTCGCACACCGTTATCATCAGCCCGGCGATGAATGGACACCGGCCATGGATTTCCGCGGTGAGGCTCAGGATGTCGCTCTGTTGTACGCCCTCGGGCGCAAGCTCGCGACCTCCGGCTGGCCGGAATGGAACGCCGGGAGTGAGTTCAAGGCAATCCGGGATCAATCCTCGAGTCAGCGGCATCCTTGAGGGTGGGGCGGGCTTATAATCCCGTCCATGCCCGCCGTACTTCGCGCACTGCACGCCGACATCACGACGCTATCCGTCGATGCCATTGTCAACGCGGCCAACTCGTCGCTGCTCGGTGGCGGTGGGGTGGATGGGGCGATCCATCGCGCCGCGGGCCCGGACCTGTTGCGCGAGTGCCGTACCCTGTATGGCTGTAAGACCGGCGACGCAAAGCTGACCCAAGGGTACCGCCTTCCCGCGAAGTTCGTCGTTCATGCCGTCGGTCCTGTCTGGCACGGCGGCAAATCCGGTGAGCCGGAGCTGTTGGCCTCGTGCTATCGAAGATCGCTCGAGCTCGCCGCGGAGCAAGGCTTGATTTCGATCGCCTTTCCGAGCATCAGTACGGGAGTCTACGGTTATCCGATGGAGCTTGCCGCGCCGACGGCAGTGAAGGCCGTGCGTGCGACGCTTCCACGTCTGGCGGTAATTCAGGAAGTCACGTTCTGCTGCTTTTCCAAGGGGGACCTTTCGGTTTACGAGAGAGCTCTTGCGGAGTGATTCGGCCACTGCGCTAAGGTCCGTTGCCTCGTTGACGGTCGTCGATCTCTCCATCCAGCCACTTTACGAACGCTTCCCGGATCGAAGCCGTGGAGCGCTCATTGGATTGCAGCAGCACGTATTCTCCAAACGGAACCCGCGTGTGTCCCAGTTGGACCAGGCGACCCGCTTCGAGCTCCGCATCGATGAAAGCCGTGGTCCCCAGGGCGATCCCCTGGCCCCGCATGGCGGCCGCGAGCGCGAGCGAGTAGTCGCTGAAGTAGAGATGCTTCGCCTGCTCGAACCCCTCCAGGCCGGCCGCGGTGAACCAACTCCTCCAGGCCTTTCCATTGTCATCATGCAACAGGCGGTGGCCCAGGACCGCGGCGTCATGGCGCCGTTGTGCCGGCCGGCGTCGTCCGCCGGCGATGACGGCCACGCCGTCCATCGAAAATAGACGTTGGTGCTTGAGTCGCGGCGGCCGGGTTCCAGCGTCGACGTAGCGAATGGCGACGTCGGTCTCGCGCCCCAGGACCCTCAGCTCGAGCGATGTCTCCAGCTCCAGCTCTATGTCAGGGTGGGTGGCGGAGAACCTCTCGAGCCGGGGCACGAGCCATCGGGCCGCAAACGCCGGCTCACTCGAAACCCGCAAGCGCCGGGTCTGAATCCCCCGAACCGCCTCCACGGCCTGTTGAATCCGCGCAAACCCCGCGGTCAACTCCGCTGCCAGGTGCCTCCCGGCGGCGGTGAGCTCTACCGCCCGATGCAGCCGGCGAAACAACTCCCGTCCCACGTCCTTCTCGAGCCCGCGCACGTGACGGCTGACCGCCGCCTGCGAAACATGTAACTCGTTCGCGGCTTCCGTGAAACTCAGTCGCCGTGCTGCTGCCTCGAAGGCACGCAGGGCGAGCAGGGAAGGGAAGCGGTGTGACGGCATGACGGCTCCCGCCGGTGTTCGCATGAGTTTAAGTTATCCGACACGGCCAGACAAATCGTTTGCGAAGGTTGCCTGCCTGGAGGTTGAATGCTCCCCTGGAGCGGAGGGCGCATGAACTTCTACACAGCCAGTGTTGCGTTGCTTTGGACGACCGCCATGCGTCCAGTGGCTCCGGCGACAGCATCTGCTCCTGCTCCCGCTCCCGCGCGCCCGGCTCGGCGCCGGCCGCCATGGGGCGCAGGTATAATTCACTCATGTCTGCATTTGAAACGCATGGGTTTGCGATTGTCCCGGATGCGGTGTCGGAGTCCCGATGCGAGCTGATCGCCTCCGCGATGCGGCAGGACCTGGATTCCGGGGCTCCCGCCTCGCGGAGGTGGCTGTCCCGGCCCTGGTGTCAGGAGCTGGCCGAGTCCTTGCGCGCCAACGCTGATTTCGAAGCGATGGGCATACGTTCCCTGGTGGCCGTGCAGTGCACGTTATTCGACAAGTCGCCTCTCAATAACTGGTTGGTCTCACTCCACCAGGATCTGAGCATCCCCGTGAAGGAGCGCGTCTGCGACCCGAGTCTCTCGGGTTGGTCGACGAAGGACGACATGCTCTTTGTGCAGCCACCGATCACCGTTCTCCAGTCATTGGTCGCTTTGCGTTTTCACCTGGATGACTGCGGACCGGAATCAGGAGCCCTGCGTGTGGTGCCGGGGTCGCATCAGTTCGGGCGACTGGATATGGACCGCGCGGCGGCTCTTCGCGAGGAGCGTGGAGAGGTTACTGCTTCTGTTAGTCGCGGTGGCGTTCTCGCGATGCGTCCATTGCTGTTGCACGCATCTTCCAGGGCGACACTCCCGTCTTCGCGCCGAGTGCTTCACTTTGTGTTTGGGCCGCGGTCTCTGCCGGCAGGCTTGCGATGGGCTGGAGTCGTTTGACATGAGCTCGCTGCCTCGGCCGCCCAGCGATCCCGGGCGGCCGAGGAGGGAATCATGCGGTTATTTCCAGGCGGCGCCGGCGATTTGCCGCGTCGGCGCATTGATGCGATTGAAGAGATTGATCAGTGCGATCTGTAGGACGAGAACCGCCAGTGCGCGTTCGTTGTAATGGTGGGCCACAGCATCCCAGACTGAGTCGGGTACAGCTTCGTCTCGATCGCCGATACGCGTAACGGCCTCGGTGAGCGCCAACGCGGCGCGCTCGGCATCCGTGAAGTATGGAGTGTCGCGCCATGCCGAGACAGCAAAGATCCGCTCGTCCTTCTCGCCTGCCTTCTTGAGCTCACGTGCGTGCATATCGACGCAGACGCTGCAGTTATTGATCTGGCTCGCGCGCAGATGAATCAGCTTCCGCGTCACGTAGGACACATCGTCATTCGCCGTCGCTTTGTCCAAAGCGAGCAGGGCTGTTAGAGCGTCGGGAAGAACGCTCAAGGG
>DAITMW010000190.1:0-14729 GCA_036834945.1 Steroidobacteraceae bacterium
ATGTACTACGGCACCGTATCGTTCGAGGAGCCGGCGGATGTTGTGGCTGAAACTGTTTTTGGGCTACTGCGCGTTGGTCGCCGTCGGGATGTGGCTCGGTTATCGCTCGCGAAAATGCTGGCCGTCCGGAGACCCCGACGCCTCAGGCCTTGAGGTCACCGGTGCCGAGGACCCAGTCGAGTCGGGCACGGGTCCCGCGTCCGGGCTCCGATGAGAGTGTCAACTTGCCCCCGGTCATCTGAGTCCGCTCGCGCAGATTGCGGATGCCGTGCCCCCGTCCGAACGATCCCGAGGAGTCCACGTTTGGTAGTCCCACCCCATCGTCGCACACCATTAGTGATACGGTGTTGGCGTCGCGGGCGAGTGTGACCGTGACTCCGGTCGCCCGTGAATGCTTGGCGACATTGTTCAACAGTTCCTGCGCACACCTGAAGATCGTGGTGACCAGGCGCTGGGGTATGTCCGCGTCAGAAGCGGAAATCCCCGTACAAACCGCGATGTGTCCATAGGTTTCCCCGAACTCGCGGCTCAACCACTCGAGCGCGGACGCCACTCCCAGGTCATCCAGCACCGGCGGTCGCAGGTCCATGGCAATTCCCCGAATATCGGTGATCGTCTGCCGTACCCGCTCGACGGTGCGGTTGAGCAGCGGCCGCGCATCGCCGTGCCGCTCCTGGCGCAACAGCTCCGAGGCTCTCTCCAGGGAGTACTTGATCGCGCTCATGGACTGTCCGACGGAGTCGTGCAGCTCCTGGGCAATGCGCCGGCGCTCGCGCTCCTGCGCCTGGATGAGTTGCTGCGACAACAGCTCGAGCTCGTTGCGGGACAGTCTCAAGGCATCTTCCGCCGACTCGCGCCGCGCGATCTCATTCTGTAGATCGCGATTGGCGTGCTCCAGCTCCTGGGTGCGCTCGAGCACTCTTGCCTCCAAACCTTCGTTGAGCTTTACCAACGCCATGCGTGCGACGTGCAGAGGTGTTACGTCAGTCACAATCGCCGCCACGCGAGCTTGTCCGTCGGATCGCGGAATGGATCCTGAACTGGTCGAGCGCAACACAATGGAGAGTGCACGGCCCAGAATGGGATCAGCGACCTCTAACTCCACGGCACCACCGCCACCACGCGCGCGGGGTAGGGCGTCGTTAAAGAGTTCCCGCAGCTGGCAGTCTGGCTCGCAACCCGCGGAGTGCAGAAGGTCATGGATGTCGAGACCAAGCACCTCGTTGACGCGACCGATGTGCCACGACTCGATGGCACGATTTACGCGAACCACCCGCCCGTGCTCGTCGAGCAGGCAGACCACGTGCGGGAGGTTGTCAGCGGTGCTTTCCCAGTCCTGCTTGGCACGAGCGATTGCCTGCTGAACTTCATCTGAAAGGACCATGCGTCAATGCGCCGCTGTTCGACCAACCAGCTCTTGATAAATCCTCAATACGCGCGGCACGTATGCCAGAGTCTCCCGAAAGGGCGGAATCGTGCCCGCGTGTTGGTCAACCGCCGCCGGTCCGGCATTGTAAGCAGCCAATACCCGCTCCAGGTCGTTCTGGTAGTGGTCCAACAGGTCACGCAGATAGTGGGTGCCGGCCTGGATGTTCTGCTCCGGGTCCAGGGCGTTGCGGACCCCGTACTGCCGGGCCATGGCCGGCATCAGTTGCATCAGCCCGCGGGCGCCCCGTTTCGAGATGGCATTCGGGTCGCCACCCGATTCGGCGACCATGACGGCGCGTACCAGTGACGGCTCGACCCGGTGGCTCCGGGCCGCTGCCTCGATGAGGTTCGCGAACTTCTCGGCGCGACGCAACAAAGTAGCCAGTGGCACGGGCGGGCGCGTGGGGTTCGCCTCTGTCGTCACCAGGAAGACCTCGTAACGCGAATCGACGGGTACATTCGAGTAGTGGACGACGCCTCGCTCGTCGGTGAAGCGGAAAATCGACCCCCACGCCCGGTCGTGGCACGTCAGCAAGGCGACCGCAGCCAGCGTTATCGTTGTGGTCAGTTGCCGCATTGTGACCAGTATGCATGGGGGCCGGGCCCGCACAGGTAGGTCAACACTGTAGTTGGAAGGCCTTCGGACGGTGAGGGGCTGTGCAAATTAGCGTTTTTTCGACCTGCGTTAAGTCAAACGGCGCGCCATGGTTGCACCCAGGGCGTTAGTCTGCTATTGAAGCTCGGCAATAGATAATTACAAAACTCGTAAGTCGGGAAGTTTGGGAGAGCGGGTACTCAAGTGGTAGCCAACCCGGACGAGACGCGCGCGAACGAGGGAGAGCCGGCGCTAAGCAACCTGGTCCTCGTGGAGGACCACGCCATTCTGCGAGAAGGTCTGCGTGCCCTGCTGGAGCTGGAACCGGATTTGCGGATCGTAGGGGAGGCGTCCAATGCCGCCGACGCGGTGGGTGCCATCGACCTGGTCAACCCTTCTCTCGTCATTACCGACATCGCCCTGCCGGGCGGCTCGGGAATCGAGCTCATCGGCCGCCTGCGTATGTCGCGGCGGAAGCTCAAGATTCTCGTTCTGACAGCACACAACTCGGAGGAGTACATCCGCGCTGCCCTGAATGCGGGTGCCGATGGGTATGTGCTGAAGGATGCCACCCGTGCGGAGCTGCTACAGGCCATCCGGGCGGTCCTTTCGGGACAGACCTACCTGTGCTCCTCCGTAACGGCGAAGGTGGTATCGGGTTACCTCCATCCGAAAGCCGACGAATCCCCCGATTCGGCCGCTGACCAGGTGACGGGCCGGGAGCGTGAGGTGCTGACACGCGTCGCCCTGGGGGAATCGAACAAGCTGATCGCCCGGGCCCTGGGTGTCAGCGTCAAGACGATTGAGAAGCATCGCGCCAACCTGATGCGCAAGCTCACATTACACAACACCGCCGCCATCACCCGGTTTGCCATCCGGCACGGGATGCTATCGGCCGCCGATCTGGACTCGATTCCCGACTAGGACTGGGTAATTCCCCTACCGCGGGATACCGCACCCTCCCACTGGCGGTTGACGCCACCTCGACCGGAACATGACTCACAACAGTCGAGCCGGACCTATCCGGGCGGGTTGGAGGATGCACGGGCGTAGCGACAAGGCGGCCAAGACCGCTGCCAACGGGGGCTTCACCTTGCTGGAGCTGCTCGTCGTCATGGTGATCATCGGTCTGTTGGCCGGATTCGTCGCGCCGCGTTACTTCGCCCAGGTTGGGAAGTCGCGCGTCAAGGCTGCGCGCGCGCAGATCGACGCGCTCGACAAGGCACTCGAGCAATACCGCATCGACGTGGGACATCTCCCTTCCACGGAGGAGGGCCTCGCGGCGCTCAATGTGGCCCCGGCTGGTACCGCGAACTGGGATGGTCCCTACCTGCAAAAAGGTGTCCCGCTCGATCCCTGGGGGAAGCCTTACGTCTATGCCGCGCCGGGGACGCATCAGAACGATTTCGACCTGCAGTCCTATGGCCGGGATGGCCAGCCGGGGGGCAGCGGAGAAGATGCGGATCTGGGTAACTGGTGAGGCGTCATGGAATTTCGCATCAAAGCACTCGATGGCACCCGCAGTGTGATCGGTTGCGTTCTCGATGCCGTGGATGAGGCCGATGCGCGCCGCCAACTCGCCCTGAAAGACCTGAAAGTCATCTCACTCGCGCCGATCCGACGGCTGCGGTTGCCAGGGCGTGCCCCGCGGTTGCATCTGGCCGTGTTCAGCCAGCAGCTCGTTTCCCTGCTGGATGCCGGACTCTCCCTCGTCGAAGCCCTCGAGGCCCTGGGTGAGAAGGAGTCCGGAGGTGGGACTCAACGGGTTCTCGAGAGGGTGCTGTCCAGGCTGTACGAGGGCCAGACATTTGCGACCGCACTCGCGGAGCATCCCGGCACGTTTCCCCAGCTCTACATCGCGTCGGTGCGGGCCAGCGAGCGAAGCGGCGCGCTGCGGGAAGCTCTGACACGATACATCGCATACGAGCAACAGGCAGACGCTCTGCGCAAGACGCTCGTGAATGCATGTATCTATCCGGCTGTCCTGTTGGGTGCGGGCCTGCTGGTCACACTCTTTCTAATGGGCTACGTCGTGCCCCGCTTCAGCGCGATTTATGAGGACGTCGGCAGCGATCTGCCCGCGGCCTCCCGTGTGCTGTTGCGATGGGGTCAGTTGATCGACGCCCATGCGGGTTTGATGGCAGTCGTAGTACTCGGTGCGCTCGGCCTTGCCGCGTATGGACTTGGCCGCCCGATGACGCGTGCGGCCCTGGCCAACTGGCTCACGCGTATACCGGCGATTGGACGGCAACTGCATGTCTACCAACTCGCGCGTCTATATCGCATGACTGGCATGTTACTTCGTGGCGGAATGCCCGCGGTAGCCGCATTGCAGATGTCCTCTGGGCTCTTGCGAGCCGGCTCTCGCGATGCGTTTGCCGCCGCCACCCAGGCGGTCCGGGAGGGTCAATCACTCGCGCAGTCGATGGAGTCGAATGGGCTCACCACGCCGGTGGCCACGCGCATGCTGAGGGTCGGGGAGCGCAGCGGCAACATGGGCGAGATGATGGAGCGGATTGCCTCGTTCTGCGACGAAGAGCTGGCGCGTTGGGTCGCGGTGATGACGCGCCTGATCGAGCCGCTTCTGATGACTGTGATTGGACTCGTCATCGGCGTGATCGTGGTGCTCATGTACTTCCCCATCTTTCAACTGGCGGGGAGCATCCGGTGAACGCGGCACTCGATATCGTTCCGCCTCCTGAGCCCGTGCCGGCATCCACTCCATCCTGGGTCGTGCTGGAGCAAAGCGCGCTCAGAGACGCCATCCAGGAGGCTGCGTCTTCGGGAGGCTCGGCAAGAGATATCCTCGCGCGGCGCACCGGCCTGTCTGGAACGGCATACGCCCGGGCGCTGGCCGCTGCCTTCGACTATCGTTTCATTGATGGTGATGAGCTCGCACAGATCGAGCCGGACTTCGCCAAACTCGCGCCAGCCGAGGCGACTCGTCGCCTGTGCGTCGTTGCCCGTGAGCGCGGGCGCCTGGTTGCCATCTTTGCGGATCCTTTCGACGTCCACCTGCGCGGTTGGCTCGAGCTGCGGATAGCGGAGGAGCTCACGTGGGCGTTGGCTCCGCGCGAGCACCTGGCGAATCTCATAGCGCGTCGAGCGGAAGCGCTGCGCGCCATCGATTCCGTTTTGCCGGATGCTCAACGTGCCGCTGGCACCGAGCAACGAATTGACACTCTTTCGTATGTATCGATCAGCGAGGATGCGAGTCCGGTGGTGCGGCTCGTTCACTCGACCGTGTATGACGCGTTGAGGGCCGGCGCCAGCGACATTCACCTGGAAACCACGGCTGCCGGCCTGGTGGTGCGATATCGTCTCGATGGAGTGTTGTCGAACATCGCCTCCGTGAGTGGACTCGAGCTCTCGGAGCAGGTCATCTCGCGTTTGAAGGTGATGTCCGAGCTGGACATCGCGGAGCGCCGCGTGCCCCAGGATGGCCGCTTCAAGATCGCCTTCGAGGGACGGCCGATCGATTTCCGTGTCTCCATCATACCGAGCATCTTTGGCGAGGATGCCGTGCTGCGCGTGTTGGACAAGAAGGCGTTGACCCAACAGATGAGCGGTCTGCGCCTGGACGTGCTCGGCTTCGAGGCCGGGTTGGTGGCCGAGCTGCGCAAACTGAGCTCACTGCCGTACGGCATGCTGCTGGTGACCGGTCCGACGGGCAGCGGCAAAACCACCACGTTGTATGGCGCCATTTCCGAGACGCAGACCGGGCGTGACAAGATCGTCACGATCGAGGATCCGGTGGAGTATCAGCTTCCGGGTGTGCTGCAGATTCCGGTTAACGAAAAGAAAGGTCTGACGTTCGCGCGCGGTCTGCGCTCCATCCTGCGCCACGACCCGGACAAGATCATGGTAGGCGAGATCCGCGACCCGGAGACGGCGCAGATCGCAATCCAATCCGCGCTTACCGGACACCTGGTCTTCACTACCGTCCACGCGAACAACGTATTCGACGTGGTGAGCCGTTTCGTACACATGGGAGTCGATACGTACAGTTTCGTATCCGCCCTTTCCGGCGTGCTTGCGCAGCGGCTCGTCCGCGTCAACTGCGCGCAGTGCTGTCAGGCCGAGATGCCGTCGCTGACGCTCATCGAGGAATCCGGCGTATCGGTCGTTGCGACTGCGAACTTTCGCTTCCGGCGCGGCGTTGGTTGCAAACACTGCCGGGGCACCGGGTATCGCGGACGCAAAGCAGTGGGGGAGCTCCTGGTGCTCAATGACGAGATGCGCGAGGCGATCGTCAATCGCGCTCCGATCAGGCAGCTGAAGGAGTTGGCGCATCGCTCGGGCGTGCAGTTGCTGCGGACCGCTGCATTGGATCTCGTCCGGCGCGGACAAACGACGCTCGAGGAGGTTAACCGTGTCACCGTTATGGCGTGACGAGATTGGAATCCATCTTTCCCCGAGCAGAGTCTGCATGGTACGGCTCAACCGGGGTGTGGGACCCGTGGTGGCAGCGGAGCACGAAGAAGAGCTGGACTCCGGAGAGGCTGGCCAGTGGGCGTCCGCGCTTGCGGCAGTCGACAGGCTGTTGGCGATGGAGGAATGGCGGGGCGCCGCCTTGCGCGTCGTACTGGCGGATTGCTGGGCGCGATATGCCATCGTTCCCTGGGTCGGCGAACTGACTTTCGCGGATGAGCATGTGGCACACGCGCGGCAGCTCATGTTGAGCACCTATGGAGATGCCCTCGACAGTTGGGAGGTGCGACTTTCGGAGCGGCCTCCCGGGTCCGTGGGTGTGGCTTGCTCAGTGCCGGCCAGTCTGCTCGAAGAGGTCCGCGCGATTTGTCTCAGGCATAGACGCAAACTGGTCTCATTACAGACACAGCTCGTCATGGCCTACCAGAACTGGCGACACGCTCTGCCGTCGTCCGGTGCCTGGTTCGTGACCGTGGGGGAGGGGACTCTGGCTGCGGCCCGGTTGGGGAATGGCGGCTGGGATCGCGTTCACTCGATCCGTATCGGGTCCGATTGGGTCAGGGAGTTGAAACGACTACAGGTTTTCGGGCGGCTGGCAAGCGCGAGCCCCGATGAAGGCGCCGTGTATGTCGATGCTCCGCATGCCTGGCGAGAGGTCGCTGGAGATGCCGGCAGGGATTTGCATTGGCTGGAGGAAGACTCCAACTGCGGCGATACGTTGAAGGCGCTGGGACACGTACGGAGGCTCGCCGCATGACTGGCCCTCCTGTCATGCTCGATTTCGCGGGCCCGCGGGTGCGAACCACGCCAATCGGAATCGCTTTGCTGATCTTCGGCCTGTGTGCCATGACCGCTGCCTGCTTCGAATATCGAGCCGCGATGATGCACCGCGCCGCCCTGGAGCTGAGGCTTGCGGCGATCCTGCGCCACGCGTCCCACGACCGGGTCCTTACGCCGCAGGGCGCTCGTCTTGCTGAAGAGGCTGCCGGGATTGCTCGCCAGCTCGGCACACCCTGGACCGCGGTGCTGAGCGATCTCGAGGCCGCGAGCCGGGACACCAAGGGAAGAGTTGCGCTTTTGTCGGTCGAGCCGGATTACGACAAGCACCTGGTTCGCATCAACGCGGAATCCCGGGACCTGTCTGTGGCTCTGGAGTATCTGCGGAGATTGCAGGAGAGCCCATCGCTGCGGTTTCCGATGCTCGACAGTCACGACGTAGTCGCAGAAGACAAGGAGCATCCGGTGCGTTTCGCCATGACAGCGCAGTGGCGGGAGCTGCCGTGACCATTCCAGAACCCATCCCCGCGAACGTAACACCCATCGCGGCAGTGACTCAACGGCCGCCGCTACTCCCGCCCGCCGTTGCGACGCCGGCTGCTCCTCGCAGCGTATCGGCTCGGTTTGGAGATTTCGCTGTACGAGCCATTCCGCTCGGGCTTTACCACCTGGTGCGGGTGGGGCCCGCCGGAATTGCCGGTGTTGCCGCGACCCTCGCGGCCCTGGCCATCGCTGCAACCGCTCTCGTTGCCAGCCGGAATGCCGCCGATGCACTGACGGCGCAGATCGCAAGCGCTCAGCATCATCCGATTCCGGCTTCCAGTCCGGAGGAGGGAGTTGGGAAAGTCGTGTCAGCACTTCCCACGCGCGACGAGATTCCCGCCGTGATGGGGGTGATGTTGCAGCAGGCGCAACAATCCGGAATAGCGCTCGATACGGGTCACTACTCTTACAGCCCGCCCAAGGGAGGTGGCGTGGGACGTTATGAGATCGAATTTCCGGTCAAGGCGGAATACCCCAGCGTCCGCGAGTTCATCAATCGGACCCTGATGGCCGTGCCGTCCGCCGGTCTCGACAAACTGCGTATCGAACGGAAGCTCGTCGGGGACAGCGTGGTCAGCGCGGACGTGCGTTTCGTGGTGTTCGTACGCAGTGAGCCGGCACCATGAAGATGACTCTACGCAGCAAGATCCTGGTCGGCGTTGCAGCCTCGATTGCGGCGTATGTCCTCTTTGCGCCTGAGGATCCGCAGACAACCGAGCCCACCAGGAGCACTGCAAGGGCACCGGCTCCGCGTTCACCGCGCCACGCGGGAGTAGGGGTCCAGGGTGCGCTGCGCGCGCTTTATCTTATCTCTCATCGTGTGACGGACGGCGCCTCCGCAAGCGCACTCTTCGCATCGCATTCGTGGTACTCGCCGCCGCCCCCGCCTCCGCCTTCCCCGGCAGTAGTACCGGTTGCGGCTGCGCCGCAAGTCCCGACAGCTCCGCCGCTGCCCTTTACATTCATGGGAAGTTATACGCCTGACGGGTCGACGCCCGTGTTTTTCCTGACCCGGGACGATCGCGTCTACGATGTACGCATCGGCGATACGCTCGATGGCACGTACACCGTCGACTCTTTCGCGAACGGCCAGCTCGCGCTGACCTACAAGCCGCTGAAAATACAACAACAACTATCGGTCGGAGGCACGCCGTGAGCCAATTCACGCGCCGGGTCGCCGGGTCATTGGCAATTGTCATACTGATCGCGGGCTGCGCCGCCGATCGGTTGCATCGTCAAGGGCTCGCAGCGGTCGAGCAGGGGGACTACGAAGTCGGGATCCGCGAGTTGAGCGAGGCGGCCCGTAAAGATCCGCACAATCTGGAATTTCGACTGGACCTGCAGACCCGTCGCGAAGCGGCCGTGCAGCACCTGGTCGCCGCCGCGGACAGCGCGCGGACGGCGGGACAACTCGACAATGCCGCCCAGGTCTATCGGCGGGTGCTGGCACTGGATCCGAACAATGATCGGGCCAATCGAGGTCTCGCGAGCCTGGCAGGCGACGCGCGTCACGCCGTGACGGTCGGGGAAGCCCGGCTCGATTTCGATCGCCGGGACTACGATTCCGCGGAGGCGAAGCTGAGAGGGGTACTCGCCGAGGATCCCGGCTACACGCCCGCACAGAAACTCGCCGCTGAAATCACCGCGGCACGCGGGCCTACAACGGTGGCGCCACGCCTCAAGACACGCGACGGCCGTAAGGTGACCCTGCAGTTCCGGGATGCTCCGACCAAGATGGTGTTCGAGGTGCTGGCGCGGGAGACCGGTATCAACTTCATCCTGGACAAGGATGTGAAGGCCGATGGCAAGACCACGATTTTCGTGCAGGACGTTCCGGTGGAAGAGGCCATCGAGCTGGTGCTCGACCAGAACTCGCTCACCCGCCAGGTCCTGGCGTCGAACATGGTGCTGATCTATCCCAACAATCCGACCAAGCAGAAGGAATACCAGGAAGAGATCGTCCGCACCTTCTATGTGACCAACGCGGCTCCCAAGGATGTCGAGAGCATGCTGAAGTCCGTTCTCGGCACGAAGACACTGTTCGTCGACGAGCGGGCCAATGCCGTCGTGATGCGGGATACTCCGGATGCGGTACGCATGGCGGAAAAGCTGGTCGCCTCTCTCGATATCTCCGAGCCGGAGGTCATGCTGGAGGTCGAGATTCTCGAGATCTCGCGCAACCGGCTGCAGGACCTGGGAATCGCCTACCCGGCGTCGGCGACACTCACCCCGTCGTCCCTTGCGACGGGCGGAGCCTCCTCGGGGCTGCGGCTGTCGGACCTGAGTCATCAGAATTCCGACACGATCGGCATCTCCCAGCTCAGTGTCACGTTGAATGCAATGAAGCAGGTCGGATTGGCCAACACGCTGGCGAGTCCGCGGATCAGGGCACGCAACAAGGAGAAGGCCAAGATCCTGATCGGTCAGCGGGAGCCCGTCATCACCAACAGCGTGACACCTACGGCCGCAGGCACGCCAGTGGTCACAGGCTCCGTCCAATACCTGGATGTAGGTCTCACGCTGGAGGTGCAGCCGACGATCTATCTCGATAGCGATGTCGCGATCAAGATCAATCTCGAGGTGAGCTCGATCCTGAAGCAGATCACGACCCCGTCAGGGACGGTCGCCTACGAAATCGGCACGCGCAACGCGAATACGTTGCTGCGCCTGAAGGATGGTGAAACACAGATTCTCGCCGGACTCATTCAGGACTCGGACACCCGCAGCGCCAACCAGATCCCGTTGTTGGGCGACCTTCCACTGCTGGGGCGATTGTTCGGCACGCACCACTCGGACCGGGAGAAGAGCGAGGTCGTGTTGTCGATAACGCCGCGCATCATCCGGTTGCAATCGCGGCCACCCAGCGATACCACTGAATTCTGGTACGGCACCGAGAGTCGGACGCGCAGTACTCCGTTAGCTTCGGGAGCGAACGGTGGCGCGACGGGACTGGGCGTAACGGGTAACGTTGGACCTGGCTCAGTCTCCGGGGGAGCCGGGGCAGGAGTGCAGCTGTCGTCGCCGGCTCCAACGGCAACAGCTCGCATGCCGATCAACGAGCTCCCTGCGAACGTTGTTGCGAGCGCCGTGCCAGGCCCGCCGCCGCAGGGCGAAGCGAATGACGGCAGGTCGGGCGAGGGCAGGTCACGCGAGGGCGCCGTTGGCATACCGGCGCCCGCCAGTGGGGCAGTGCCCGCTGGCGCAGCGGCGTCCGCCAGTGGGGCGGCGCCCGCTGGCGCAGCAATACCCGCTGGCGTGTCAGTGCCAGCGAGCGCACCAGCGCCCTCAAGCGCAATGGTGCCGCCAAGCGCAATGGAGCCCTCAAGCGGACCAGCGCCCTCGAGCCAACCGGCGGCCCGGCCAGCGCTCAGCATGGACGGCCCGTCCACCGTCCGCGTAGGCGAGGAGTTCGACGTCGCCATCCATCTCTCGACTCAACAGGCGATCACGCGAATGCGCTCGCAGGTCCGCTACGATTCGACAGTGCTCCAGCTGGTGAGTGCGACGCCTGGCGACGTGGTCCCGACCGCGGCGGGAACCCCGATCGTCAACTTACATGCGGGCGGCGCCCAACTCGAGATCATCACGACTCCCGACGATCCGGTGCACGTCGAGGGCGGTGTCATGTCACTGCATTTCAAAGCGCTCAAGGCAAGGCCGGCGACCCAAGTCGCCGCCATGCTTTCCGTTCTTGGCGCCGCCGGCGCGGCGGTCGGCACCAGCTCGGCGCAACCACTCACAATTGCCGTTCAGCCATGAAGGGATTCACCCTCATAGAGCTCGTCATCACGCTGGCGATCGTCGCGCTGCTCGCAACCGCTGCGATGCCACTCGCGCAGATCGTAGCGCAAAGGGAAAAGGAGGCTGAGCTGCGGGCCGCCCTACGGGAGATCCGCAACGCGATCGATGCCTACAAACAGGCTGCGAGCACCGGGCATATCCAACTCGAAGTGGATGCCTCGGGCTATCCGCCCGATCTCGAGTCGCTTTACGCGGGCGTGGAGGACCAGGCAAGCGAGAAGAAGGTCAAGATCTACTTCCTGCGTCGTATTCCGCGGGATCCGCTGTTTCCGGACGCGTCGGTGTCTGCGGAAGAGACGTGGGGTCTGCGCAGTTATGCGAGTCCACCCGACGATCCGCAGCCAGGCGACGATGTGTTCGACGTCTACTCACTTTCAACGGGCAAAGGGTTGAACGGAGTCGCCTACCATGACTGGTAACAGGCGATGGCCGGTCTCGCGCGGGTTCTCCACCATCCGGGGATTCACGCTGATCGAGCTCCTGGTCGTGATGGTCATCATCGGCACGCTCCTGTCCATCGCCGTGCCTCGCTATTTTCATACGTTACGACGCGCCAAGGAGACCGTTCTTCACCAGGATCTCGCCATCTTGCGTGAGTCGATCGACAAGTACTACGCCGATCTCGGCCAGTACCCCGAGACGCTCGAGGCACTGGCGGAGAAGCGCTACGTGCGTGCGGTACCGGTCGATCCATTTACCCAGGCCTCCGATAGTTGGACGCTGGTACCTTCGGATGATCCCGACCATGCGGGAGTGCGCGACGTGCACAGCGGAGCGAGCGAGTCGGCTGCCGATGGAACGCCCCTGGCCTCCTGGTAGCGTAGCGTCAATGCGCATGCGCTATGAGCTCCAGGCCGGTTTTACGTATATCGGCCTCCTCGTTGCCATAGTGGTCATGGGCCTCATGCTCACTCTCGTCGGCCGTGTCTGGTCGATATCGGAGCAGCGCGAGCGCGAAGCGCAACTGCTCTTCGCCGGGGATGCGATCCGCATGGCAATCGCCAGTTATTTTGCAAGCGGTCATCGGTATCCGCTGTCCTTGCAGGACCTCATCCTGGATGATCGCTCGCCGGTCCCTATACGACACCTGCGGCGTCTGTATATCGATCCCATGACGGGCACGGCGGATTGGACGTTGGTCCGTGCTCCCGACGGCAGCGGCATCATGGGGGTCGCCAGCAGCTCGAGACTGGCGCCGCTCAAGCGCAACGGCTTCGCGTCGGTCGATGCCGCCTTCGAAGACAGTGACTGCTACTGTGCCTGGCAGTTCGTCTACGTGCCGCGGAGTTATCTGCGCAAGAAGCCCGCCTCCGCTCCCTGACGCCTACTGTCAAACCCTACCTGGGTTGCTACCGAATCCGCCCATTCGGGGATTCGCACTCACACCGATAGTTTCGCGGGACCATCCGCCGCACCCTTCATCCTGACAAGAACCAAACAACACGGGCGCACGGGGTCGGGTCCTCACCCAGGCGGGATCATGACGGAGGCATTATGTTTGATACACGCTGGTATCGGTACGGTCTGGCGACTTTCCTGCTCTGCGCGCTGACGCTGCCCGCGGCAGGGCAGTCGTTCAGAGTGCAATGCCCTGCGGCGACCACCCTGCATCCTACGGACGTGACGTCCGACTATACGGGACCCACTGTCGTTCCCAAGACCCTGACGCGCGTGGATGGATCGACATACAGCGTCAACTACGTCGACAACGGCGGCGGGATCAAGTGTCAGCAGATCTCGGGAGGTGACGGATTCGCGACGATGGGGGATGGCACCCCGCTGTACCTGTTTGGCTTCGGACCGCTTTCCGGACTGGCCGACCAGGTGAGCGGTCAGCCGGGGACCGAACCCGCTCATGTCTTCAACCAGTCGAATCTCAACAATAGCGCCGTCATCGCGGACGTGTTCATTGGCGCGCCGGCTCCGACGGGCTACACGTTCAATGGCGCGATCGGCCTGGTACCCGACGTCGAGGCCAACAATGGCACGGGTACCGTGGGCGCTCCCCTCGATGGCCACGTCGATCCCCGCCTGATCATGGACGTCGGTGTCATGAATGCCAACATGCCGGCTCCGCTCATGGCGATCGACGAAGATGACGAGTTCTTCCTGACCCTGACGAATGTCGGCCAGGTCATGCGCCCCGACCTGTTCGAGCAGCACACCGTGCACTTCCATGGCTACCCGAATGCCTCGTCATTCTACGACGGCGTGCCCGATGCCTCGATCGCGATCAACATCGGCGGCAGCTTCAGCTACTACTACCTCGCGCCCGATGCCGGCACCTATTTCTGGCACTGTCACATCTCGCCGCCCGAGCACCTGCAGATGGGCATGGTCGGCCAGCTCTTCGTCCGGCCCCGCCAGAATCGCGTCCCCATCGGGCACGAGCTGTACGCCTCGCTGGTACAGCAACAGGGCGATCTGCGCACGAAGTGCGGTACGGACTTCGAGTGCTCATCGCCACTCCCACCTGTGAACCATGTTCAGCAGGTGATCAACACGCGTGTCACGGACACCAAGACCAACACGTCGACGCAGCGTCAGATGTACGCCTACAACGACGGCGATGGCACGACCGCTTATGACGTCGAATACCCGATTCAGATCCACGGCTTCGATCCGAATTTCCACTTCGTCGGCATGACCTTCAATCCCGAGTCGTTCGCGGACATGAAAGACAAGTACTTCCTGCTGAACGGCCGCAGCTATCCCGATACCGTGCAACCGGGCGCGATGACGACGCAGTCGACCGACGGCACGATGCATTCGTCGCAGCCGCTGCCGACCATCATCAATATTCCCGTCGGCGGCAGGGCGTTGCTGCGCATTGCCGACCTCGATGTGACCGAATATCAGACGCTGGCCTCCCTCGGTATTCCGATGCGCGTCATCGGCCTCAATGCCCGCCTGCTGCGCG
Source organism: Steroidobacteraceae bacterium (assembly GCA_036834945.1). Lineage (GTDB taxonomy): Bacteria > Pseudomonadota > Gammaproteobacteria > Steroidobacterales > Steroidobacteraceae > 13-2-20CM-66-19. The sequence goes on from DAITMW010000190.1 coordinate 14,496, forward strand.
ATCTGGCCGGCAACGATATGACGTACCAGACGAACTCCATCACGCTGGCCGGCGGCGAGTCGATCGATGTGCTCCTCGACGCGAGCGGGCTCGCGCCGGGGCAGAAATTCTACCTGTACACGCCCAACCTGGATCACCTGGCCAACGATGCCGAGAATTTCGGCGGTCTCATGACTGAAATCAACATCTGTCCCGCGGACCTTCCCAACATCGACCCGCAGACCAAGGCCTGCG
>DAITMW010000191.1:0-9452 GCA_036834945.1 Steroidobacteraceae bacterium
GGCGATCTGGCAAGGATCTCTACATTGAGCTCTCGCTCGACGACATTGAGCGCGACACGGACGGAGACGGCCTGCCGGACCTACTCGAGGAGAAACTGGGCACAGATCCAAATGACGCCGACACAGACCATGATGGGCTGCGCGATGACGTGGATTCCCTGCCGCAGTCCTCGCGGACGGCTCCTCCGATCGCAGACGCGGAGGTCGTCAGGATGACCCTCTATGCACGCACCCAGGCCGTGGTCATCTGGAACGCGGGTTGGACCGGCGGGACATTGAGGTTTCGAAAGGCTGAGGGTCACTGGCTGCCGCCGGCACGGGACGAGTGGATCACCTGAGAATTCGGGGCGTGGCGCGCCGGCGAGCGAACAGCCGCGCAACTAGGGGCCTCCGCGGCGGGGCCTTACTGCGTTCCTGGCCAAAAGTGACCCGTATCACGACGCCCATTGCATTTTCTTGATACGAGCACGCGTGCACCGTGCCGCTGTTGAGTATTATCGGCGGCATGAACGCACCTGCCCGACACTCTGCTGCGCTGCTCATACTGGCGTCCCTGTTCTTTGCTGGATGCACGACGACAGGCGGCGCCGGCTACGAAATTGAACCGACCCTGACCGACGCGGTGCCTGCCGCGCCAGCCGAGGCGGCGGCTTCCGTCGAGGAGCCCGCTGCGAACGAAGGGTCGAAGCAGGAAGAGGGCGAGGTTCCACTCGCCGTTGCCGAGTCGGAGCACCCCGATCAGGCTCCCAAGGAGATCGTCATCCAGGGCAGCCGGACCCGTGATGCGGCCATCCACGATCTCGTCGCCGAAGGGCAGACCCTTCTGCATGACGTCGAGCTCCAATACGTCTTCACGGGCAAAGGGAAAAAGCAGGTGCTGCGCGGACGACCGGTCGCCTTTGCGCTTTGGAGCGAGGCGAAGCAGGAGTGGACCGTCGCCCACATCGAGCTCCCACGTCCGCCGATCAAGTGGAAACCCGGTGGGAAGCCCCTGGCCTTTCGCACTCTCACACCGGGTATTCAGGCGCGGCACGTAAAGGGCACCGGTGCCGAGCGTCTCATGTTCGCCTTTACCCGCGACGGGGACCCCTTGAAGGTCTACGGACGCAAGTTCCCTGTGTTCGACAACAACCTCATCAAGCGCAAGCAGTGGGCCGCCGTCGTCCAGACCGCGAAGCCGATCGTCTATCTGCCCTTCACCGAGGACACCTTCGACCCGGCCTTCGTCAGCGGCGGGAAGGAATTTCTGACCGCCACCGCGCATAAGGCGATCGAGGAGCTGCGTCGCGCGCAGGTGCCGAGTGCGGCCTTTCGCGGCGAGTTGCTCGCGGATGTCATTCCGTTACAGCTCATCGCGACACTGGCGGTCATCGAGCAGACCGATGACAGGGACTACGTCGAGAAGCAGGCGCTCGCCTTCGACGAGGTCCTGAGTCAGTACGGCCTGAAGAGGGAAGAGGCCTACCGGTACAGTGTCTCGAGCGCCAAAGCTTTGGGGCCGATGCAATTCACCAACCGCAAGGGCAAGGGGACCTATGCGCTCGTGGTCAGAAGCTGCCCCGGCGCGAGGCTCGACCCGAGCTTCGAGAGCGGCGCGACGAATCTGCTGAACGCCATGAAAGCGGCGGCCTGCCTGTTGGATCTCGACCTGGCGGGGATGCGGGACGATATTCGACTCGCGTACCGTGCCAATCCGGAGGTGCTGGGCATCTTTCCGGTCGCCGCCTACAACGGTGGATCCCGGAACGTCGCGAAGCTCTACCGCGTCCTGACTCGCATGAAGGTCAAGCTCGACGAACTGAACCGCCCGGGAGTGCAGCTCGCAGGAGCGTCGGTGACTTGTCCCTGTATCTGGAAAATGGAAGGCACGGATGTGCGTCCGCTGACCATCCCGAGGTACAACAACGAGAACCGCTGGTACGTCGAAAAGTACCAGAGCATCGTGAGCTTGTTCGAAGTGCCTGATCGTGCGGTGGGGTCGGCCCGCACCAACTGATCAGGTCCGATACAAACCGGGAACAGCCAACGCTCCAGCCCAGGCAATGGAGCCGCCTCCACGCCGGTCTTCTCGGGATGCACGTACAAATACGCACGGGCGTCCTCGAAGATGCGATCAGGTTGCCGCCAGTCGAGCACTCGGCGAGCAGGCTCTTTTTGGAAATTCCCGACCTGGCATCCCTTCCCGATGAGGAGAACCTGTCTGTCCGTGATCATCGGCTCTATATAGCGTCGGGTACAGAGTGGGTCGCGGAGGGTGAGGGAGGCGAGATCCTGGGTTTCCTGGCCGCGGAAATCTTTTCGACCGATCTGCACCTGTGGGAATTTGCCGTTCGCCAGGGGGTTCAGGGTCGCGGAATTGGCACTCAGTTGATGCATGCTGCTGAGACGTTCGCCAGAGCCCGATGCCTGGGGTCACTGACACTGACTACGTTCACAGACGTGCCGTGGAACGCACCGTGGTACTCGCGTCTGGGATTTGAGCTGGACACCGACGACGCACGGTTGACGGCGTTGGTGATGGCGGAAATAAAGCGCGGCCTGCCGCGACGATGTGGAATGCGAAAAACACTGAAGCGCGCAGAGTGCTAGCATGCCTTCCATCACACACAGCGAAAAGACGACTACGAATATCGATGAGCGAGGAGCAGCGGCCAAGGGAGCGACTGCGCGAGCGAGCTAGACGCTGGGCACCCGGCGCGAAATCCAGACGGCTCTTTCTGCAAGTAGGCTTGCCCTGGGGCGCAGCGGTTCTCGTAGGCCTGGTTTCCGTTTTGTACGCCGACTGGAGTAAGGAGGCTTCCGACATCTTCGTCGGTTGGCTGGGCGACCGACCCTGGCTCGCCTTCGTGATCACACCGAGCCTGACTGTGCTGGCGCTATTTCTGACGCGTCGCTGGTTTACGGGCAGCGAAGGCAGCGGTATTCCGCAGGTGATCGCGGCGCTGCATTCGCGGCGGGCAGAGGAAGAAGACACGCTGATGCGGCGCCTGTTCGGTCTGCGCGTCGTTGCCGGGAAGATCGCCATTTCGCTGCTCGGCTTGTTGGGCGGTCTTACGATCGGGCGCGAGGGGCCGACTGTGCACATTGGCGCGGCCATCATGGCGGAGATCCGCCGTTTCTACCCACATCGCCACCCGCAACTCGAGCGCCGGCTGTTGCTGGCAGGTGCGGCGGCGGGGCTATCGGCCGCGTTCAACACGCCGCTGGCCGGAATTATATTCGCCATCGAGGAGCTGGCTCGGGACTTCGAGAGCCGCACCAACGGGACTATGATCACGGCCGTAGTGTTCTCCGGCCTGACTTCGCTCGCGCTCGCGGGCAACTATCTTTACTTCGGCCAGATCAATGTGCCGGTGAACTTGGGCGGAGCATTCGTGCTGCCCGTCGTGTTGTCGGCGGTGCTCTGTGGTCTCCTCGGTGCGGCGTTCAACCTGACACTGTTGCGCTGGCGAACGTGGATGCCGGACTGGCTCATCGGACTACGCGCCCACCGGCCGCTCCTGTATGCACTGATCATCGGCATCGTGATTGCGGCGCTCGGTTGTGCCACCCATGGCGAAACCTGGGGCAGCGGTTATGACCAGGCGACTCATCTGCTGACGGGTGCTGCGCCGGTCTCGCAGGGCTATGCGATCACCAAATGGGGCGCCATGATCGTGACCTACATGCTCGGTATTCCGGGTGGTCTCTTCTCGCCCTCACTGTCGATCGGTGCGGGGATTGCGCAGTGGGTGCATTTAGCATTCTCCTGGGCGCCGATGGCTGCGGTAATCGCTCTTTGCATGGCCGGATATCTTGCCGCGGTGACGCAGTCGCCCATCACGTCGTTTGTGATCGTGCTGGAAATGACCAACGGCAACACGATGGTGATTCCGATGATGGCAACGGCCCTGGTTGCCGCGCGAATATCGGCTTTCTTCACGCCGCCCCTGTACGAGGCGCTCGCGAGGAGCAACTATTTCCAGGTGGCCACTCTGCCCCCCGGGAGTTTTTTGCAGAAGAAACCGGTACCGCCTCCAGGGGCGTGAACGCGGGCAGGAATACCGGAAGCAAGGGCTCAGTAACGCACGGCCTGGGAGAGTTGCTTCTCGATGAAGCTCGTGAAAGCACGCGCCTTGGCGCTCGCGCGTCGTCCGGTGGGAAACACGGCCCACAGATCGATCGGTGGCAGCTCCCAGTCCGGCAGGACCGGTCTGACCGTGCCAGCACGCAGCTCGGGTGCGAACATCCATTCGGAGGCGATCGTGAGACCGAGACCGGCGAAAACAGCAGCCCGGACGCCCTCGGCGGCCGTGACGCGCACACGGCCTTTGACAGTCACTGATGTTTCGACTTTTCCTTTGCGGAAGGTCCAGACCGATCCACCACTGCCTCTATCATAGATCACCGACTGGTGCTCGCTCAGATCCTGAGGCGTCTCGGGCTCACCGGCGCGCGCCAGATAAGCTGCTGAACCCAACACGAGGCGCTTGGCCTGCGCGATTTTCCTGGCGGTCATGGTGGAGTCGTGCAGCGTTCCCATCCTCAACCCAACGTCGATTCCCTCCTCGATGAGATCGATGTTCCGATCATCGAGCACCACTTCCACCTCGAGCTCGGGATGTGCCTCCAGAAAAATCGGCAGCTGGGGAACCACGTGCAATTGTGCGAACGTAACGGCCGCCGAGATTCGCAAACGGCCCGCCAGGGTCGCGGCCGCGCCGCGCGCGGCTTGCTCAGCCTCATCTGCCTCGTCCAGGGATCGTTTGGCTCTCTCATAGAACCTCTGACCTGCCTCGGTGAGTGTCAATCCGTGAGTGGACCGCACGACCAACCGTACACCGAGGCGGTCCTCGAGCTGGGCAATCATCTTGGAGACAGCCGGCTGGCCCACGCGCAGCCGACGCGCAGCGCCGGAGAACGAGCCCGTCTCGAAGACGTGGACGAACGCCTCCATCGTCGTGAAGCGATTCATGGTATTCCTCTCAGGAATGGGTTTTAGCGCTAGCCAGCTAATACCACGCTTCGCAGGAGAGTCGCTACGCAGTTAGAGAGGCGGGTGCAGGTTGCGGACCGGGCTCACCGACTCGAGACGCGAAGCGGCGTCGAACAGCGTCGATTCCGCGTACCACGAGCAGACGAGTTGGACCCCGATCGGAAGCCCATTGCGGCTCGTTCCGAACCGTAGCGTCATCGCCGGATTGCCCGTGAGGCTGAAAATCGAGGTCGCGTTCATGACCTGAAAGGGCGAGAACGCCTGGCCATTGACCACGACATCCTGCAGACCATGCTTCGTAGCCGGGAACGGGGTCACTGGACAGAGCAGCACGTCATAGCTCTGGAAGTACGTGGCGAAGGTGTCGCGAAGACGCTCCTGGACCTGCTCGGCGGCGACGAATTCCGCGATGGAGGTGTCAGGCGTGCCGAAGATCGCTCTTACATGACGGAAGATCTGGTCCTCGTGGCCGGCGACAACCTTCTCGAACACCGCACGCGTTTCCATTTGCTGGAGCTTCCAGAAGAGGGCGACGCCATCGGTTTCCTTCAGGAGCGGCAGGCTGACCTCTTCAACCTGACAGCCGGCGCCGCTCAGCGCTTTGGCTGCTTCTCTCACCGCCACAGCCACTTCGAGATCGAGCGGTCCGAAGAAATCTGTCAGCCAGCCCACGCGGAGCGGACGGTTCGACATGCGCGCACCGGTGTCCACGCTGGGGGCAATGTTGGAAAAGCCGTCGGCGCCATCTGGGCCCGCGAGCAGAGAGTAGGCAAGGGCGACATCGCGAACGCTGCGCGCCATCGGGCCAACATGCCAGAACCGGCGTGGAACCCTCGGCCAGTGACCCGTCGCCGGCACACGGCCGTGCGTGGCCTTGAGGCCAACGATACCGGTGTGCGCGGCGGGCCCGCGCGTCGAAATGGCGACGTCACTGCCCAGACCGAGTGGGGACATTCCGGCTGCGATCGCGGCAGATTCGCCGCCGCTCGAGCCGCCCGAGGTGTACTCGAGGTTCCACGGATTGTTGGTCCGACCCGTCAGCAGGTTGTCGGTCTCAACCGAGTAGGCGAACTCCGGCAGATTGGTTTTTGCGATGAGAATGCCACCGGCGGCCTTGATCCTCGCGACTGCGGTGGCGTCGGTATCGGGAATGTGTCCCTTGAAAATCGGCGACCCGCGTTGCGTGAGCACGCCTGCCGTGTCGATGCTGTCCTTGACCGTGAACGGAACGCCATGGAGCGGACCGAGCTTGCCGGCGGAGGCCAATTCCTTATCGGCCTTCCTGGCGGCATCCAGGGCGCCTTCGGCCAATGTCACGATTGCATTGACCTTGGAGTCGACCTCGGCGATACGGTTGAGGTGCGCCTTCACAGCCTCTACCGCGGAGATTTCCTTCCTGGCGATCAGGCCGGCGATGCCGATGGCATCCATTTTCGTAATTGAATCAGTCATATAGACGTCTCGTTGATTATCTACCTATCAGTTGGTAGGCAGCGACGATAGAACTTCCAATTTTCGGAGTCAATCCCTACCTGGCAATTGGTTGGGTACGTGGTAAGGTGCCGGCAATGAACGAAAGTGCGAAAGAAGCGATCCTCGAGGCCGCCCGGCGGGCGGCCCAGGCACACGGCTATGGCGGGTTGAACTTCCGCGATATCGGGGCTGAAGTGGGCATCAAGGCCGCGAGCATCTACCACCACTTCCCGAGCAAGGCCGATCTGGGTGCGGCGGTGGCGAAGCGCTACTGGCAGGACACGGCAGCGCGCCTCGAAGCACTCGAGGCGACAGCGGGGAATCCGACGAAAGCGCTCCAGGCATACCCAGGACTCTTTCGCCGCTCGCTCGAGGAGGACAACCGGATGTGCCTCTGCAGCTTCATGGCAGCCGAATATGACGACTTGCCGGCAACAGTTAGAACCGAGGTGCAAGCCTTCGCAGACGTCAATGTAGCGTGGTTGACCAGGATGTTGTCCGCGGTTTCCGCCTCTGGTAGCGAGTGTGAAACAAGGGCGCGCGCGATTTTCGCGGCGGTCGCCGGCGCCCAACTCATGGCACGAAGCCGTTCAGACTTGAGCCTTTTCGATGCGCTGATCGCGAGTTTTCGCCAGTCCGGCCTGATCCCGCCTTGATCTCCCGGAGTCGTGTCCAACCCGACATCCAACTCGACAGCTCCGGGAGCCATTTTCCCAACCTCCCCGGCACCAGGTCCGCCAGCAGCCCCGCGCGGACGGCAGTCCATCCTGTTCAAGCTACGGACTCGCTAGATAATAGAAAAATCATTTGCTTTACAGCTGGATCTCCACGCGGCAGGGTGAAGTTGCGCACTCGATTCGCAAAGGAGCACTCATGGTCACATCAGACCCCGCATCCGGCCCGATGACTCCCACGGTGTCGCTCAGCCGTCGAAGATTCGTGCAGGGAGTCGGTCTGCTGGGCGCCATGGGCATACCGCTACTCAGTCCCGCGATCGAGGGCGATGTCGGCCAGGAGATCGGCCAGGATATCTCTGTCGCCGCGGGCCCGCGCCGGTTGGTGCAGTACCCTGGCAAGCGACCTCTGATTCGTCTGAGCACTCGGCCCCCGCAACTGGAAACTCCCTTCGCCGTGTTCAACGAGGGTCCGATCACCGCGAACGATGCGTTTTTTGTCCGTTATCACCTGGCCAACATTCCGTTGTCCATCGATACGCAGACCTATCGTGTTACCGTAAAAGGCCTCGTGAAGACGCCGCTCAGTCTGTCGCTCGCGGATCTGAAGGGATTGTCGGACCCGCACGAGGTTGTTGCGGTGAATCAGTGTTCTGGAAACAGCCGTGGTTTCTCCTCACCGCGCGTATTCGGGGGGCAGGCTTCCAACGGCGCGATGGGCAACGCGCGCTGGCTCGGAGTCCCGCTGCGCAAGGTGTTGGAAAAGGCGGGAGTCGCGCCCGGCGCGAAACAAGTCACATTCAACGGTCTGGACACGCCGGTCCTGCCGGCTACGCCCGACTTTCGCAAGGCCCTGGAGATCGAGCACGCATTGAGTGCCGAGCCGCTGTTGGCCTGGAGCATGAACGGACAGGACATCCCGTTTCTCAACGGATACCCGGTGAAGTTGATCGTGCCCGGCTACTTCGGCACCTACTGGGTGAAGCATCTCACCGAGATCGAAGTGCTCGCTCACGACTTCGAGGGCCATGACGCGTTTTTCATGACGACTGGCTATCGCATACCGGACAATGAGTGTAACTGCGTCACCCCGGGAACTGCGCCAAAGTCGACGCGACCGATCGCAACTCTACCGGTGCGGAGCTTCATCACCAGTGTACGCAATGGCGACGTATTGCAAGCCGCCACCAACGTCGAATTGAAGGGAATCGCCTTTGACGGAGGCGCCGGGATCAAGCGGGTGGATGTATCGTTGGACGGGGGACGGAGCTGGATGCCGGCGAAGCTCGCGGAGAACCTGGGCAACTTTTCCTTCAGGGAGTGGCGCTTGCCCGTACGTTTCGAGCGCCGCGGACCGGCCACGCTACAGGTTCGCGCCAGCAACCAAAGAGGGGAAGTGCAGCCTGAGCGAGCCGATTGGAACCCCGCTGGTTATCGGCGCCACGCGATCGAGTCGACCACAGTGACCATTTCCTGAGGTGGCGCTGTGATCAAACACATTGGCCGCCTGTCCTGTCTCGCCGTGGTGTCATGCGTGCTGCTCGCGCAAGCCGCCGCGGCAACTAAAACGATCGAGCTGCCTCCTGAGACCGCGCAGCTCCTGCCCTCCAAGCTGCCCGGGTACTCGATCGCCCGGCAAAAATGCGGCATCTGTCACTCGGCCGATTACATCCTGTATCAACCTCCGGGCATGACTCTGACGCAATGGACCGCGGAAGTACAAAAGATGCAGCACGCCTATGGCGCGCCGATCGACGCGAGTGAGATCAAGCTGTTGGGTGTTTATCTTACGGTGGTCTACGGCGACGCCTCGAGTGTTGGCGCCAGCGATCGCCCTTAAACAATTCCCGGGAGCGCCGGCCTCAGCTGATTGAGGCCGCGAACGTGGGTTCGCCAGATCTCCCAGCACTTCAGCACTTCCTCACGGGATGTGCTTCTCTGGCGATAGACATCGATGCTCAGCGGGATGTAATGAGACACATCCTCACTGGCCAACGTAAGGTCCCCGTCTTCCAGGTTGCTTCTGATCAGACTATACGGCAGCCAGGCAATGCCCATGCCGGCGAGTGCGCCAGCTCGCAATGCTTCCGAATAAGCGCTCTTTGCGTGCGCCACCAGTCTGTCGGCTATTCGCGCAAACGCCGGATGATTTGCCAACACCTTGCCGAGGTGCGACTCCTCCGTATATCCCAGGTAGGGCAGTGGCCGTTCGGCAGCGTGTGTGATCGCGTAGTACGGTTTGCCGCCCTGCTTGGCCGGTGAGCTGACCGGAACCAGATAATCGGTGCCCAGTGTGAGCTTGGAGTGTTCGTCATGATCGAGAACGACGC
>DAITMW010000191.1:9552-14634 GCA_036834945.1 Steroidobacteraceae bacterium
CTACGCGTTTCACATACAGCAAGAAAATCTTCCAGCCATCTCAGGTTCATAGAAGTGTCGTTGGTTTTCCGGACACTTCGACGCGCCCGGACCCGGACATTTACAACTTTGCTGGACCGGAGGCATCCTTGGGAAAGCGATCCGAAAGTAATGCATCGGGACAGGCGACGTCAAGCGCCGCACGGAAAGCGCCCGATGGTTAGTTCGCTGTGTGGCAGCGACTCAACTATCCGATCTCCCGGTCTTTCTCGATCTCGGCAAGCGTGCGCACCGCGAGCAGGTCGAGCGCGTCCAAAACGGTGCAACCTTCGAGACCAACAGGGCTGAGAACGCTCAGATCGGTGCAGCCGAGGAGTAATCTGCGAGCACCTCGTGCCACGAGAGATTCCGCTACGGCGAGGACGATCGAGCGAGCATTCTCTCCCTTCTTGATGGCGTAAATGGCATGCATCAGCGCTTCCTGCCCGATCTTGTCCGGCAGGATGAGCGGGCTGTTCCGTGCCGCGAAAGCCCGCTGGAACAATTTCATTTCAAGTGTGGTCGTGGTCGCGAGAAGACCAACCGGGCTATCGGCAGTTGTCTCGGTTCGCCCCGCGTCGCCGCGCTCCGGTTGCAAGGCGTCAGCCACGACATCCGGCATGCGGATGAGCGGAATACCGACGTCGCGTTCGAAAGACTCCACGTAACCGTGAGCGGTGACACAGGCCATCACACAAAAATCGGCACCCGCTTGCTTGAGCCTCCGTCCCATTTGCGCGAGTGAGGCAGCGGGGCTCACCCCGATTCCGCTCCAGGCCTCGTTTCGATCCGGTACCCGTGGGTCAATGTTCACTAGCAGGGCAGGGCGCGCCTGCTCGGGACGGCCACGCGTGAGTGAGTAAAACTTCTCCAGGAACACGAGCGTCGCCTCCGGGCCCATGCCCCCGAGCACCCCGGCCTGCCGCCGCATCCTGGCGCGAGACCCTGTCATGCACGTGCGCCGTGAGTTTGAAAGTGCTCACCATATGCGAACAATGCCGGCCAGCCCCCCGTGTGCCAGAACAGCACTTTCCCGCCCTTGGCGAGTTCGCCGCGCCGAATCATGCCGATCAACCCTGCTGCGGTTTTGCCGGTGTAGACCGGGTCGAGAAGGATGCCTTCCTCATCGGCGAAGAGGCGGATAGCCTCAATGGTGCGCTCATCGGGGATCGAATACCCCGGCCCCACCCAATCATCGGCGACCTTCACCCATTCCGCAGGGATCGTTGCCTTGCTTTCCAGGAATGTGAGCGTCTCGCGCCCGAGCGATTCGATATGCGGCTTCTGTACCGCTGTCGGGTGGCGCGTGCTCACTCCCAATACGTTGCCGGGAAAGCCGAACAGGGCTTTGCCCGCGAGCAGCCCGCCATGCGTGCCGCCGCTGCCGCTGGCGACCACGATATTGTTGAAGGAAATGCGCTGTTTACCGCATTGCCCCAGCAGTTCCAGCACGGCCGCCGCGTAGCCCGATGCTCCGAGCGCGCTCGAGGCGCCGCCAGGGATGAAATAAGGATCGACCCCTGTCTCATGACGGACAGTCTCACGGGCTTTGTCGATCGATGCCTTGATGTCCGCGCCGTAGGGTGAAACGAAAATTCTTTGCACGCCGAGCAGGTGAAACAGAAGATTGTTACCACTGGCTTGCGGCGAGTAACTGCCTTTTACCCGCTCCTCGATCACGAGGTAACACGCCAGTCCCTCTCGCTTGGCGGCGGCGAGTGTCAGACGGCAGTGATTGGATTGCACGGCACCCACCGTCATGACCGCCTTGGCGCCGGCATTGAGCGCGGCCGCCATGACATATTCGAGCTTGCGCGTCTTGTTGCCGCCGCCGGCGAGCCCAAGTTGATCATCACGCTTGATCCAGATTTCCGCGCCTCCCAGAGTCTTGCTCAGACGCGGTAATGGCTCCAGGGGAGTGGCGAATTCCGTATAGGCGCGTCGCGGCAAATCGAATAGCTTCATTTTGTGCTCCAACATCGACAGCAGCGTTCAACGTGCTCACCGGTAGCGAACGCCATGACCGCCTCATAGTAGATCGCCGCGGATACGTGATGGTTTCCAATTCGGAATCGGGTCATTCCAACCCCGACTGCGTCTGTGTCGCCGGCCTGTGTAATCCTGCCGGATATAACCTATTCGTTACCTTCCTCCTACCCACCCCTAACCTGTCTGTCTGTAGATTGCGCGGCCCGATCGGATTTCGTTCATGAGCCGTTCTTGAAGCAAAGGAGCTTCGACCGTGGATAGAGCTGTTTGTCGTGCTGTTCATTACGGATGGGTGACCTGCGCCCTGTCCGCGTTGGCGGCCCCCGTTGCGCTCGCTCAGACCGCCCCGGATAATGGCGGCCCGGGTGAGAGCTCCGCCGTCGAAGACCTGTCTACGGTAGTCGTTACCGGAACTCACATCCTGCAATCGAGCGCGGGACAGGCGCAGCCCGTCCAGAGCATTTCGGCCGAGCAGATCCTGCAGTCGGGCTTTACTGACGTTTCTTCAGTTTTGCAGAACATTCCTCAAGCAGGCGCATCCCTCACGACGACAGCTCAATCCAACAGCAGCAACGGCAGCGCCACGACCATCAACTTACGCAATCTGGGCGCTAACCGCACGTTGGTGCTCGTCAACGGCCAGCGCTGGACCCCACAATTGAACGGTGTCGTGAACCTCAACGCGATACCCGCTTCCATGATACAGAACATCGATGTTCTCCAGGACGGGGCTTCCGCGATCTACGGCTCCGATGCCATCGCGGGCGTGGTGAACATCATCCTGAAGACCGATTTCAACGGCGCTGAAGCTCATGCCTATGGCGGCGCCTATGACAATCCCGGCACGGGCCTGGACGGCCAGACGCAAGTGTATGACTTCACGATCGGCAAGAGCGACGAGCGCTCCGGACTCATGCTCAGCGGCGAATTCCAGAACAAGGACGGGGTCCGGGCGCAAGATCGGTACGAAAGCCGCCCGGGGCCGCTGACGCAGACGACCTACCTGCCTGGCTTCGTTCCGCCGACCCTGACCGTACAGAGCCCGGCACTCTCGAATCAGGCGCTGGGCGGTGGCACCTGCACCAAGGCGGGCACGTGTACGCTGCAGGTAGGCTCCGGGCCGAACTACAGTCCGACGTTGAACAACTTCGTCAATCAACTGTTCAACACGTCGTATCAGCCCACTGAGTTCCTGCTCACCAAGCCGGACCGGAATGTGTCTCTGAATGCCAATGCGCACTATCGGCTGTCCGACCACCTGAATTTCACCACGGTCGCCGCCTACAACGTCGAGGATTCCCAAGGTCAGATATCATCGAGCTACTCCGCAGGCTCAGGTGGGGCGTACCAGGTCTTCGGCGCCGGCTACGGCATTGGCGCAAACAATCCATACAACCCATTCGGTGTGGACCTGGTCGGAAATCCCGCGCTGTATTGCCCGGACGGCAAGACGTTAGGGGGCGTGGCCGTGGCCTCGTGCACCCCAAACTATCTGCTGAGTCAATACGGCGAGGCACTGCCGGGTGCTTACGACCGCATTTCACAGGATCACATCACGACCACCACCATACGATTGGGCTTGAACGGTGACTTCAACGCGCTCGGCAACAAGTGGAACTGGGAGGTCGGCTTCAACTACGGACAGACCCACGATGCGGCCCAGGACACCGGGTTTACCAACAACGAGAGGCTCGCGCAGCAGTTGGACTCGCCAGGGGGGGCGCAGTGCAACGGTCCGGGGCAGTCCGCGCCCGGCAGTACGGGAACCTGGAAGCAGATCAACGGCAAGTACTACCCCATTCTCATTCCCGGCTGTGTCCCCGTGAATCCCTTCGGCGGTTTCAACAGTGCTACTGGTGAAACCGCACTCACGCCGGACATGGTCGCCTGGAGTCAGGCCGTCAACAACTTCAATACGAAGCAGACGATGCGCGATTTCACCGCGGACATTACCGGACGGCTCGTCAACTTGCCGGCGGGGCCATTGGCCGTCGCGGCCGGCGCGGAGTCCTTGTCACAAGACGGATCCCAGGTTCCCGACACCCTGCTGCAGGAATGCCTCACGACACTGCGCTGCATTCAGCCTACCGCCGGAAAGACCTGGACGAATGCGGAGTACCTCGAGCTGAGTGTCCCGGTGTTCAAGGACCTTCCGTTCGCCAAATCGCTCAGCATCGACCTGGCGAACCGCTGGTCTCAGTTCAAATGGCAGGGCGGTATCCCGGGTACACTGGACTCTGGAGTCGAGAAGGGCACCTCGACGCATACCGGACGAGTCCAGATCCGCTGGCAACCGGTCGACGACCTGGTGCTCCGGGCGAGCTGGGCGCAAGGATTCCGCGCGCCCAGTATCAACGACTTGTACAACTCCGGTGGGGCGAGCTACAACGTCCTGCAAGATCCTTGCGCTCCGGCCACACAAAATGGCGGCTGGATCGCCGGGACGCCACTGCCCGTGGGTTGCGGAGGTGTCGTACATGCGCAGGCCGGGACTCGCATACAAACCCAGGTCGGCGGCAATCCGTCGCTCACGCCGGAAAAGGCCACTTCGAAAAGTGTCGGATTCACCTACAGTCCGCAATGGTTGAGCGACTTCAGTTTTGGTGCGGCCTACTACCAGATCGATCTCACGAATGAGATCGGCACCGTTCCCGCGCAGTACATTCTCAACCAGTGCTATAACCGCGGCAGCCCTGAAAACTGCGCTCTCATCACCCTCACGGGTAATGCGATCACACTCGTTCAGAATGTCGAGCAAAACATTGGCGGGGAGCGCACCAGCGGCATCGATTTCAACGCCGAGTATTCGTTCGGTCCGACCTCCTTCGGCAGGTTCGGTGTCTCGACCATCTGGACTTACGTGCGGTCGTTCGTCGAGGACCTGCCTTCCGCTACGAGTGCCAGCGGCTTCGTGACCGTCGACGAGCTCGGCTATCTGGCGAACGAGGCCCCCAGGCTCAGGGGCACGATGAGCCTCAACTGGAGCCTGGCGGACTTTTCCGCCGTGTGGAACATCACCTACATCGGCAAGGTCTTTGAATACTGCTCGGCGCTGACGAAACAGCTGAATGAGTG
>DAITMW010000192.1:0-14580 GCA_036834945.1 Steroidobacteraceae bacterium
GGACAACGGACTCTGACTCCGTTTACCTAGGTTCGAATCCTAGTCCCCCAGCCAATAAAACAGTCACTTAGCTGATCATCCAGCTGAGTGACTGTTTCCTTTATGTACCATTTCTATACCAACTCCATAGGCATTTTGATGGCGTTTTGATAGCTCGGAGTGGTGTTTGTGTATCGCGCGATCGCCGTAAACGCACGCAAGTGTTTGTTTAGCATGCGCGGCCATGGGGTGCAATTCAACACGTCCGCCCATTTGGCCTGCGGACCTGCACCTAGGTAAACGGAGCTTAAGTTTTCCGTTGACTTAAGTTTCGTTGTTGTTATGGACAACGGAGGTTTTGGTTGCCGCTATGCGCGCGACTCAAAGTGGCGGGAATCATCCCCAACCCGCGTCCCGTTGCGGCCAACATGCACGACGCAAAGTTGCCGTGGCCCACGATGCTCACGTGATGACGACCATCGTGCGTCGCACGATAAGGTGCAACGTCCTCTCGCTCCATAGGAGCGATTCCAACATTTCATCACGGCGGCGACCGCCGCCGCGACCCATAAGGTGATCTCCCCGAAACTCCGGTGACGTTGGCTCGGTGAATACGACCTTGCAGAATTGCGACGCCGCCTTCGGTGCCGTAGACGAGGGGTTTGCCGAAGCGAAACAGAGAATTCGTGGCCTGCGATCCGCGCGATGGCCTCGGGCTGTCGATCCCGGATGCGGTTCGGCGTGGCCGAACGCGTTGTTAGTGCATATGTCAGGAAGAACGCACCGGCTGACAGGGTGTGTTGCGTATGTGTTAGTGCGCGCTTTCTCCGAAGAGCGCTAGTGAGTGCCTGTCTCAAAGGGCCAAGTGCGTGGCGCCTCTCCCGTCAACAAGAGCGTTCGAACCCGCTGCAGCCGAGCAAATGAATGCTGCCTGAACGCTCCGCTGCGTTGTGCGGAAAGAGTCTTTACATACGGAACCGATCCGCCGACTGCGGGATTGCACAGCAAGGTAGTGATGAATCAACCGGAGGCTCACGCGCAGCTTGCGGTGGTAAGGCCTCGGTAGATGCGACACTGTATGGGAGGCTTTTGGTTATGCGCCGTCCGTCGGGGATTTTCTACGGATTGACCCTCATGATGGCTCCGATGAGCGCCGCGCACGGTCAGACTCAACCGATGCCGGTTGCCAATACGCTGCCGCAGAATCAGCCGGTGTCCGGGACTGGGCTGTTGCAAGATCTCTCTGAGCCCATTGATGGCGGTCCGGCCAATGAGGTGAAGGGGCAGTCGGAGCGATCAGGCGGAGGGGGTGTGCCGTCGGAGTCCACTCAACCGCCCACACCTCCTGACCAAGAGAAGCCCGCCTGGTGGTTGGATCGCACTCGGCAGGACGTGTATGACCTGCTGTGGCACAGCGCTATGCGGGTGGATCGCTGGTTTGGGTCAACAGAACCTGAATCCGAGTATCAACATCTCTACGGCAGCATAGCGCCTGCGATCCTGTGGGATCAACATTATGGATTCAGCGAGCCGTTTCGCTTCAATGTCAACTTTCCCCTGCCGCAAATCGACCAGCGCTTTCATGCCTTTGTCGGTCGCTTCGATCCGAATGAGCTGATCACGGAAAGCTCAGAACCCTCCGGAGCCTTCCGCCGTCAATACGGACCTCAGACTCAAGACCAGACGGTCTTCGGCCTCGGCTTTCATCAACCTCCCAAGCAAGGCGGCTACTTCGATGCCGGTGCGGGCGTGCGTGTCACGGTGCCCCCGGATCCCTATCTGAAAGGCAGCTGGGTATATGAGCGAGGGTCCTCCGAGAATGGCCTCTTGTCGCTGCGCGAGACGGGGTTCTGGCAGCGCTCGCAAGGGCTCGGTGTCACCAGTCGCGCGGACCTTGAGCGAGTCTATGAGTCGCGCTGGCTCGCTCGCTGGACCGGCTCGGTCACGTTCTCACAGAAGTCGCAAGGAGTGCTCGGGTGGTCCGCGGTGGATCTGATGCGGGGATTCGCCTCCCGGCGGGCGATTGCGCTGGAGCTGGAGATCGATGGTCAAACGGATGCCCCGGTGCCGCTGCATAACTATGGCGCGAAGTTTGCCTATCGACAGAGCGTGCTGCGCCGGTGGCTCATCATGGAGGTACGCACGAGTGTCTCCTGGCCGCGTGATCTGCCCCAGCAGGAGCGACGTCTCAGTCCCGGCATCGGGGTTGGCTTTGAGATGTTGCTCGGCACGGAGGCGTTCTTGGCGCGCCCGGTTACGTTCTAAAGATGCGGACCCTTGAAGTCAGTTGGCACCGCAGTGCCGTCACGCTTCAGCCCTCGCCACTGCGTAAGTTGAGAAGCCCGTATCCCCGTTTGCGCAGGTCACGAACGCGTGACTGTCCCAACAGCGTGAGGACGGGCCCCGGAGCAAAGTCGAACCACTCGACTGCAAAACCGCTGGGCGCCGTCCGAACGATCATGCCGGGGACGCAAGCCGCTGTCCGACGGCTCTCATAGACGCGAGTGAAGTGGACCTCGACCCACTGAGAGGGTTTCCCCCGCACGGAGCTTGCGATCCACGCGCCGGTGACGCTGAGATTGCACAGGCGGCCGCGCGCCATCCGGCCATCGCTCAGTGTCAGCCGGACGGGCTTATTGATCTGGCGCCGATGTCCCCACCGATGTTCCATACAGCGCCCTCCCGTTCCTGAGTGTTCTCTGCAGGCAAACGCGCACGATGGCTTTCGGATTCACACAGGAACTCGTTGCCGGGCTGAAATTTTCTTAATCCAACTGGGGTTGCACCCTCGTTGACTTTCGGATGTTCGGCCGTTCGTTTGGCTCTCTGGAACCCCGGATCGAGGTCTTGCGTCTCACGACAGACGCTGGCGGCCGTTTTGGGTTCCGCTCTGCTTTGAAGCCCCGGGGGCCCGGAACCTGTGCGAGAGCGAAGCGTTGCGCCGAAGGGAGAACGGGAAGATCGAGTGCCGCCGCCGGGCGGCCCAGGAGATATGAGCGACAGTCCAGCGATATCAAGCGAGCCCACGCCGCCACAGGATTTGGGGCTGCCGCCCATTGTGGGGATCGGCGCCTCTGCAGGCGGACTGGAGTCTCTGGAGAAGCTCTTTCGAGCGTTGCCCGCCCGGACCGGGGCGGCCTTCGTGGTCATCCAGCATCTCTCGCCGGACTTCAAGAGCCTCATGGATGAGTTGCTCGCACGCTTTACCGATCTCACCGTCCATCGGGCGGCTGCGGGCATTCGCCCGGAAGCCGATCACGTGTACCTGTTGCAGCCCGGCAAGGAGTTGGAGATCCGGGCCGGCGCGTTCGAACTGTTCGATCGTGATCCCCACGCCGGACTGGCGCTGCCGATTGATCGCTTCTTGAGCTCGCTGGCGCAGGATGGCGGGCAGCGTGCCGCCGCGGTCATTCTCTCGGGGAGCGGATCAGACGGCTCTCGCGGAGTGAAGCGCTTGCACGCCGCCGGCGGGTTGGTGTTGGTGGAGGATCCGGATAGCGCGCGCTTTGATGGCATGCCGCGCGCGGCGATCGCCGCCGGTGTGGCCGATCACGTGGCGCCTGCGGAGGATCTGGCAGCGATCTTGCTGGAATTTGCCGGCGACGGCCACGCGGCGATCGGAGGACCCGAGAGTGCGCTGCTGGCCGATGTGTTCATTCAGCTGCGGGGGATCTTGGGGATCGATTTCGCGCAGTACAAATTACCGACCGTGGTCAGACGGATTCGACGCCGCGTCTCGCTGCGGCAGCTTCCGCATCTGGAGAGTTACGTCGAGCTGCTGCGCACCGATGAGCGCGAGCTCGCCGCCCTCGGCCACGATCTACTCATCGGGGTTACCCGTTTCTTTCGGGATCCGGCCGTGTGGGAATCCCTCGAGCTGCGGGTGATTCCGCGCCTGGCTGAGGAGTGCACCTCCGACAGCGGGCTTCGGGCGTGGGTGGCCGGTTGCGCTACGGGGGAGGAAGCGTATTCCATTGCGATGTTGTTGTTGGATGCGGTGCATGGCAAGACCCCGGCCATCTCCGTGAAAGTGTTCGCCACCGATGTGCACGCACAAGCCCTCGAGCGAGCAGGTCAGGGTATCTACGACGCGGAAGCACTCGCCAACGTCGATGAGCGCCGACGACGGCAGTATTTCATCGCGCGCTCCGACGGGCGCTTCCAGGTCGCTCCGCACCTTCGGCACGCCGTGGTGTTTGCCCGGCACGATCTGCTGAAAGATGCGCCGTTTACGCAGTTGGATCTGGTGTCCTGTCGGAACCTGCTCATCTACTTCCGGCCCACCGCGCAGAAGCACGCCTTGTCGTTGCTGCCGTATGGGCTGCGGTTGGGTGGGGCACTCCTGTTGGGTCCGAGTGAGGCGCCCGGGGAGATCGCGAACGAATTCGAGACGCTCGATGAGCCGTGTCGGATTTACCTGAAGCGCCGTCTCACCCGTCGGCCGCCGGTGCTGTCGATGACCAAGCCGGTGGCCGGCATGCAACGCGCGCGCCAACCGATGGCCGAGACCCCGCTGCTGAGCCTGTACGATGCCGTGCTCGATCGGGTGATGCCGCCTTCGTTTCTGATCGATGCGGACCGCAACATCATCGATAGTTTCGGCGGGGCGGAGCGATTGCTGCGCGTCCGTCGCCGTCGCTCCTCGGCCGATATTCTGGATCTGGTTCCGGACAGCGCCCGATTGGCGCTCGCAGCTGCCTTGACGCGCGCATCCCGCGAGCGCGCGTCCGTGCGCTTTGATGCGATCGAGTGGAAGCCGGCCGATTCCGGCGAAGCGGTCAAGGTGGACGTGCGCGTGGATCCTTTGGACAGCGAGGGCAAGCCGCGCGCCTATCTCATCTCCATCCTCTCGGAGGCAAAACCCGCGCAAACCAATGCTGAGCCCACGCGCGTGGACATGGGGGAGCTGTCCGCGGAGCGTTTCGTGACGCTGGAGCAGGAGCTGAAGCAATCGCGCGAGACGCTGCAAACAACACTCCAGGAACTGGAAAGCAGCAGTGAGGAGATGCAGGCCACGAATGAGGAGTTGGTGGCCTCGAACGAGGAGCTGCAGAGCACGAACGAAGAGCTGCACTCGGTTAATGAAGAGTTGCACACGGTCAATGCGGAGCTGCAATCGAAGATCCAGGAGCTGTCCGATCTCAACCACGATATGCGCTTGCTGTTTGAGAATATCGAGGTGGCGATCATCTTCCTGGACAGTGAGCTGAAGATCCGCCGCTTCACCCCGCGAGCAGGCACGCTCTTCGGTTTGGTAGAGCATGATCAAGGCCGCGCGTTGACGAGCTTCCAGCACCCGTTCAAGCGCGATTCGCTCATGGCCGACATCGCCCACTGCCGCGATGCTGGCACGCCATGCGAGTATGAGGTGATTGACCATCACGGCAACACGCACCTCATCCGGATCAACAGCTACGTAGGTCCGGATGGCGCGTACGGGGTGGTGCTGTCCATCACGGATCTGACGGCGCTGGCGGCGGCGAGAAAGCGCGTGGAGCTGTTGTCCTCGATTGTGGATTCCACCGGCGATGCGATCATCGGGCTCGATCAGCAGCAGCGCATCACCGCCTGGAATCCGGCGGCCGTGCGCCTGTACGGGTTCTCTGAAAGCGAAGCGGCCGGGATGCCCCTGGAGCAGCTCCTGCCGATCGAGCGGCGGGCTGAGTTCAGCACGGCCTTCGCGGATGCCTGGAACGGGTCTGTCGTGAGCTTGGAGTCACTGCGGCGTCATCAGGACGGAACGGTCATGGCCGTTTCCACCACCTTGTCCGCCGTGCGCGATCCGCACGGGGCGGTGATTGGGGTCTCGGCGATCGACCGGGATATCCGTGAGCGTAAGCGCCGGGAGGAGGCGCTTGCTGAACGCGAGCGGCGACTTGCGGAGCTTTACGATCAGGCGCCCGACATGTTTGTGTTTGTGGACTTGAGCTCTGGGCGGATTCTGGAATTCAACGACACACTCGTGCGCACCTGTGGGTACAGCGCCGAGGAGTTGGACGGTCGTCCCTTCAGCAGTCTCTTCAGGGGCGAGGATCGCGAGCAGCTGCGGACGTTTGAAGAGCAGCTGGCGCGTGCCGGTGAGGTGCGGGATTTCGAGATGGCCGTGCTCTGTAAGAATGGGACAGTGCTGCCGGTTTCCTTGAGTGCCACGTGTGTGCGGGATCACACCGGACAGGTCGTGCGCAGTCGATGCGTGGCGCGCGATGTGACGCTGCGTCGCCAGGCCGAGCAGGAGTTGATTGAAGCGAGCCGGGTGCGTGAGCGATTTCTCGCGCTGGTGTCCCACGAGCTGCGCACCCCTTTGTATGCGGTGCGCTCGGCGACCGCTCTCTTGTCGCATCCGGCGACCGATGAGTCCCGTCGCCAACGGGCCATCGAAGTGCTGAATCGTCAAGCGGCGCAGATGACGCGCCTGCTGGGGGACCTGTTGGATGTCTCCCTGATTACGCACGACCGTTTTGAGCTCTCACGCGTTCCCTTGGATCTACGTGAGCCGGTTCGGACGGCGATGGACGCGGTGGTCGCGACCCGCGCCAAGGCGGGCGTGCGGGTGGTGGCAGCCCTCGGTGAGGAGCCGCTGCCGCTGCTGGGTGACCCGGCGCGTCTAGAACAGGTGTTCACCAACCTGTTGAATAACGCTGTGCGGCATAGTCCCGCCGGCACGAAGATCGTGGTGGCTTTGGAGCGCGACGACGGTCGGGCGCGAGCCACCGTGACCGATGAAGGCGAGGGGATTGCGCCCGAGCGCTTGCGTACGATCTTCGAGCTGTTCAGCCGAACCCGTGAGCCGGGCTTGAGTACCAGCGGTCTGGGCCTGGGGCTCGGGATCGCCCGGCGGATTGTGGTCGGACACGACGGAACCATTCGCGCCGAGAGTGAGGGCCTGGGGCGCGGCGCGCGTTCAGGCGATTCTCGAGCATCGACCTGATGTGGCGCTCGTAGACATCAGCTTGCCGGATATGGATGGCTACGCGGTCTCGCGTGAAGTGCGCTCGCGCCTCAACCATTCGGTACCGTTGATTGCCCTCACCGGTCTCGGACAGCCGGAGGATGTGAAACGAAGCCATGAAGCGGGCTTTGCACGGCACCTCACCAAGCCTTTCGATATCGAGGATCTCGATCGCGTGATCCAGGAGTTTCTGAAGCACGGGAGGACGCCCGACGCGTCCGTGCGGTCCGTCACCTGACGCGAGAAGCGGCGCGGCTTCACTCTAGCACTGGGCCGTCGGGGCCCGTTGTATTTCGGTGTGGAGCTGACGAGTCCGCCAGCGTGGGTCTCACCGCAGACGTCCACAATAGACCAACACTTGCCGCCCGCAACCTGACACCACTGATGCCTTCCCTCCAGAAACTGAGCCAATCTGCGCTCGTCGCCGTACGCGTGGCCATCGGCCACGCGTACGCGCCCGAAGGGGCCCGCGACCACGCGATGGGAGGGACCCTCGTCTTCGTCGCGAAACACCACGAATAGGCGACCGCTGCCCCCCAAACTCCAGGCTCGCGAAGTAGCCCGAGCCGACTTGCCATTGGCCGCCATGCATCTCAACCAGGTGTTTGACAACCGTGAGCCCAATGCCGAGTCCGCCCTGTTTGCGATCGAGCGAGCGGTCCCCTGCAAAAAGAGCTCAAAGATGTGCGGCAACATCTGTGGATCAATGCCGACACCGTCGTCTTGGCATTGGTCAGTAAGTTGGTCAGGATCTGACACAGACGCACGGAATCGGCTTCGACGAGCACGACCTCCGGTGCGCGCCTCAGGGTGACCGTCTGATATTTGGAGTCCGTCAGCGGTTGGATGGATTCGATGGCCGTCTCCAGCACCCGCTCGATCTCTAGCGGCTCCTTCTTCAACTCAATGGCGCCGCGTGTAATGCGTGCCACATCCAGTAGATCATCCACGAGCCGGGTGAGCTGACCGGCCTGACGCTGCAACAACTCACTCGAACGTCGCACGTTGGCCGTATCCAGGGGTCATCGCCATGCGGGCGAACGCGATGACCACCATTAAGGTGACCGCCGCGCCGTACCGCACCCAGACTGGGTTGTTTTCCAGGTGCGGCCCGATGTTCTTCGTACGGGCCATGTTCCAAAATCCAACTGCAGCAGAGGGGCTCACTTGCCACTCGCACGACGACGACGGGCCGACGCGAATTGTCGGTGGTGCACACTCTCCTGCGCACTTCGGGGTCGAAACCAGCTCTGCCGAGTCAGCGCTCAGTGACCCCCTTGAATTTCATGGTGTACGGGCATACCCCTCCGGTTCGAACGATGAAATGCGGCGCTCGGGGCTCTCCTTCTTTGCGAACTTCAGAGCCTTCGTTCGCGTCGAAGCGCGCAAGGGCACTTAATCGGGGAAGAGACGATGGAGCATCGATGTGGGTATCGCCGAAGCGTCAGCATTCCGGCACAGGTGATCACAGGTGAGGGTCTCAAGGTGCAGGTCGAGGTGCGCAACATCAGTGCCAGTGGCGCGTGGGTGCGGAGCCCTTCGTCACTGCCCCTGGATGCGAGAATCGTCGTGCAGTTTGCCACGCACGACTCGTCTCGGCAGCGCCCCACCGTGCTCGCTCAGGTCGTGCGGCGAAACGAGGAGGGTGTTGGCCTCGAGTGGACGGAATTCTCGCCTGATCCCATTCGCAGGCTACTGCGTCAACTCAGCCTGGAGAGAGCGCGCCATGAGGGGCGTGCCCCGAGGAGAGTCTCGGCGGTCCACGGCGAACACGTGCGCAACTAACCTCAGCAACGCATGCGACAAGCGAAGATGCTCCCGCGTCGTGTTGCGCAAGCAGGTGCCTTGGCCGGGGCGTGTTTCGGCAAATACCTATGCACCTGCGCAATAACCACGATGTGAGGGGGATGACGGCAGACACAGAATGTCGCATGACCGTCATCTCCATCCCGGTGCCGGAGCTGAAGAGCAATACCTGGTATTACGGGGTACGTTGCCCCTGCACGCGCCTGCTGTTGCTTTGTGAGGATCTCTTCGCGGGGAAAACCGACGAGTTGGAGATGCCTTGTTCGCCTGCAGTCGCCGTCGCATGTCCCTGTGGGACGGTGACCGAGACCGATCGTCTGCACCGGTTCAAGAGTTCGTAGGCGCGGGAGACGGAGTGCAAAAGGAGGCGGCGGAAGCTGCCGCGCGCAATCGGCACGGGGCGGGGGGCTTCCGCCGCGGACGGCACACGCGCTGTTATTTCCCGCTGATCGGGATGCGCTTGACTCGGTCAGCGGCTTGCGCGGATTTCGGCAGCGTCACCGTCAGGACGCCCTTTTTGAATGAGGCATTGATTTTGTCCTCCTGCACCTCAACGGGCAGCGGAATCTGGCGCTCAAAGCGACCGTAGTAGCGCTCGCTGACGCGGCGGTTCCGGTCCTCCGTTTCGCTCTTCTTCTCGCCCCGCAAGGTGAGGAACCCACTGTCGAGGAACAGCTCGAGATCCTTCTCATCCATTCCGGGCAGCTCCGTTGCGTTCTCCAGGAGCGACACATCGGGGCGGCTCGATCAGCTTCAAGAGGGCTCCTGGACCTGTGTTGAAACAACCATCAGACTCATTCAGGCTCGCTCGTTCCACCAGGCGAGCAGGTGCGCAAAGTCAATCAAGCCGTCGTTGTCGGTATCGATCTCATCGAATGCGGTCTGACATTCTTCGCTTGTCATCTCTTCATCGCGGTTCTCCATCAAACGGATGAACTCGCCCAGTGTCAGCCGCCCATCCCGATTGACATCGGTGGAATCGAAATCCGCGCGCAAGCGAGCGTGGTGTCCCGGTTCCGTCGCGACGGAGCCTGGTTTCATTGAGTCGCGCATCATGTGAAAACCTCCACAAATTGATCGAGTATCTAGCGTGCTGTTGGGACGGTCCCTCTGTCGTGCCGCAAACACGAGGACTCACGGGCAAGCGCAGGCGCAACTTACCGGCCGCGCTTGATCAACTGATCGCGTCCGTAAACCGTGAGCCTGAGTAAACCGCCTGGCCGTCCCTTCCGAAGGCCGCCCTGCAGAGGCCCACGGGCTGCTCGGTGCTCCCGATGCGGGTGTTCCGGCTCGGGGCGCTGACTGCAGGCGTGGCCGGTCCCACCAGCGCGAACACGGGTAAGCGCCCGCAGCGATACCAGCCGCCGCGTTCACGTGCCAACCCGTAAGGCAGCCCACGACGTCGCCCAGGGTTGCGCAGGTCGTACACCGAGGCATGGGCAGGCAGCTCCGACAGCCATCCGCGCAGTTCCCTCAAGCGCCTGAAGGCCACCGGGACTGCGAACGCGCGCCCATGACGCATGGCCCATAATGTGCGGGCGCCGTTCTGCAAGCTGGTGAACCACTGCGAGAAGCTGTTACGCCGGATGCGGCTATGGAGCCTGATCAGAAAATGATCCAGGGTTCGATCGACAAACATCGCCACTTCAGGGCGCGGAAAGACACACCACACCGGTCCAGGTAAGCCCCGGTTCCGGCCGACCTCCGCGATCCAGCGCCGACCCTCCTCGTCGATCGCGAGTGTGATGCTCGGCCGGAAAATCGCCAGTGGCTCCTCCGGGTACCAGCGGCCGGTGAAATCGATACACCCGAGCGGCGTTCTGGAAAGGCCACAACTGCACTGCAGAAGCTTGCGCATTTCTGCGGTCAGGGTCCCGGTCCAGTGTGAATGGAGGTGTTCGATGGTGTCGGTGGACAGTGGCGGCAGCGCCGTTACCGGTAACCGCTCGCCGTCATGGCCTCTCCAGGGCCCCTGGAGCAAAGGTATCATGGTGTCTGCGCGCGACATGATGAGTACCTCCTGACTATGTGGTGAGTTCGTTCTCCTGTTGGGTGAGCAGCAAGTCAGTCTTTGCAAATGAACATGACCGCCAGCAGCAAGCGGAGTTCCTTGACACAGCCTCGGCTCCCAGGGGCGCTCGCCAGACCATCATCCAAAGTAAGCAAACCGCTTGGGTGCGCCCCGACCGGGGCTTGAAATCGCTCTTGCGGCTCCTACATTGAGCCTTGCCGAGACAGGGGATGTGCTCAGTTTTCATTCGGAGGTCTGTATCGGTTTTAGCCTGCAGATCCGACATTCAGGCCCATTTCGTATCGGCTGAGTGGATACGTGGAAAAAACGCTCGAGGTGAGTACGATGGATACGAACACAATTCGTTTCCCCAACAGGACCGGTCGCTTCTCGGAGCACAGGGTTCGCCCCCGTCCTTGTCGTGCTGACAACCACGTCGGACTGCGCATGGCGTGCGAGATCGCACGCCGGGCGCGAGACCGCCTTTTCGTGCAAGGGTTATCGGCACGCGCTTGAACGCGCGTCCTGTCTTGAAGACATCATCGGGTTCGGGGCGGCGCCGTTCGCTGTCCCGTATCCGGACTATTAGCAGCCGCACGAGCCTGCGTGCGAGGGACGCCTTCCCTCGAATCGGATGCAAGCGCGATGGCGAGACAATTGACTCGCCTTCGGCTTGACCGGCGAAACGTACGTCACCTTCTCCGGTCAACCTGCCGCACCCAACGCTTTCTGTCACCCGCAGCTGGGAGTCTGCCAGCGACACGCCAGATCCGAGTCAATCCCCCGTCAACAATCGACGAGGCGATTGTTGACGGGGAGAGGCCGACCATCAGTTTGGCGAAGCAGGGCAAGGCGGACCCGTGCACGCTTGGCCCAAGTCGACCCGAGATACGGTGTCCGGTGCAGTGGCGGCCAGCAATCCGTCCTTCGGGCTGTCGGCTGCAGAGGACGGCTTCAAAGGGATCTGAACAGCGGTGTCCCTCCAAAATTGAAGAAAGGGCCAATTCATGGCCGTCGGCTTGGCCAACACCGCGGTAGAGTCCACTGTGTAGTGGACATCGGCGAATACCTTGTCGGCGCTATGGAGGTTGGTCAGAGCGATTCCTGCGTGCGTGCGACTGCCATCCGTCCATTCGACCCGAACTTCCCGGCTGCCCGGCAAGTTGAGCGCGGTCGATCGGTAGCGCACGACATACTGCAGCCGCAGATTGGCCAGCAGGCCGTCGTACACGCCAGGCAAATCCATGGACGAGCTGGGGGTGAAGGCTCGGCAGCCAGAAGTTCGTGCAAGGCGGGTCAATTGCTCAGAGGCGCGCTGCCAGTTCAGGTGCCCATAGGGGGTATCACTTGAGTCTTCTCCGGCGGGTGATACGGTTGCCCGCAGCAGTTGGCCGATGTTGATCGGGCAGACGGGTACGCCGCTGGCCTTGGCCGTCCGGAGGACCTCTGCGAAGTCGGCCTGACTGGAGGTGTCTATTCCCGAAGAGACGACGACCAGGACTTTGCGCCCGGACATCTGCTGCACCCGTGGCAACACGGTCAAGACCGCATCGTAGAAATTGGACTCCGAGGTGGGCGCCACAGGGACCTGCACCGTGGTGAGTTGCAACCCTGTGGGACTTTCGGATAAGCCTTTCAACGGCTCTACCGTGTTGGCATAGGTCCACACGGCGATTTTGTCGTCGGGATTTAAGGCCCCCTTCAGCTCCTGAATCGCATGCGAACCTGCCTCTGCGAGCGCATCGTTCAAGGCGTGGTAGCGTCCTCCATGCTCGAGGAGCACCCCGATCGACAGCGGCGTGTCAATCACCTTGACGTCCTCGAGCTTTTCGCGGACGCGGTCTTCGTAGACGACGAAGCTATGGGCGCCGATGTCGGGCGTAGCGTTCCACAGAGCGGCGGGGGCGGGTGCTACCACGGTAACTTGATGCGTTGTCGGGTCAAATTGAGCGTTCGCCTGTGATAACGGTCCTGTCGCATCAACGGGAGTTGGGGTAGCTCCTGCTGCCGCCTGGGCCGTTTGGATCAGGACAAACATCATCAGCAACACCCAACCGAACCAGCGAAACGTAGCAATCGCCTCATCCCGTGAAGAGTGGCGAGAACGGCGTGTGTCCATCGTACTGTCCTCCACAATTCGATGTGTTGCATACACCGGGTATCCGGTCCCACACTGCGCCATGGACCGAATACCGCTGCACAAGTTCTGAGGCGGCGGGCTGACCCGCCGCCTCACTCGATCACATCTCCAGATCCTCCGGCGGCGCATGGACCGCTGCGCGTGACTTCTCCTTGGTCGCCTCAGCGACGGAGGCTTCGGTGGTGAGGAACAAGCCCGCAACCGAGGCCGCATTCTGCAGCGCCAAGCGGGTCACCTTGGTGGGATCGAGAATACCCAGCTCGATCAGGTCGCCAAATTTCCCGTTGGCCGCGTTGTACCCGAAGTTGCTCTTGCCCTCGCGGACCCGGTTCAACACGACCGCCGCATCATCGCCCGCATTGGCGACGATCTGACGCAAAGGTTCCTCCAGCGCACGCGTCAGGATTTTGATGCCATGCGCCTGATCATCGTTGTGCGCGGAGAGCTTCTCGACGGCCTTGAGGGCACGGACGAGGGCGACACCGCCGCCCGGCACCACGCCTTCTTCCACCGCAGCCCGCGTGGCATGCAGCGCATCCTCCACGCGCGCTTTCTTCTCCTTCATCTCCACCTCGGTCGCGGCCCCGACCTTGAGGACGGCGACGCCGCCGGAGAGCTTGGCGACGCGCTCTTGCAACTTCTCCTTGTCATAGTCCGAGGTCGTTTCCTCGATCTGCTGGCGGATGCTCTCGATGCGGGCCTTGATGTCGGCCGCCTTGCCGGCGCCATCGATGATGGTCGTGTTCTCCTTCTCCACGACGACCTTCTTCGCTTCACCCAGGCTCTCGAGCGTGGCTTTCTCGAGCGTCAGACCCAGCTCTTCGGAGATCACGCTGGCCCCCGTGAGGATCGCGATGTCCTGGAGCATGGCCTTGCGGCGATCGCCAAAGCCGGGTGCCTTCACGGCAGCGACCTTCACCACGCCGCGCAGGTTGTTGACCACGAGCGTTGCCAGGGCCTCGCCTTCGACGTCCTCTGCGATGAGCAGCAAGGGACGCGACGCCTGGGCCACGGCTTCGAGGATCGGGATGAGCTCCCGGATGTTCGAGAGCTTCTTGTCCACGAGCAGGATGTAGGGTTTTTCCAACTCCGCGTGCTGTGCCTGCTGGTCATTGATGAAGTAGGGAGACAGGTATCCGCGATCAAACTGCATGCCTTCGACCACGTCGAGTTGGCTCTCGAGTCCCGAGCCTTCCTCGATGGTAATCACCCCTTCCTTGCCGACTTTCTCCATGGCATCGGCAATGATCTTGCCCACGTCCTCATCCGCATTGGCGGAGATCGTCGCGACCTGGGAGATCGCCTTGGAGTCTTTGCAGGGGATGGACAGCTTGCGCAGCTCCTCAACGGCCGCTACGGTCGCTTTGTCGATCCCGCGCTTCAAATCCATGGGATTCGCGCCGACCGCGACGGCCTTCAAGCCTTCACGGATGATCGCCTGCGCCAGGACGGTCGCGGTGGTGGTGCCATCGCCGGCTTCGTCGGCGGTGTTGGATGCGACTTCTTTGACAAGCTGGGCGCCCATGTTCTCCAGCTTGTCCTTTAACTCGATCTCCTTGGCCACCGAAACACCGTCCTTGGTGATGGTCGGCGCACCGAAGCTCTTTTCGATGATCGCATTACGCCCCTTGGGGCCCAAGGTCGCCTTGACGGCGTTCGCCAGAACGTTGACGCCGCGGAACATCCGCTGGCGGG
>DAITMW010000193.1:0-14410 GCA_036834945.1 Steroidobacteraceae bacterium
CGCACCGAGCCGTGATCCTTCGCTTCGGACCAGCTCACTTCGTAGCGATTACGGAACAGCGGCGCGAGATTCGAGTGCGCGATCCGCCAGACGCCGTCCTCCTTCACGTAGTCGACGTAATAGGGTCCCCAGATCCAGGTGGACGAGGTCGCGCTTCCAGCCGCTCCAGGGGAGAGCCAATGGCTGCGCGCCGAGCCTCCGTCCGCGGCAATTTCGATGTAAGGATTCACCGTCATGTGCAGAATGAAAAACCCGGGGATGTTTTTCGTCGCCATGAATGCCTGGTACAGCGCCCGCACGCTCTCGAGCCCCCGGTAGACACCGCTGTCGGAAAACTCCACCGACACGTCCGGCACCCGTTTCGCGAAACACTCATCGACGATGCGATCGAACTGTTGGGTGAAGAGATAGTGTGCGTACCTGGACTGTAACTTCTGGATCTGCAGCTCATCCTCCAGGCGCTGCACGCGCGCCAGCAGTGTCTCGAGGGTCGACATGTGGGTCCTCCGTCGGTTACATGCGCAGGACGGCTTTGACCGTCGTGCCGTGCTCACAGTCCGCGAACGCCTGGGCGATGTCCGCGAACGGATAGAAGCGTATGAGGCGGTCGAACGGCAGGCGACCCTGCCGGTAGTACTCGATCAGCAATGGGACGAATAGACCTGGCGATGCATCCCCGCCGAGAATGCCACGCACGGTGCGTCCGCCGCTGAGAATCTGCAACATGTCGGGTGTCCAGTCGCCCAATGGCGCACCCACAAACCCGGCCACGCCTCGAGGCGCAAGACACTGCATCGCCTGCGTGAAGACCACTGGGGAACGTGTCGTGTTGAAGCTGAAATCGACCCCGTGGCGCGTCCGCTCTTTGATAACCTGCGCCGGGTTGCCGGCAGAGGCGTCAAGCGAGTCCGTTGCCCCGAGCTCCAGCGCCAACTCGAGCCGGGATGGCACGACATCCACGGCCATGATGCGGGTCGCTCCAACAATCTTCGCGGCCATCACCGCGCTCAGGCCTACCGCGCCGGTGCCGAATATTGCAATGGACTGCCCAGGCCTGACCGCGAGCGAGTTGATCACCGCTCCGGCGCCGGTAATCACACCACACGCCAGCGGGCCCATGATCTCGAGCGGCAGATCAGCAGGCATCTTGACGGCACTCTTCTCATCAGCGAGCGCGTGGGTCGCGAACGAGGATTGTCCGAAGAAACGCGCGTTGATCGGCGCACCCTCCTGGCTCAGCGGCGTGCTGCCATCCGGGCGGCGTCCGCCAAAATTGCGCGGAATGCATTCATAGCAGTAGCTGTGCGCGTTGACCCGACAACTCGGACATTCACCACAGAAATTCACGCTCAGAATGACGGGATCGCCCGGAACGAGACGTGTCACACCCGGACCCACACGCTCGACGACGCCCGCGCCTTCATGTCCGAGCACGATCGGCTTCGGACTACGGTCCCGCTCATGAACGTTGATGTCAGTATGACAAATGCCGCTGGCGACGATCCGCACGAGTATCTCGCCCGGGCGCGGCTCTTCGATATCCAGACTCTCCAATGACGGTGGGCGCGTAGAGTCGCGCGATACGGCCGCCTGGATCTTCATGCTACGTACCGTCCCGTCCTGAGCGCGGTCTCAGGAACCCACATTCCGTGGAACGTCGAGCGGACCCGCACGGGGAGTGTCAGGAGAGCTATCGGTCCAGCCGCAATATCACGCGCGTTCAGAATCGCCAGATCGCTGTGATTTTCCGCAAACCGGTTCACGATCGCGAGCAGGTAGCCCTCGCCCTCGGGCGCACCGGGTTTCACGACAAAGTTAGGCTCGTGCACGCCACAATTCTCACCAGGAGACCAGCTCGTCAATGTGCCGGTGTGGTGGTCGATGCAACCTATCGCCCCCATACCCACTTCACCAGTCCGTGCGGTCGGCGAGCGGCAGATGCCGTAGCCGTAGCGATAGGGCTTTCCCACGTAACGGTCGTCGCACTTTGGCATTTCCATCGGCACGGGGCAGAGCAGTTTCGCCTCGTAGCCATCGTGTTTGCCGGCCAGATCGAAGGAGAGACGGGTGAGCTGCGGCGGCGAGCCCTTGAAAGGCGAGCCGTCATGACTCGGGAAGAAGTCGAAACAGTTCCCGTTGTAAAGGCACAAGTCGAGGTGGAGCTGTGAGCCCTCATTGAACGCATTCATCATGTGCCCGGCACTGACCGCCGGTCCGTGGAACCAACGCACCTCGCGCGCGGTGCCCCGTCGCGGCAGGATCGCGAAGTGGCTGTGTTTATCGGGGTGCCACTGGTAGAAAGGGCCGCCTTGCTTCAAGACGGCCATGTCCGTGATGAGCGGGAAAAACGGCACGATGACGTGCGTGTCGGTCACGGCGAAGTCGTGCACCATGCCCGGATAGGGCATCGTGAACCAGGTCTCGTGCACGATCTTGCCGCCCTCGCCCGCGATATAGAAGACGATGTCCGTCGTGGCATCGCCGCGCGCCTGGTATGAGAACGTGAGCAGCTCGTTGGTGTGATAGTCGAGCTTGGGGTGAGCGGTGAGACTGACCGCACTGACGGCTCCCTCGTAACGCCACTCGCCACGGGTCTCCAGAGACTGCGGATCGAGCTCGATCGGCAGCGAATCCTCCTTCAAGGCCAGGAGCTTGCGCCCATGCCAGACAATGTTGGTGTTGGCGGTGCCCATGTTCCTGCCGGCAACGCCCGGATCGTTCGTGTACCGGTTGCGATAACGCCCGAAGAGCGAGCGGCGCGCCTGCTCCTGGAGGCGGAAGCGCTCGTTGCGCACCCAACGGCTACGGTAGTCGACATGACCGTTCTCGAATCGGAACAGGTGGGCCATGCCCTCCCCGTCGATGAAAATGTCATCCTTGGCCATCGAGGGGTATTGCCGATCCGGCCCGCAGCGATACAGCATGCCGGTCAGGTCGCGCGGGACTTGCCCCTGCACCAGGCGCAGATCACGGATGTCGGATTCGAGGCGCAGCGGCGCGCCCCAGCCCCGGTACAGCGGAATGTCGGGAAACACCGTGTCCATGAACGTCACCCCCTCGTAATTCCTCGGCCCGATGGACGGCCACGCCGAGCGGTCATACTTGACGAGTCTCCATGACAAATCAATGATCGCGGAGCCCGTCGTCCGCAACACGGCCTGTAACCTGGGGGACCTTTATGAAGAAGATCGCTGAGCTGTTCAACGTGGCCGGCTATGGTGCGGTGGTGACGGGCGGCGCGAGCGGCATCGGGCTGGCCTTCACCGAAGCGTTCGCAGCCAACGGCGCGCGGGTCACCATGCTCGACGTCCATGAACTGCGACTCGAGAGCGAGACGAAACGTCTGCGCGATGCTGGGTGCGATGTACGCGGGAAGGTCGTCGACGTCACGGACCACAATGCGCTTGACAGCGCCATCGATGAGGCCGCCCACGAGTACGGACGCCTCGACATAGTTTGCGCCAACGCGGGAATCGATTCCGGCGTCGGATTTGTCGGCTCGTGGGTAGGACAGCAACGCCAACGCGTAACCGAAGGGGGTCTCGAGAACTATACCGACGAGCGCTGGAACCGCGTCATCGACATCAACCTGAACGGCATCTTCGCCACCGCCCGTGCCGCCGCACGGCACATGAAGCCGCGTAAATCGGGACGGCTCATCATCACGACGTCACTGGCTGCCACGCACATCGAGCCCGCGATCGGCTCGGCCTACATGGCGGCGAAAGCGGGCGCGGCACACTTCATGCGCAGCGCCGCCCTGGAGCTGGCGGCCTACAACATCACTGTCAACGCCATCGCGCCGGGTTTCATCGTGACCAACATCGGCGGCGGCCACGCCCACAACCCCGATACCCAGAAAGCGGTCGGGAAGGTCATTCCCATGCATCGGGTCGGCTTTCCGGATGACCTGGAAGGGCTGGCCCTGTTCCTGGCCTCGCCCGGATCGAGTTACATCACCGGGCAGGAAATCATCATCGACGGCGGCTGGGGCCTCGGTACGGCGGACTGAAGGCGCCGCAGCCGACCTTCGGTCAACAAACTATCGCGACCCCCACACCTCGTTCGCCACCTCGACGACCAGGGCAAGCTTGCGCCACTGGTCGTCCTCGGAAAGCTTGTTGCCGTGGTGCGTACTGGCAAAGCCGCACTGCGGCGAGATGCACAGGTTTTCCAGCGGCACATACTTCGCCGCCAGGTCGATGCTGCGCTTCAACGCATCCTTGCTCTCGATCTGCCCTACCTTCGTGGTGACCAGCCCCAGTACGACCTTCTTGTTCTTCGGCAGCAGGCGTAGCGGCTCGAAACTCCCCGAGCGCTCGTTATCGAACTCCATGAAGAAGCCGTCGACATCGCAGGAGAACATGGCCTCGGCAATCTCCTCGTAGCCGCCCTGGGTCGCCGACGAGCTCTTGAAGTTACCGTGACACGTATGGATGGTGACCGCGAGATCCGACGGTCTGTTTTGCAACGCTGCATTGATGGTGTCGGCATAACGGCGCGGCAGTTTCGCAGGATCATCGCCATTCGCTCGGCAGCTCTCACGGAATTTCTCATCGCCCAGGTAGGCGAAGGCGACGTCATCGAGCTGCAGGTACTTGCATCCCGCTGCGCTGAAGGATGCCAACGCCTTGCTATAGGTCTTCGCGGCATCAGCCCAGAACACATCGATATCGGGGTACACGTCGCTCGAGATGCCCTTGCGACCGGCACGCATATGGAGCATCGAGGGTGAGGGGATCGTCTGCTTCGGCGTGCGCCTGGTCTGGGACTTCAGGAAGGCGAAGTCATTGACCATGACAGGACGCGCGTAGTCCAGTTTTCCAACCACGGTCGCGATCGGCGGCTGCTCCTCGGTACCGACGAACTTGGGGCCCGCCATCTGTTTGATCTCAACGCCCTGCAGTTGCCGCAGGAAGTCGATGTGCCAGTAGTCACGGCGGAACTCTCCATCGGTGACCGACTGCAGACCGACCGACTCCTGGCGCGCGACGGCGGCGCTTATCGCCTCGTCCTCGTGTTGGCGAAGTTGCTCGGCGCTGATCTCACCGTTCTTGAAGCGGGTGCGCGCTTCGACGAGCGCGGCGGGACGCAACAGACTACCGACCTGGTCAGCTCGATAAGGGGGACGCATCGCGTTACTCCTGCAGATTCATGACCGCGACCGTGCAGCCGACCGCGAAAATGGGAATGGGTGCGTAGAACCAAAGCTCGCCGGTATGACCCTCAGCCGCGCCTGCCAGCGCGATGAAGGTGCGGATCTCGAGTCCGCCCTGCCCGGCCTCGCGCCACGTGTCCTCGTCCTTGTACGCGAGCATGTCCTCGCGCCGGTTGGCCAGAAACTTCTCGAGGAAGGCGCGGTCCCACGCCTCGTTGATTTTTCCCGAATCGGGCGTTGCCGGCCAGTGAGAGATGCCGCCGGTACCGATCACCGCAATCCGCTCCGGACGGGCGGAGCAGGCGCGCTGCAGCGCGCGGCCAAACTCATAACACCGTTTCAGCGGAATGAGCGGAGGTCCCTGGCAGTTGATGTTCACGGGGATGATCGGAATGTCGGCCCGCGGAGTGAGGAAGTGCAGCGGCACCATGATGCCGTGATCGAACTTCCATTCCTGCGCATAGGCCAGATCGATATCGCTCATCACGTCCTGGATGAGATCCATCGACAATTTCGCGCTGCCCGGGAAGCGGGTCCGCTTGATGCCGAGCCAGGCCTCGTCCTCGATGGGGCCCTCGTAGTGGTCGGCCATACCGACGCAGATGGCCGGCATGTTGTTCATGAAGAAGTTGGCGAAATGCTCGGCACCGATGACGACGAGCGCGTCGGGCCGGGCCGCCTCGAGAGCCCGCCGCATCCGATCATATGCGGCGTAGAAGGCGTCGCGAACTACCGGATCGGCGCGATCCTTACGTCCGGTGATTCCGGGGGCATGGCTACAAACACCCGCGAAGACCAGACTCATGTCATCTACCTTCGGCCCGCGTGTACAACCCCGTGCGCACGGGCCCATATTTGCGCTCGCCCTCACGCATGGCCTCGATGTACGCGTTCCACTCGAAGCCGCGTAGCGCGGCGTAATGCATCAGGATCTGTCCATTCACGCCCATGACGTAGAGCAGCCCGATGTCAGCGTCGCGCAATGCGGTCTGCTCTTGCTCGGTGAGATCGTAGTCCGCCAACAACGACTCGAACTCCTCGTCGAAGCGCTTTCGGATGCTCGGATCCCGGTTCAGTTGGTACATCAGTTTCTGGACGTTATACAGACTCATAGCTCCTCGCGGCGCTTGCGCGCCCGGGTGGCGGTCTTCTCGTGCGAGAGGTCTTCGATGGATTCCTGAAGCTCGTGCAACAGGTTGAACAACTGCGTGACGCGCTCGTCACCGAAACGCTTCGCAATCTCCGCGTAGATCCGCTCCGAATCCGGCGCGTGCAACGCAATGAGCCGCAGCCCTTTGGGCTCCAGACTCACGACACTGCGGCGCAGGTCGGAGTCCACCTGCTTACGGCTCACGAGCTGCCGCTTCTCCATGTCGGGCAAGATGCGAGACAGGCTCGGACCCAGCAGGAAGGTTGCTTCGGCCAACTCGGTGACTTCCATGGGACCGCTGTGAGCGAGCGCTCGCAGAATGCGCCACTGTTGTTCCGTCACACCACGACCGCGCAATCCGGGCCGGAACAGACACATCACGGCCTCGCGTGCCCGCAGCAGTGCCATCGGCAGCGACTCCGAGAAAGCACGCATCGGCAAGGCGGTCCGGGCTACGGTGCCGTCCTTTTCGTCAGCCGACATCGTCGACCACCGTGTTGCGCAGAATTCCGACCCGCGACACTTCGACCTGAACGATGTCACCCGCTTTCAGATAGCGGGGTGGGTCGAAGCGCGCCCCCGCGCCGCTCGGCGTGCCGCTCAGAATCACGTCCCCGGGCTCCAAAGTGCAGAACGTCGACAGGTAGCTGATCAGGTACGGGATCTGAAAGATCATGCGATCGCTCGTATCGTTCTGCCGCTCTTCGCCATTGATGTGAGTCGTCACACGCAGCGGCGCCGTGCCGACTTCATCGGCCGTAACGATGTAAGGACCTATTGCACCGGAGCGGTCGAAGTTCTTCCCCTGGGTCACGTTGAATTTCGAGTGACGCAGCCAGTCGCGCACGGAGCCCTCGTTCGCGCACGTATAGCCCAACACATGCGACATCGCGGCCTCCTGTTTGATGCGCCGGCCGCCCGTTCCAATGACGACGACAATCTCGCCTTCGTAGTCGAGCTGTTCCGACTCGCGCGGGCGCAGGATCGGCTCGCCATGCGCCACCAGTGACGTGTGCGAGCGCATGAACAGGCTGGGGTACTTCGGGCGCTCGCTCCCGTCCTTATACTCTTCGTTACGATCAGGATAGTTGACGCCGATGCAGAAGTACCGCGTGTCGCGGCCGATCGGCTTGAGGACCTGCACCTCATCGAGCGCGTAGTCGCTCTGATCCAAAGCAGCGATGCTGCGCGCCGGCCCCATGAGTCCGGAGCGCATGAACGTCAATGCGTCGTTGACTTCATGCCCCAACCTCGCGCCAAGATCCACAACGCCTCGCGAGCCCAGCAAACCCACGGACTCGCGACCTTCGGCGCGGAAGTTGAGGAGCTTCAAGCAGCCTGCTCCTCGAGCAGGCCCGCCCGCTTCAACACCGCATCGAGACGCCGTTCGAGCTCCGGGGTGGCGGGCACCATCGGCAACCGGTGCTCGTTGGCCGGCAGGATGCCCAGCCGCTTCATCATGTACTTCATCGGGATCGGGTTGGTGTCGAAAAAGACCGCCTGGTTGATCTCGAACAGCTGGTGGTGGAGCGCCTGCGCCGTGGGCAGATCGTTGCGCCAGACGGCCTCGCAGAGATCCGAGAGGATCTTCGGCCGCAGATTGCCGACCGCATTCATCAGGCCACAGGCTCCCACCGCCATCATGGGAAAGCTCAGCTCCTCCAGGCCTACGAAAATCTTGAACTCGGGGCCTAACGCGGCATGACATTCCGAGACCAGGGCAAGATCGTTGACCGCGTGCTTCATGCCCACGAACGTAGGCGACTTGGCGCGTAACTCCTTCAACGTGTCGATCGTCACGTTGACCGCGGCGCGCCCGGGGATGTGATACACCATCCACGGAAGGTTGGTCATGGAGGCGAGCTCCAGGTAGTAGGCAATCAGTCCGCGCTGCGGGGGCCGGATGTAGTACGGCGTGACGATCAGCAGAGAGTCGGCGCCAACCTTCGCCGCATGCTCCGTGAGCTCGCGCGTTTCGCGTAGTGATTGCGAGCCTGTCGCCGCGACGACCGGGACCTTTTTCGCCGCCACCTGCACGGCGATGTCGACGAGCCGGTTGCGCTCCTCCACGGACAGGGTCGACGGCTCGGCGGTCGTGCCATTCACCAGGATGCCGTGTGACCCGTTCTTGATCTGGAAGGCGACGAGCTTCGCGTAGGCCTCGTAATCGACCTCGCCATTGTGAAAGGGTGTCACGAGCGGCGGGATGGACCCTTTGAGCCTGTCGGACTGGGAGCTCACTGGTTGCCTCCTAACTTCGGTACCTTGTGCGTGCCGTGCGCAATGCAGATGTTCTTCGTCTCCATGTAGAAATCGAAGCTGTAATCTCCGCCATCGCGGCCGATACCACTCGCCTTCATTCCGCCAAACGGCGTGGGCAGATGGCGATTGTTCTCCGAATTCACCCAGACCATCCCGGCATCCACCGCATGCGCCATGCGCAGGGCCCGGCCCGAGTCGCCAGTCCAGATATACGCCGTGAGACCGTAGGGTGTGTCGTTGGCGATCCTGACCGCTTCCGCCTCGTTCTCGAACGGCAGCACAGTCAACACCGGACCGAAGATTTCCTCACGAGCAATCCGCATGTTGACCTTGGCGTTCGTGAACAGCGTCGGCTCGACGTAGTAGCCCGGCCCGAGGTTCCCGGCCCGCGCTCCGCCAACCTTGATCTGTGCGCCATCCTCGCGCGCGATCTTGAAATAGCTCATGACTTTGT
This sequence comes from Steroidobacteraceae bacterium, assembly GCA_036834945.1. Classification (GTDB taxonomy): domain Bacteria; phylum Pseudomonadota; class Gammaproteobacteria; order Steroidobacterales; family Steroidobacteraceae; genus 13-2-20CM-66-19. The sequence goes on from DAITMW010000193.1 coordinate 9,025, forward strand.
CGAGATGCCGCTGGTGGATCAACGGGCCTATCTCGGTGGCCGGATCGAGCGGATGGCCCACCTTCAGCCGCGCAACCCGCTCCGCGACGCGCTCGACGAAGCGATCATGGATCGAGCTGTGAACCAACAGGCGGCTCGACGATGTGCAGCGCTCGCCGTTCAGGCTGTAGATCATGAACACGACCGCATCCACCGCGCGGTCGAGATCGGCATCGTCGAACACGATAACCGGGTTCTTGCCACCGAGCTCGAGATGCACGCGCTTCAGGGTCGGCGCTCCCTGACTCATGATGAGACTTCCGGTACGCGACTCGCCGATGAAGGCGGTCGCGCGTATCGCCGGATGCTCCGTCAGAAGTTTACCGGTGCGCTCGCCGATGCCGTTGACGAGATTCACGACGCCCGCGGGGACTCCCGCCTCCGTCATGATCTCCGCCAGCAACGTTGCCGTCAGGGGACTCCACTCGGCGGGTTTGTGTACGACAGTACATCCGGCAGCCAACGCCGGAGCGATCTTCCAGGTCGACAGCATGAAGGGCGTGTTCCAGGGCGTGATGATCGCCACCGGTCCGATCGGCTGTCGGGTCGTGTAGTTCAAATGCTGGGCCGCCGGCAGTGCCAGGCCGTCGGAGGCGCCGGGCGCACGATCAGCAAAGAACCGGAAATTCTCCGCGGCACGCAAGGCAGCGCCGCTCATGAAACGCAGCGCCTGCCCCGTGTCCATGCATTCGACGAACGCAATCTCCTCGCGGCGCGCTTCGATCGCATCGGCAACGCGATGGAGGATGGCGCGGCGCTCGTCGCCAGTTTTGGCGCGCCAGGCGGGGAAGGCCACCTCGGCGGCGGTCGCGGCAGCATTCACGTCCTGCTCATCGCCAGAGATCACCTGGTTGATCACGCGGGCATCGACGGGCGATACGTTGTCGAAAACCTCGCGACCGGTGCCGGTCGCCGCTCGACCAGCGATGAAGTGACCCAACGGAGCGGAGCGGAAGCGCTCCAGGAAGCCTTTCGCCTTCGCCAGGTTGGATTCGAGATTGCCACTCGGGGGACTCATGATTGGGCGGCTCGCTGTTTGACGTAATCGTGCAGGTTGTTTTTCTTGAACGTCAGCACGGGATCGATCTCCTGCATCTCCAGAGCAATACCGAGGGGCAACCGCTCGAACACCGACGCGAGCTGCCGGCAGGCCACGTCGAATATGGCCTCACAAGCGCGCTTGCGGGTGTTGACATCACGGCCGTGGCCCACTTTCAAGCTGATGTGCACGAAGGAGTTGTCGGGATGTGCATCCGCGATCACGTAATGCCGGGCTTCATAGGCGCGGGTGCGGATGCCGCCGATGGGAAAGACGCCCGTGGCGAGAGCAGCCTCGTGGACGGCCTTGAGAAAGCCGTCCAGGTCGAACTGCCCGCCCAGATTGGCGGAATATTCGATCACTATATGCGCCATCGCGCCCCCTCCACGCTTGCGGGCAGCAGATACTTAACATCATAATCATCTCCGGGGCGAGGGGTGTCAAGCCATGCAATTCAAGCTCGGAACCTTCTCCGGCGCCGTGGGCGGTGCCGTGCCGGGGCTGGTCCTCGAAAACGAGCGCGTCGTCCCGCTCCCGCGCCTGGAGCCGTTGCTGCGGCGCCTGAGTCTGAAGCTGTGCAAGCCGGAATCGCTGCTGGGCCTGCTCGAGGAGTGGGATGCCAATTTCCAGGCATTGGCCATTGTTTGCGAAAGTTTTCCCGATGAGCTGGCGCAGCTCTCCCTGGCCATGGACGAGCTGCACGTGCGGGCCCCCATCGACCCGCCGCGGCAGATCTTCTGCACGGTCGCCAACTACCGCAGCCACCTGATGGAAACGACATTGGACGCGGGTGAACCCCTGCACGTAGCGGAGAAAGCCATCGAGGAGCGCCTCCGCGGCGCGCCCTATGCCTGCTTCAAACTACCCTCGACAGTCATCGGGCCGACCGATCCCCTGGAAATCCCGCGGCAGGTGCAGCGCCTCGACTGGGAGCTCGAGCTCGGGGTCGTCATAGGTAAAGAGACACGCCGGGTCAGCCGCTCGCAAGCGATGACCTGCGTCGCCGGTTATGTCATGGCCAACGACATCACCGCGCGCGACCAGGTGCGGCGAGCCGACGTCCCGAGCATGGGCACTGACTGGCTGCAGTCGAAAAACGCTCCGGGGTTTCTGCCCATGGGACCGTATTTCGTCCCGGCCGCGTTTCTGCCGGATCCGTATGGCCTGAAACTCAACCTCTCCTTGAACGATCGCCTCATGCAGGACGGCCGCGTCGCGGACATGCTGTTCGACATCGCGACCCAGATCGAGTACATCTCGCAACACGCGCGACTTCTGCCAGGGGATGTCATTTGCACCGGCACCCCGGCTGGCTGCGGCACACACTACAAGCGATACCTACAACCCGGTGACGTCATGCACGCAAGCGTGCCCGGGCTCGGTACCCAACACACCCCTTGTATCAAGGAGTCATGAATGGGATCTCTAGCGGGCCAGTCCGCACTGGTGACCGGCGCGGGACGCGGCATCGGGAAAGCTCTCGCGCGAAGACTCGCCGCCGAGGGAGCTCACGTAACGGTCACCGCACGATCACGCCAACAGGTGGAGGAAACCGCGCAGCAGATCGAGTCCTCGGGCGGGAAGGCGCAAGCCATCGTAGCCGACGTCACGGACGACACGGCGGTCGCGCAGGCCGTCGCGGCGGCGGCCAAACACTTCGGCCCGGTCTCCATTCTCGTGAATAATGCCGGACTCCCCGGCCCGTTCGGGCCGATCGGCGATACTGATCCGTTGACCTGGTTCGCCTCACACCAAGTCCACGTGCTCGGCCCGCTCCTGTTCATGAATGCCGTGATTCCCGGCATGCGCGCCCGCTCCGGCGGCGGCCGGATCATCAACATCGTCTCCAGTGCCGGGTTGCAGCCGATCCCGAATCTCTCCGCCTACGCGGTGGGCAAAGCCACGGCGATCCGCCTCACCGAAAACGTGGATCTCGAGGAGCGCAACAACGGGATCCGCGCCTTCGCTCTCCAGCCCGGCACGATCATTACCGACATGGCGCACGACACCATGGGCTCACCCGAGGCACAACGGCACATTCCGGAAGGCATCGCCATGTTGCAATCCAGGACGCCAGAGGATTCAGCCAGGGACCTGCGACGTTGTTGTGATGTGGTCGTGGCGCTGGCGAGCCGCAGGTACGACGGGCTTGGCGGACGCTATCTCGACATCGATTGGGACCTGGATGCGAAGCTGCGGGAAGTCTGGCAAGCAGCCGTAGCGGCGCCGCCTATCAACCCTGACGTTGCTTCAGCGCCAGAATAGCCTGTGCCAACGCGTCCGGGCTGATCGGCTTGGATAAATGCTCCTGGTAGCCGCTGGCATGCGCGCGCGCCGCATCACCGAGTCCGGCGAATGCAGTGAGCGCGAGGGCGGCGACCTTGCCACCACGATCGGACGGCCGGGCACGCAGCAGCCTGACGAACTCGTAGCCGTCCATGCCGGGCATGCCGATATCCGACACCACGACGTCGGGCAGCCAGACATCCAACAACTCCAACGCCTTCACGGCTCCGCTGACGGCGTGCACTTCGAATCCGACCTTCGTCAGTCCTGCCGCGGTCACCTCGCGAGCGTCTGGATCATCCTCCACGAGCAAGACCCGCACAGGAGGATTGGACGAACCCGCACCACCGCTCGCGAGCGGCTCATTCAAGGAATTCAGCCCTCCTTGCGCTCCCTCGACAAGTCGCGGCAGTGTAACGGTGAACGTAGCACCCTTGCCCTCGCCCGCACTTTCCGCCTTCACGGATCCGCCGTGCAGCTCGACTACGTGGTGCACGATCGCAAGCCCGAGTCCGATACCCGAATGCTGACGCGTACTGGTACTGTCCGCCTGCCTGAAGCGCTCGAACACGAACGGCAGGAAGTCTGGATCGATACCGACGCCCGTATCGGTCACTGCGATGGTGACCTTGCCCGCCACCGTCTTCAGTAGCACGTCCACCCGACCACCCGCAGGCGTGAACTTCACCGCGTTGGACAACAGGTTCCAGAAAACCTGCTGCAGCCGGTCCGGATCGCCGCTGACGCGCGCGTCATCACCCTCGCGGGTCATGGTGATCGTGAGCTGCTTTGCTTGCGCGACCAACTTCAAACTATCGATGGCGAGCTGCAGGACCCGGCCAGCGTCGATGTCCTGCTTCACGAGGCGGAATTTGCCCGCCACGATGCGCGACACATCGAGCAGATCCTCGATGAGCTGCGCCTGCGAGCGGGCTGCCCGCTCGATGGCTTCAGTCGCACGTTGCCGCTGCGACTCATCGAGCGGCCCGGTGCGTAACAGGTGCGACCAGCCGATGATGATGTTCATTGGCGTGCGCAATTCGTGCGACAGATTGGCAAGGAACTGGTCCTTGATCTGGGTCGCCTCTTCCGCCTGTGCCCTGGCAGCGCGCTCGCGCGCCAGCGCCTCCCGTAATCCAGCTTCCGTGCGCGCCAATCGCAGCAACACACTCACCGCGGTCTCGAGCTCCTTCGGCTCGAGTGGCTCGGTGAGATAGATGTCAGCGCCGTACTGCAGTGCTTCCTGCGCATGCTGCTTGGTGACGAACGTTGCCGAAATCTGGACGACTGGAATGACTCCGGTGACGGCATCCTCTTTGATGCGACGGCAGACTTCGAGGCCGCTCATATCCGGCAGTTGCACGTCGAGCAACACGATGTCCGGCATCAGCTCGCGCGTCTTCTGGAGGGCTTCCTCGCCCGTCGCACACTCAACAACCTCGTAGCCGGCCTTCCGCAGGACGCGCGTCTTCGTGTAACGCGTCTCGACGGTGTCGTCGCAGTTGAGGACCAGGATACGGCGGGTCGTCACACCTACACCTGCAGACCGTTCGACGCGAGGATGGCTCGCGTCCGCTCCGAGCTCAGATCGCTCTTCTGTAACACCGCTTCCGCGCGACGGCCGAGGCGGGTCCGCTCATCGCTCGTCAGCTTGCTGGCCGTCACGATGGCCACCGGCACGTTCTGCAGATCGACATCACTCTTGAGTACGTTGAGCACTTCCTCTCCACTGAAGTCGGGCAACCCGAGGTCGAGGAAAATCATGGAGGGCCGCGCGCGGCGCGCGGCGATGAGGCCACTGCGACCATCGGCCGCTTCGAGCACGCAGGTGTGCGTGTCCGCCAGGAGCTTCTGCATGAGATAGCGGGCCGCCGGGTCGTCGTCGATGACGAGTACCCGCCTGGCAGTGAGCGCATCCAGTTTTTCCAACAGTACCGCCCGCTCCATCGGCTTCAAACAGTAGGCATCCGCCCCGAGCGCCAGCCCTTTACGCTCATCCTCGATGCTCGTGACGACGATGAC
>DAITMW010000194.1:0-14410 GCA_036834945.1 Steroidobacteraceae bacterium
GGGTTCAAATCGTGGGGTCACGAACCTTCGGAGGATGAGTTATGTTTCAGTTGGGCGACAAGCCGCCGAATCCGCGGACTCGTGTGCTTTGGGCAGCGGTGCTTGCGATGTTGCTGTGTGCATGCGCGCAGCGGACCGCAACCTCACCGCAAACGACCGCCGGAGTCGACGATCCCGGAGCGGATTCCAATATGCCGGAAGTGCTCATCACCGCGGTAAGGGAGAAGCCACTCCGCCTGGCGGCGCAGGACGCTCCCGCCCGGGATCTTGGTCGCAAGCTCGGCAAGCCATAAACCTGTCATCTACCGGAGGGGCTCGGGAGATATCATTCCAAGATGCCACGCACACTCCCGGGCCCTTCTGGTGGCATCCCCGGGAGCACAGGGGGTATCAATGAATACGCAACCACGCCTGCCCGAGCCGGACCCTGCCCACGACGCACCTGATCCTGAGCTGGCTGAACGCCTGGAACGGCTCGGCCTTGCGTTCCACCAGGACCAGTGGACCGAGCGTTACCTGGTATGCCAGCACCTCGCCGACCCCATGCTGACCAGCTCGCGTCAGCAGTTCGAGGCGACGAGCCGATTCATCCGTGACCTGGTGGCGCATCGCTGGGTATCCACGCGCCAGGCCCGGGAACAGGCCAGTGCCAAGCGGATTCACTATTTGTCCATGGAGTTCCTGCTCGGCCGCACCCTCCGCAACAACATGATGAATCTCGTGGCGGAACCGCTGGTGCAGCGCGCCTTGGAACAGCAGGGATGGCATTTCGACTCCGTGATGGAGGAGGAGCCCGATGCAGGTCTCGGTAATGGCGGCCTGGGCCGTCTCGCAGCCTGCTTCATCGACTCTCTGGCCACGTTGCAGTACCCCGCCATTGGCTATGGTCTGCGCTACGAGTACGGCATCTTCCGCCAGGAGATTCTCGATGGATCTCAGGTTGAGCAGCCGGATAACTGGCTGCGTAACATCGATCCTTGGGAGATCGCGCGGCCCGGACGGCGCTATACCGTCCCGCTCAACGCGAAGTTTGCTCTGCGTGGCTCGGAGGTGGTGCTCACTCCCAACCGGCCGGTGAGCCTGCTCGGGTTGGCATACGATCGGCCCGTTGTTGGATATGGTGCCAAGTGCATCAACACCCTGCGCCTGTGGGCGGCTGCCGCGCCAGAATCGTTCGACCTTGCCGAATTTTCTCACGGGGACTTCGCGGGCGCGGTCATCGACAACGTGGCGGCCGAATCGGTCACGCGAGTTCTCTATCCCGACGACTCGACCGAAGCAGGCCGGACCCTGCGCTTCCTGCAGCAGTATTTTCTGGTGAGCTGCTCGTTGCAGGACATTGTGGCGCGCTTCACCCGCGACCGAACCCCGGACTGGTCGACTTTTGCTGATCGGGTTGCGGTGCAGATGAATGATACGCACCCGGCGCTGTGTGTCGCGGAGCTCATGCGCATTCTGCTGGATCAGGTGCACCTGCCGTGGGACCAGGCCTGGGACATCACGCTACGCACGCTCGCCTATACCAACCATACCCTGCTGCCGGAAGCGTTGGAGAGATGGCCGGTGGCCCTGTTTGAAACGCTGATTCCCCGGCAGCTGGAGATCGTCTACGAGATCAACCGTCGCTTCCTGGACGATGTACGCCGCCGCTTTCCCGGAGACCAGGCCCGGGTACAGCGTGTCAGCCTGATCGAGGAGGGGCCGGTTCGGCGAGTGCGGATGGCGCACCTCGCTGTCGTCGGCTCGCACAGCACCAATGGTGTTGCGGCCATTCACTCGGATCTGTTGCGCACGCGTGTGTTGAGTGACTTCGCCGAGCTGTTTCCCGAGCGGTTCAACAACAAGACCAACGGTGTCACGCCGCGCCGCTGGGTGCAGCAAGCCAACCCGCCGCTCTCGAAGCTCATTACCGAGACCCTCGGCGACGACTGGCTTTTGAGCATGGCGAGACTGCGCGGGCTGCTGCCGCTCGCGGAGGATTCCGGCTTCCGCGATCGATTCGCCAGAGCCAAGCGTGAGTCCAAAGTGACGTTCGCCGCGTGGCTGAAATCCACTCGTGGCGAGATCGTCGATCCGCACTCGATCTTCGACAGTCAGATCAAGCGTATCCATGAATACAAGCGGCAGCTTCTGAACGTCCTGCACATCCTCGTGCTCTACAACCGGTTGCAGGACGATCGGCACTATGACATGAACCCGCACACGTTCTTCTTCGCGGGGAAGGCCGCTCCGGCGTATCGCTTCGCAAAGCTCGTCATCAAGTTCATCAATCGTGTGGCGAGCACTCTCGACACGGATCCCATGGTCCGGGGGCGGCTGAGAGTGATTTTCCTGCCGGAGTACAACGTGAGCCTCGCCGAGAGGCTCATACCGGCGAGCGATGTGTCGGAGCAGATCTCCACGGCGGGCTACGAGGCCAGCGGCACCGGCAACATGAAGTTCATGATGAACGGCGCGCTCACCATCGGCACGCGCGACGGTGCGACGATCGAGATGGCGGAGGAGGCCGGCGAGGAGAACTTCTTCCTGTTCGGGTTGACGGCACAGCAAGTGGCTGACAGCACGGGGTGGTACAACCCGTGGTGGCATTATGAGCACGACACGGAGACCCGACGGGCCATCGATCTCATTACTTCCGACCGCTTCTCGCAGGGCGAGCCGGGCGTGTTCGATCCGATCCGGCGTGCTCTCCTCGAGGGCGGTGACTTTTACCGTCACCTCGCGGACTTCTCCGACTACGCACGTGCGCACCGGGAGTTGGATAGGTGCTATTCGGATCCTGCGGCCTGGAATGCCAAGGCGATCCGCAACGTAGCCTGCTCGGGGCGATTCTCGAGCGATCGCACGATCCTGGAGTATGCTGAGGACATCTGGAATCTGCAGGTCTCGCCGGTTTTCTAGAATGAGAGGGGTCCGGCGAGCCTTCGGTCGCGAGGGAGTCCGGCATGCGCCTCATCATCTTGCTGAGTTTTCTGCTTCCGGCGGCGGTAGTTGCGGCCCAACCCCCCGCCGCCGGACGATGGACCGTCAAGGCTGACTTCTACGGAATAGACCGGTTCTTCCCCCTGGAGCTCCAACAGGAGGGCGAGCACCTCAGCGGTCACTTTCTCGGCGGGGACGTCGAGGGGACTGTCGAGGGGCAGGTTGTCCACTTCCGCGTCAGTGATGGGCACGGCGGGTCCCAGGACTACGAAGCTCGGCTCGAGCACGATGCGATGACGGGCACGTTGGTGTTCCAGGACGCGGATGATCCGGATCACCCCGAGCGCGTCTCCTTCACGGCCACACGGGTTCCAGCGCGCAAGGCTGGGCCACCGCGCCGGCATGAATTCATACCTACGAAATTCTATCGCCAGTTTTCGGGGTTGACGCCACCGGTTCTCACCGTGTCTCCGGGCGACACGATCCATACGACGACCGTCGATGCCGGAGGGCAGGATGAGAAGAGTGCGTATCGGGTGTTGGGTGGTAATCCTCAGACGGGTCCTTTCTTTGTCGAGACCGCGGCGCCCGGTGACGTGCTAGTCGTGCATGTGACGCGACTCCGTCTCAACCGCGACTACGCGTTGAGTGATGACTTCGTAGTAGGACGTGCTCTCGATCCTGATCTTGCTGCCGTTATGAAGGACAACGGCAAAACCGTGCGGTGGCATCTCGACACCGCTCGAGGTGTTGCCATCTCTGAGAGTCCCGGAGAGCATCTGAAGCAGTTCACCGTTCCGTTGCGCCCGATGCTGGGGTGCGTGGCCGTCGCGGTGAGTCCGTCCACCGCGGCGCCCGGGACAGGGGATTCCGGGTCCTACGGCGGAAACATGGATTTCAACGAAGTTGTCGAGGGGGCGACGGTCTACCTTCCTGTCAGCGTGCCCGGTGCGCTGCTGTACTTCGGTGACGGGCATGCGGCCCAGGGAGATGGCGAGCTCAATGGCAATGCCCTGGAGACTTCGATGGATGTGGAGCTCACCGTGGATGTGATCCCGTCCAAGCGTATCCCGGGTCCCCGGGTGGAGTCAGAGACTCACCTCATGGCGATGGGCCTGGCTGGCTCTGTCGACGATGCGGTTCGAGGGGCGACCAGCAACATGGCCCGGTGGCTCAGGGATGACTACAAACTCAATCCGTCCGAACTGGCGCAAGTGCTCGGGACTGCCGCTGAGTACAAGGTCAGTGAGCTGGCCGATCGCAACGCGGGCGTCGTGCTCGAGATCCGTAAGGATCGATTGCAGCCGCTGCAGTAAACTCCCGGGCCTGATGGTAGGTTTGAAAACTCTTCTTGCAGGCGTCATCGCGTGTATTGCTGTGGCGACGCCTGCCTACACCGTGCAGGCGGATGCCGTTGATTGTTTTCGCGGCGGCGTCCCGCCTCGATACGCCGCACTCGATGCCCCTCCTATCGCCAAGGCTGCCCGTATCGGCCCCAATGCGGTCGGCGCGCCAGCCGGCGCGGGGTGCTTCGGAAAATCGGACTCCGCGGCCATCTGGATAACGGTAGCCTCCGTCATGCGGTCGGCGGATAACCGCAATACATTCATCGGGAGATTCGGGGCCGTCAGCCAACTGCTGACCGCGCAGTACTGGTCGACGACAGAGCAGAAATGGCGCCCGTTGGTATCGTCGGCCTTTGCGATCGCCACGCCGGACTCGACTCAACCTCGCGGCGATTATTCAATCGCGGATCTCGTGGCAGGTGAGAACCGCTACTACCAGGTGACGGACAGCAGGTCCGGACGTGGGGTCAGCTACCGGCTCAAGATGCTTTCGAGCCAGCCGGGGCGGATTGTCATCGAGACGGCGAACGTGGAACCTGTCAAAAAATGGGGGCTCACGATCTACCCTCGGGAAGGGTTGCACACCTTCTATTTCCTGGATGAGCGATCGCCAGGGGTGTGGGCTTACTACTCGATTACGCGGGTGCTCCCGAAGACCTTTCTCGCGGAAGGCCACGAAAAATCGTACATCAACCGGGCGGTCGCCCTGTACCGCCATTATGTCCGGCTTCCCACCAATGCCGAGCCGCCGGCCGCGCCTTGAGCGTGGTACGATGACCGGACGATGTCCGACGATCTCTCCATAAAGCTTCTCGTCGAGACCCCTACCGTCAGCCTGCGTGATGTGGTCTGTCGCGGCGAATGTCGGCACAAGAGCGCAGAGGAATGCGCTCGATCGACTTACTTTGTGTTTCCCTACCGGGGTGCCTACGTGCGTCACCTCGGCAGTGAGGATGCAGTCGCGGAGCCCAACCAGGTGTTGTTCTTCAACAAGGATGAGAGCTACCGGGTTAGTCATCCCGTTTCGGGTGGCGATGCGTGCCTGTCGCTCAGCATCGACGAGCCTTGGTTGAGTGAGCTCGTGCCGAGGGATCACGTGCGAGCGGGTGCTGCGCTGTCATTCCGCAGACAGCGTCTTCGCATCGATGCTCGAGCCCAGGCGTTGGTTGCACTGCTGAGACATGGGTTGCGGCGCGGGGGCATTGCCGAGGCACTCGAAGCCGAAACCCTGGTTCTCACTCTCGTTAGACGTGCCCTCGGTGAGCGTACTTCTCACGCGGCGAGTGCAACCGCCGGGCGGCAGAAGCTCGTGGATCGGGCCAAGCTGATCCTGACATCGGACTTGTGCCGGCGGTGGACTTTGGCCGAGATCGCGGCCGAAGTCGGTGTTTCTCCTGTGTATCTCACGCAGGTCTTCCAGCAGGTTGAAGGCATGCCGCTGTATCGCTACCAGCTGCGTTTGCGACTCGCCCGCGCTTTGGACCTTCTGCCTCGATACGATGACATCACCACTCTCAGCCTCGATCTGGGTTTTTCAAGTCACAGTCACTTCACTTCGGCTTTCCGACAGACCTACGGCCGCACGCCTCGCGAGTTTCAGGGTTTGATCCGCGAGCGCTGAGGGAATCCGAAGCTCAGGCTCGAAAACACGGTCTCGAAGTCCGTCTCCCGCGTGCTGGGCAGGAATTCTGTCCAGATGACGTTCAAAAGCCATGTGCCCTCGCCTGGCATCCGGAACATGGCCCGTCCGGCCGCATCAGTCAGATGGGTCTCGAACGGGGAAGTGTCGTGCTCGAGTCGAGTCAGCTTCACGAGAGCTTTTCCCAGGGGCCGGCCCTGATACAACACACGAACGGGTAGGGAAGCCGGCCGTGGCGTCGCATATGGGCTCACCTCGGGCACAATTTCCAGTGGTAGTCCGATTGGCTGGGTGATCAGGCGTCGAGCGTCCGCGCCCGAGCTCGAGTTTCCCACCTGCACGAGCACCTTGGCGCGTCTGCTGTAACACTCGGATCCGTCCGTGTTCATCCGGCTCGTCCTGATGCGTTGGTCCAGAGCGGGTGTCAGTCCTTCCACTCGCAGGTAGTCGTTGAACCGAAGCGCCGGCAGGTGGCTCTGGGCCTTGTTGTCGGTCTCGAGGACCAGCAGGTAAGTTCCCGGTGCCGCGAGCTGGAGGTTGCCGTCCTCCGAGTCATTGCCTGGGTGAAGCCGCTCGCGCAGGTCCATGTGTGTGCCGTTGGGTGTGATTGCCTCGAATCGTGTGATTCGACCCAGCGAAATGGGCGATCGTTGCCGATACGGGCCGTGTCCCACTTGCAAGGTGATGGGTGTTACAGCGTCAGACTGCATCCAATAATCGCTCGGCTGCACCCAGAAGTCATGCGCTGCGCAAACGCTGCTGCAACAGATGCCGAGCAAAAGTGAGGTCAAGGCTTTCATTCGAGATGGTCCGGTAGATAGCCTGGTGTGATAGGGAGAAACTGCAGCGTTGCCGACAGTGCGGCCATTGCGATGAGCCAGCTGCCGATGACTTTGATTGCGAGCGTGGCATCGCGACGGGCTGCCCATCCGATGGGCCATACGACGGCTACCGCGGGAAGCGATTGCAGGACGCCAAAGGGTGATTCCGCTAGCGCGTTGACCGCGCCACACCAGATACCCGCATTGAGAGATAGAACCAGTGCGGGAAAGAGACCAACAGGGCGGGAGAGGTATACGCATGCTGCGCTGCCTACGACACTGATCCAACCGTTGAGGAAGGCGGCGTCGGCCCAGGAGGGCTGCAGATGCCCGTTAGCCAGGGCGATATACGCCAGCAGGGCTGAACTCGTGAGGACGCAGACACTCCACAGTCTGGTTTGTGATGGAGTGAATCCCAACGGTACGCCTAATGCGGCACACACCAGCGCGCCAGTGAGGACCCCGTCTCTCATGGCCAAACCGCCCTGAGGAGAAACCAGCCGCCGGCTGTTCCTATGAGGCCCCCTAGGCCTCGCATTACGGCCGAGCCGATGGGGCGCTCGTGCAAGAGCCCTATGCCGATTCCGAGCACGTGTAGCAGCCCGGTAGCCAGGACGAATCCGACGCTGTATCCGATCGGATCCGCGGCGGAGGGTAACTCCGTGCCGTGCGCGTAGCCGTGGAAAACGGCGAAAGCACCAACAACGAAGGCGGCAATCCACACCGGAGCCCGTATCGACAGGGCGATGCAGGTCCCAAGGACGAGCACAGATAGGGCGATCCCGAGCTCGACGCTGGGTAGCGGAATGGCCAGCATCCCCAGTATGGCGCCAACGACCATCACGGCCGGAAATACGACGGGGAGGGTGTAGATCAGCGGTCGTCCCAGCACCGCGCCCCACAGGCCGACGGATACCATGGCGAGCAGGTGATCGGCGCCTGTGAGCGGGTGGGCGAATCCCATGGGGAATCCGCCGGCCAGGCCTGTGCCGACGTGGGCATGCGCTGGGGTGCTTGCCAACACGGTCAGGCTCAGGGGCAAGAGGTGATTCACGATGGGGGCGCGTGGGTTCACTGTTGGGTGTCCGATGGGGGCGGTGATAGCGATGGGGTCGGTGCTGCCGATGAAGCCGGTGCAGCCGATGCGGCGGGTGCTGCCAGGAACGGGAATTCTGTCTCCGATTGCGTCTTGTCGTCCTGGTCGACGCCATCATCCACGCTCGTCGTGGTTCCATCGACCAGCAACGATCGATAGACGTTGGCTGCGTTGTACAGCGGCGTCCGACCTCCACAGTCGATCACGCGCTCACTTTGTCCCGCGAGCGAGGTCAACTCGACTGCAAACAACTGCAGGCAGATGGTGGATTCGGTGTCGACCCACAGGCGGTCATCCGCGAGCATTTCGGCAAGTGCGCGGTATCGCTCTGGCGAGGGGGCTTCCTTCTTTGCGAGCAGTTGATTGCCGCATTTCCCGTCAAAGGCGTCGTAGAGGGCCAGCCCCTGTTCGATTTCGTGCACAAACTGCCCGGACATCCTGGGTGTGGCGGCGTTGTATTCTTCCTTCAAGCGGTTGCTGACCTCCTCGGAGGCCACCGTCCCCAGCAGGGCATTTCCGGTGAGCGGGCGCGCCGCGCGGTCGATCTGTCGGCCACCGATTGAGGTGGTCGCCCAGACCGCCACGAGCTTGCCACCGGGTGTGACCAGCGGCAGGTCCACTGAAATCACAATGGCGGAGGTCGTCCAGCCGGCCAGGAAATTGCTCGCCGGGCCGCCACTGGTGTGGCCCCATTGCTCGAAGATCGCCTTGGAGGTCGCGGGTGCGAAGCCTGGGCATCCAGCTGCATCAGCCACCGCACCGTTGTGCAGCGCTGTATCGGCAACCTGGTAGGCCGCCCGGGTTCCCCTGACGTTATTGAAGAATGGATCGTCGCGAGTGCCCGCGTAGACCCGGAATCGATGATGTTTTCCGTAGACGCCCTCAGGTTGGCTCGCATCGCCGGAGGCCGTATCCGCCGCACCGCCCACGGAGCATTCCGCCCTGTTGGGTGCCGGAAAGCGGCACTCGACCAACGTCGTTGCCGTCGTGTGTCCAAAGCGTGTGCCGCTGTCGATATGGAAGGTGTACTTGAGCCGATCGGAAAAGCTGTGTCCGACGATGGTCATGACCAGATTCAGTTGGCGTCCCGTATATGAGGTCCACGCGTACACGTCGCCGATGTCGGCCTGCGGGTTGGTGGTGACGCTGGGCGTATCGAGGTGGTCCGACGCTCTCGATGAGTTACTGGTACCGACGCAGGCCGCCGCTGCCAGGGCGAAGGCGGCCGCCCGCGACATCCGTGAGCCCAGCGGTGTCCGCGGTGTCGATATTAAGTTCAGCATGACGTGTGGATCTCCTATGCGGAAAAGACGTTTCAGAAGGTCCACAGCAGACAGCGACCCGCCCTGGTGCCGCTATCAAATTTTTTAGCGCTAAAGATTTTGACAGCGCGGCCTGCCGGAAAGTGGCGAAGTACGGCTACGCGATCACGCGTTACCGAAAGGAGCGAAGCCATGCAAACCGAAAAGACCTGTGCCGCCTGTGACTGCAAGCTCGACGACAGTGCCATCAAGGTCAAACTGGGTGGTAAGACCGTGGAGGTGTGCTGCGACGAGTGCGCGCGGCAGCTCAAGGAAGCGCACAACAGCGCGGGCCAGCAGTAAGGCAGCCTATGAATTCTTTGAATGCGATGAACCGGCGCAATTTCATGACCGCGGCGACAGCCGCCGCGGCCTGGATGACTCAAACGGGGAGAGCGAAAGCGGCTCCAGGGGAATTGTCCGGGCGGGCGCCTGTGGCTCGGGATTCTGTCGCGGAGGATGCCGCCGCGGGTTTGCGTTACGCTACAGGGCGAAGGTTTCTGGACACTCCGTTTGGCCGCATTGCTTATATCGATCGTGGGATCGGGCGGCCAACTCTTTTCCTACATGGTTTTCCGTTGAACAGCTTTCAGTGGCGTGGCGTCATCGAGCGCCTGGCGGGCGCCCGGCGTTGTCTCGCTCCCGATCTGATGGGACTGGGATATACGGAAGTTGCAGACGGGCAAAGCGTCACACCAGCGGCGCAGGCGGCGATGGTCGCGACCTTTCTCGATCGATTGAGCGTCGACAAGGTGGACCTGGTCGCCAATGACAGTGGCGGTGCGGTCGCGCAGCTGTTCCTGGTTGCCCATCCGGAGCGCGTGCGCACCCTGCTATTGACCAACTGTGACGTGGAAACAGACAGCCCGCCGGCTGCCGTCATACCCGTCATTGAAAGCGCCCGGTCGGGTGTTTTCCCGGACCTCTACCTGGAGCCCTGGTTGCGGCACAAGGACGTCGCGCGTTCCGCGAATGGGCTCGGCGGTCTGTGTTATTCGAGGCCGGAGTGTCTTTCGGATACCGCGCTCGAGCACTACCTGCTGCCCCTCGTTGCCAACGCGGATCGCAGGGCGCTCGTGAATCGTTATGCGCTCGGGCTGACACCGAATCCGTTGCAGGGTATTTCGAGTCAGCTGCGCAAGTGCGCGGTCCCGACGCGCATCGTCTGGGGCATGAGCGACAGCATTTTCTCAGCGAAGAGTCCCGACTATCTTGCGAGTATCCTGCCGCGTGTGACCGGAGTTCGCCGGATACGCGAGGCGAAGCTTTTCTTTCCCGAGGAATATCCGGAGGTCATTGCGGAGGAAGCCCAGCAGCTGATCGCGTCAGCTGTCTGATCTGGCGCATAATGTCCCCGGTCAAAGTGGATCGGGGATATCGGATGCTCTGGCACGAAAAGGGTGGGGCGGGTGCTCGCTCCATTCTCCTTCTGCATGGTCTTGGGGCCACGATGGGTGTTTGGGTGGGGGTGCAGCGCGTACTCGAGCAGCGCGGCATCGGGAGATGGATTGCCCCTGATTTGAGCGGGCACGGGCGTTCTGACGCACAGCCTCGGTATAGTGTGGGCAGTTTTGCGGCGGATCTCGCCGGGCTGATTCGGGATGAGCCCGAGGTCTACATTCTCGGTCATTCGCTGGGAGTGTATCTCGCGCTGGCGCTTGCCAGCCGTTGGTTTGGTGTGGACGTGCGCGGGGTTGTCGGGTTGGGTCCGAAAATTTCGTGGCCGGAGGCGGATATCCAGGGTACCCGCGAGCTCGCGGCACGTCCTGTCCGTTGGTACGCGACCGCCGACGAGGCCTGGAATCGCTATCGGCGGGTGTCAGGTCTCGATCCGACAATCGCTCCGAAGGAGGAGTGGCTCCGCCATGGTATTACCCAGGGTGAGCAGGGCTGGCGCTTGTCTCAGGATCCGCGCACCTTTGAGCTGGCCGGTGCGCCGTTCGCCAGCCTGGCGGCCAGCGCCCAGGCTCGCCTGCTACTCGCACGTGGTGAGCGCGATTCGATGGTGAGCCTCGACGAGTTGCGAATGCATTCTCAGGACGCGCTCGACATAGCGGATGCGGGACACAACGCTCATGTCGAGAAACCCGCGGAAATCGTCGGGCTGCTCGAGAGGCTCCTGCAAAGATGACCGGGCGGGAGGCAGGGGCGGCGCGAGCGGCAGCATTCGATCCCAACACCCTGGGCCCGGGATTCTATGAAAACCCTTATCCCCTCTACGCGGCGTTGCGGGAATTCGATCCGGTGCATCGGTGCCCCGACGGCACGTACTTCCTGACGAGGTACGCCGATCTCGACCAGGTCTATCGCGATCGGAACCATTTCAGCTCGGACAAGAAGACCGTATTCGGTCCGAAGTTCGGTGTTGAGTCCGCGTTGTACGAGCACCATACGACCAGTCTCGTATTCAATGACCCGCCGTACCACACGAGAGTCAGGCGTCACATCGTCGGCGCGTTGACTCCGCACGTGCTGCAGGCAATGGAGCCGCAGGTCGTCGCTCTCGTCGACGGACTTCTGGACCGGCTCGAGGAGAAGGGGCGGGTCGACCTCATCGAGGACTTCGCGGCGGCAATCCCGGTCGAGGTCATTGGCAACCTCCTGAAGGTGCCCCGTGCGGATCGCGTTCCGCTGCGAGGTTGGTCACTTGCGATTCTAGGCGCACTGGAGCCCACAGTCTCCGAGGAACAGCGGGCAACCGGCGATCTTGCGGTGCGCGAATTCACCGACTATCTGCGCGTATTGGTCGACGACCGGCGCCGCAATCCGGTGGAGAACGATCTGTTGACCCGGCTGGTCCAGGAGAAGGATCTTTCGATCACGGAGCTGCTCCACAATTGTGTGTTTCTGTTGAATGCCGGGCACGAGACGACGACCAATCTGATCGGTAACGGGCTGAGCCTGTTGTTGACTCATCCGGATTCGCTGGAGCGTTTACGCCGCGCGCCTGAGCTGATTTCCAGCACAGTGGAGGAATGTCTCCGCTATGAAAGTCCCAACCAGCTGGGGAATCGACTCGTCGTCCAGCGCGTCAGTGTTGGCGGTGCGACATTCGAGCCCGGTACTTACCTGACGTTGTGTATCGGGGCGGCGAATCGGGATGCCACGGAGTTTCCGCATCCGGATGTCTTCGACATCGGCCGCAAGCCAAACCGGCACCTGGCGTTCGCCGCCGGGGGACACGCTTGTGCCGGGATGTCCGTGGCCCGATTGGAGGCACAGATAGCGATTCCCAAGCTCATACAGCGCTTCCCCGGGGTGCGATTGTCGGGGGAGGCCGTGCGAGGTGGGCGAGCGCGATTTCGCGGCTACAGGTCGCTGCCTGCGCAGGTAAACCCTGTGTAGGGGGCTGGCGCGGGACGCTGTTGCGAGAGGCCCGAAAAGCGGGCCTAATGCGACTTCAAGAAAAGGGGGGAAATCACGATGGCGGCGGTGATTTCAGCTTACGAGCCCAAGCGGTCCGCCGCGGGCCACGCGCGCTGGCTTCGCGTCTCACACTGGTTTCTGGCGGCTAGCGTGCTCACGCTGGCCTTCTCGGGCTTCGTGATCCTGATGGCGCATCCGCGGCTGTATTGGGGGCATGCTGGAAATGACCTGATGCCGGCTTTCCTGGAGCTCCCGATCAGCCGTAACTACCAGCACGGCGGCTGGGCTCCGGCGACGACATTCTTTTCGGGATCGGACTCTGTCGTGAGTGCCGTGCGCACCTATGACATTTTCAACAAGAACGGGTGGGCCCGCAGCCTGCACTTTCTCGCGGCCTGGTTCCTGATTGCCACGGGCCTGATCTACTGGACCGCGGGGCTCGCGGGTGGACATCTGCGGCGGGATATCGTCCCGCGCCTCCGGGACCTGGCTCCGAGGGCGATCTGGCATGACATTCGCGCTCACCTGCGATGGCCCCAACCCGAGGCGAGTGGAGGGCTGCCGTATGCGCCCCTGCAAAAACTCGCTTATGCTGGCGTAGTTTTCGTGTTGCTGCCTCTCATGGTCCTGACTGGGATGACCATGTCTCCGGCCATCACGGCGGCGTTACCGGTTTTGCTCGATCTGTTTGGTGGCTCGCAGTCCGCGCGGACGCTCCACTTCTTTTCTTTCACGGCCCTGGTGTTGTTTTTCATCATCCACGTGGTAATGGTCGTGTTGACCGGGTTCAGGCGGCAGATACGCTCCATGACTCTCGGAGGCTGACATGAAGAAAGAGAAGCTCGTCGTGGTCAGTCGTCGCGAGATCGTTACCGGGATTGCGTCCACGGGTGGACTGTTGCTCGCCGGGTGCTCGTCCAAAGAGTTGCCGCCGACGTACGGCAATGTGCTGCGTATGGGGGATCTCTTCACGTACCGTGCCTTTCGGACGTTGTTGCCCGGTCGTTCGCTGGTGCGGGAGTATGGTCACGGCGATATCACATCGAGCCCGGCGATCGGGACGTCGAATCCGGCTGATCCGCACCAGGGTCTTTACAGCAAGGAGCGCGGACCGCTCTACGATCGGCTTCGGTCGGCTGATTTTTCAGACTGGCGGCTGAGAGTCGAGGGACGCGTTGCCAGGCCGCGGAGCTTTTCGCTTGCGGAGCTCAAGGCGCTGCCCGCGCGGACACAGATTACCAAGCACACGTGCGAGGAGGGTTGGTCCGCGATTTCCGAGTGGACCGGTGTACCGCTTCGGGCTGTGCTCCAGGCTGTTGGCATTCTGCCCTCCGCGAGGTTCGTCAATTTCTTTGCCTACGACGATATCGCGGAAGGGATCG
Source organism: Steroidobacteraceae bacterium (assembly GCA_036834945.1). Lineage (GTDB taxonomy): Bacteria > Pseudomonadota > Gammaproteobacteria > Steroidobacterales > Steroidobacteraceae > 13-2-20CM-66-19. The sequence goes on from DAITMW010000194.1 coordinate 13,874, forward strand.
ACATGTTCGACGCGTTGCATCCGCAGACGATTCTCGCCTACGGCATGAATCGAAGAGATCTGCCGATCGCTCATGGCGCGCCGCTGCGTCTGAGGGTTGAGACTCAGCTGGGCTACAAGAGTGTCAAGTTTCTCGACCGGATTGTCGTCAAGGATGAGTTTGATGACCTGGGCAAAATCGGGTCTCTGCAGAACGGGTGGTCGTGGTACGTTGGGATTTGAGAGCCGCCGTCATCGGTCCTTACTCGAACGCCGCGTCGCGGAGGACGCGGAACAGGCGTGTCAGGTCCTTCAGCTGGTGATGGGCGTTCAGGCCGCTCGGGTTGGGCAGGACCCACACCGTCGCGTCACCGAATGACTCGCTCTGCTTGCCGAGCGTTGAGTCAGGACGCGCGAAGGCGCTTCGGTAGGCAGTAATGCCCAGCACGGCGACGAAACGAGGAGCGTAGCGCTTCACCTTGGCCAGCAGCTTCGTTCGGCCTGCGACGAGCTCGGTGGCCTTCAGCTCGTCGGCACTTGCGGTCGACCGGGCAACCAG
>DAITMW010000195.1:0-8546 GCA_036834945.1 Steroidobacteraceae bacterium
TTAAGTCGCATCAATACACGTTGACGCCTTCGCGAACGATCTTGGGCGTCACAAAAATCAACAGCTCGTCCTTGTTATCGATCTTGGTCGTCGTCTTGAACAGGTTGCCCAGGATCGGAATATCGCCGAGATAGGGCACCTTGGTGCTGTTGTCCGCCGACTGCGTCTTGAGGATGCCGCCGAGGACGACGGTCTGACCGTCATTGACGAGAACCTGTGTAGCGATTTCCTGCGTATTGATCGCGGGTACGTTTACACCGCCAGAGGCAACGACGTCCTTGCCCAGACTGTCGTCCTTGACGTCGAGGTCGAGAATGATGCGGTTGTCAGGGGTGATCTGCGGAGTCACCTTCAAGGACAACACCGCCTTCTTGAACTGAATGGTGGTGGCGCCGCTGGAGGCCGACTGCTGATAGGGGATTTCGATACCCTGCTCGATGGTCGCTTCCTTCTGGTTCGCGGTAATGACGCGAGGTGAGGAAACTACCGCCGCGCGCGTTTCCGCCTGCGCCGCCGAGAGCTCCAGGTCCACGAGATAGTTCGAACCGAGAATACCTAGCGCGAAGCTACCTGCAGGATTCGACACAGGAAGGTTGACGTTGTAGCGGGCCGGCGCGCCCGTGGTACCCGTACCCGCCGGGTAGGTCACCGGGAAGGGACTGCCGGTGGTAGACGCGTTGGTAGCGGCCGAGCTGGTTATCAAGTCGGTGGACGCGGCCGTACCCGAAGTGGTGATGATCCCGTTGCCGTTGGCATTGACGGTCGTGAGGCCGACGCGTGCACCGAGATCGCGCTCGAAATCATCGTTGACAATGACGATGCGCGACTCGATGAGCACCTGGCGAACCGGAATATCGAGGGTCGCCACGAGCCGGCGGATGTCGTTGAGGCGATCCGACGTGTCCTGCAGCAACAGGGTGTTGGTGCGCTCATCGACGACGACCGAGCCCCGGGGAGACAGAAGCGATCCATCCTTCGTCTTCAGGAGCGCGGCCATTTCCGAGGCCTTCGCATAATTGACCTGAACGTACTCGGACCGCAGAGGCGCGAGCTCCTGGATGTCTTTCTTGGCGGCAAGATCGGCCTTCTCGCGCGCCGCAAGCTCTTCCTGCGGAGCGACGATGATGACGTTGTCCTGACGACGCTTGTCCAGACCCTTGGTGCGCAACACGATGTCGAGCGCCTGGTCCCACGGAACATTCTGCAGGCGCAGCGTGACGTTGCCGTTCACCGAGTCACTGACGACGATGTTCTGGCCGCTGGCGTCCGCCAGGAGCTGCAGCACCGCACGCGTCTCGATTTCCTGGAAGTTGAGAGTCAGACGCTCGCCGGTGTATTGGGGCTTCTCATCCTGTGCCACCTGTGCCTTGCGCTTCGGCTGCACCTCGACGACGTACTGGTCATCGGACTGGTAGGCGAGTTGTTCGTAGTCGCCCGTGGCGTTGATGGCGATGCGGGCGCCATTGCCGACACGCGTGGCATCGAAGCCGGAGACCGGCGTACCGAAGTCGGTCGCGTCATAACGGCGCATCAAGGGAGCGGGCAGGCCGGCGTCGGTAAAGTCGACGACGATCTGGTTGCCCAGCTGGCGCAGGTTGATATGAATATGGGGATCGGACAGCTTGACGATCACGCGGCCCGAGCCGTCCGCGCCACGGCGGAAGTCGATGCTACGCAGCTCGCGAGCCCCGCCGCTGTCCGCACTGGCGCCGACGCGCGCAGCAGGGTTGATGGCCCCATTGCTGGCATTGACCGTCGCGCCGGCTGGATTGTTGGATCCCAGCGTCACCACGATGTTGTTTCCATCGACGCGCGTGTCGTAGGGGACGAGCTTGTCGAGGTTCAACACCAGGCGCGCACGGTCCTTCGCTTCGGCCGCGAGGATGGAGTCGAGCCCCGCGGTGTGCACGTCGATGCGACGCTGCGGCAGGGCGAGCTCCGTGTTGGGGAGATCGAACGAGATGCGCGCCGGGTTATCAATGGTGAATGACAACGGCTGCGGGGCCGGCCCCGACAGGCGCATCGTCAGCTGGATCTGTTGCCCGGGCAGCGGGGTCACATCGATGGATTCGAGCTTGGGGGCGTCGGCGGCGTGCGCCGGCTGGCTCGGAAGGGTTCCGAGTACACCCAGAACCAGGAGCGACGCGCACGTGCTCAGGATCCGGAAGAGGGGTCGGCGATGAAGACGCATTGCTGAAGGCTCCCTGAAACCGATGCTGCTACTCGTTCAGAGCGAGCCCCGCGGGCCGCTCCATGTACCCGCCGAGACCGTCGGGAACGATTTCAACCAAACTGATCTTTGAAGGATTGATTTCGGTGATCTTGCCGTCGGCCTGGCCGAGGTAGTTGCCCACCGATACCCGGTGCACCAGGCCATCCTTGGTTCGCACCAGGCCATAGACGCGGCCGCTCAACTTCAGCGTGCCGACCATCTTCAATGTGTCGAGCGAGAACTGCTCGAGGAACTCGCGGTTGCGCTTGGAGTCCGGCCGCAAGCCGGCACCGCCGATGCCGCCACCCGGACTGCCGGGCAGGAACGGGGAGCGCAACTCGGCCGCCGAGTATGTGAATGTCTCGTAGGGCTTCACTTCCGGGAGGGGCTCGACGCGGCCGCCGGGCTCCTTCTTCGTGTCCTCGATGAAGCGCTGCAGATCGTCATCGGCGCTCGAGCAGGCGGTGAGGCCCAGCCACGCAACGCAAGCCAGAGCGCTGCAGATACGTACAAAGTTGTGCCTAGGTTGCATGTTAGGTGTTCCGATCATGCCTGTGCCGTTACTTGCGGCGGACGGCCGTTTTCTTCTTGTCGGCCTCGGCGGCGGAGATCTCGTCCTCGTCGAGGTAACGGTAGGTCTTCGCGGTCAACTCCAGACTGAGCTGGTCGTAGGCATCCTTGTTGTCCGACTTGATGTCGATGTCGTGCAAGGTCACGATGCGCGGCAGCGCGGCGATGCCGCTGACGAACTGCCCGAACTGGTGATAGCTGCCGGTGAGGCGGATCTTGATGGGCAGCTCGGCGTAGAAATCCTTCTTCACTTCCGCCTGCGGCTGGAACAACTTCTCCTCGAGTCCCGCGGACAGGCCCGTCTGAGAGATGTCCACCAGCAGGTTCGGCACCTCGGTCCTGCCCGGCAACTGGCGCAACAGCGCGCCGAAGGAGCGCTCGATGTCCTTCAGCTGCTGCTTGTACAAGTCGAGATTCACGGCCTTGGCATGCTTGGTGCGGAACTCCTGCCGCAGCGTCTGCTCCTCGGCTTCCCGCTGTTGCAGCTCCGGACGCTGCTCATCCCACACGAAGAAATAGGTGAGCGCCAGGGTGAGCACGACGAAGGCGATGCCGACGGCACCGGCGCGGACCGCGAGCGGCCAGCGGCCCGGGTCGCGGGGGTCGAGCGATTGCAGCTCCTCGAGCCAGTTCATTGCGCTCTCCCGTTGCTGGCCATGACTTTCCCGGTCTTGCCGCCTTTCTTCGCCTTGCCGTTGGTGTTGGCATCATCCGGCGCCGCGGTGCTGACCTCCTGGGCCGTGAGCGTGAAGTTCGAGCCCGGCGTGTTGTTCTTGGCCGTCTGCACGACCTCGAGCTCCGGGTTCTTCAGCCAGTCAGAACCGTCGATGTTGCGCATGAAAGAGGAGACACGCGTGCTCGACTGTGCCACGCCCTCGAATTTCAGCTTGGCGGCGGTCTGCTTCACGCTGGTGAGATAAACGCCGTCCGGCAGCGTACGCACGATCTCATCGAACACGTGGACGATCTCCGGTCTCGAGCGCTGCAGCTGCTCGATGATCCGCATGCGCGCGATGAATTTCTGCTTCGCGCTCTCGAGGTTGTTGATTTCCTCGATCTGCTTGTCGACCTGCTTGATCTCGGCACGCAATTGCTCGTTACGGCGTACCTGCGCGGTGATCATGGAGCCGAACATCAGGTAGACGGCGAAAGCCGCTACACACGCGGCGACCGCGGAGACGCCCATGGAGACCGCGAAAGCGAGCTTGCGCTCCTTGCGTTGACCTTCGCGCCAGGGAAGTAGGTTTATGCGTGGCATGTCAGTCGAAACTCCGCAGTGCAAGCCCGCACGCCGTCAGCAGCGCCGTGGCGTCACGCTGCACGGCCTGCGCTTTGGCGCGGGAGGATAGTTTCATCTGGCCGAGAGGGTCGCCCTTCTCGGCGGAAATGCCGACGCGGCTGGAGATCACGTCCGCGACCCCCGGGATGTTGGCGCAACCGCCGCACACGAGGATCTTCTCCGGCTGCTCGCGTCCGGACCCGGAAGCAAGATAGAACTGCAACGAGCGACTGACCTGTTGGGTCATGTCGTCGATGAACGGATCGAGCACCTCGGACTGGTAGTTGCCCGGCAGGCCGCCCTCTTTCTTGGCGCGACCGCCTTCCTCCATCGACAATCCGTAGGTCCGCATGATCTCTTCGGTGAGCTGCTGCCCGCCGAACGCGAAATCGCGCGTGTAGACGACCTTGAGGTTGCGCAGCACGCTGAACGTGGTGCTGCTGGCACCGAAATCGACGACCGCTATCGTGCGGTCGATGCCGCCGTCCGGCATCTGGTGCGTCATGAGTTTGCAGGCATTCTCGAGCGCGAAGGCCTCGACGTCCACGATCTTCGCGGTGAGGCCCGCGGCTTTGACGGCCGCCTGGCGCTGCTCGACGTTCTCAGTACGCGTGGCCACCAGGAGAACGTCGTTGGTGTCAGTGTCCTTCTCCGAAGGACCGAGCACCTCGAAGTCGTAGCTCACCTCGTCCATCGGAAAGGGGATGTACTGGTCGGCCTGCATCTCGACCTGACCTTCGAGGTCGGCGGCACGCAGCGTGCGAGGCATCTGGATGACCTTGGTGATGGCGGCATCGCCGCTGATCGCCACGGCGACCTCGCTGGTCTTGGCCCCGGCGCGCTTCACGGCGCGACGGATGGCCTCGCCGACGGCTTCGGCGTCGACGATGGCCTTCTCATTGATTGCATTCTGAGGCGTGGGCTCGGCCGCATAGGCCTCGACCCGGTATTGACCCCCCGCCATGGCGAGCTCGATCAATTTCACCGACGACGTGGTTATGTCAAGTCCCAGAAGCGGGCGATACTTTCGCTGCAGGAGGAACATTTTTATTTCCTTTTCAGGACGTTACGCCTGAAAATGACCGCCCCGTATCAATTCTGGAAACACTATATAACAGCGCAATGTTAAATAGAACGTGAGGGGGCTCACGGAACTGCGCCGGACTGCCGCAAGCGGCCTCCGGAGCGTCGGAATTGCCAAAGGCATCACGACGCGGCAGTGCCGCGGAAACCAGGTTCAACGATTCGAGCTTCGTCTTGTCCAAGCACGTTGGAGACGCTGGCTCAACGGGGGTCGGGAGATATGTGCAATGCGAGGAGTCGGTCGAAGTTCACCAGGCGCGTGCTTGGGTCAGCTTGCGCAAGTGAGTTAACGTTCGAACGGCAACCCCGCTGTCATAGGCACGTACGTCCCGTAGACCGGAAGCTTTGCGTCCCCACCTTTCGGTGAGTTTGCCCTTGAAACGGCGGCTACTATGCATAGGCCCTTTGGGGAGCGCAAGGTGAAGAGAGTTGATTTTGTGAAATGGAATTGGTTTCGCATCGCGATCGCCGCCGCGGGCAGTGTGATGTTGGTCACACTTCTGGGGGCGTATGCGTATATATGCAGTTATGTCTACCTGGCCCCCTCGCTACCTTCGGCGCAGGCAATGCGCAACGTCGAGATGCAGGTGCCTTTGCGGGTTTACACGCGCAGCGGTGCATTGATCGCGCAAATCGGCGAACAACGGCGCATTCCGGTCAATTACGACCAGATTCCCGACCGGTTGAAACAGGCCTTCCTGGCCGCCGAGGACGACCGGTTCTTCGAGCACCACGGCATCGACTACCTGGGCGTACTGCGCGCGGTCGCCGTCGACCTGATTTCGGGTGACAAGACCCAGGGCGCCAGCACGATCACCATGCAGGCGGCCCGTAACGTGTTTCTCACCCTCGACAAGACATATCGCAGGAAGCTGCAGGAGACTTTCGTCACCTACGAGATGGAGCACGAGCTCTCCAAGCAGGAAATCTTCAACCTCTACCTGAATGTCATCTTTTTCGGGCAGCGCGCCTACGGGGTGGCTGCCGCCGCCGAGACCTTCTTCGGCAAGAGCCTCGACCAACTCACCGTGGCCGAGTGCGCCACGATAGCCGGCCTCCCGAAGGCCCCTTCCAGGTACAACCCGATCGTCAACCCGCAGCTGGCCGCCGGACGCCGCTCCTACGTGCTCGGCCGCATGAAGGTATTGGGCTTCATAGATGAAGCGACCGCACAGGAGGCGATGAAGGAGCCCATCCAGGCCCACTTCCACGCTCCACTCTATGACGTCGAAGCTCCCTACGTGGCCGAGATGGCGCGCCTCGAGCTGCGGCAGCGGTTTGGCGCCAACGCCGAAACCGCCGGCTACAAGATCTACACCACTATAGACGGCCGGCTGCAGGCCGATGCCAACCGTGCGCTGCGCATCGGTCTGATCGAGTACGACCGCCGCCATGGCTTCCGCGGGCCGGTGGGACACGCCCAGCTCACGGCCAATGGCAAACCTGACCAACTCGACGAGTTGGTCGATGAATATGTGTCGGTCGGCAATCTTCTCCCGGCCATCGTCGTCTCGGTGGCGCCGAAGAGTGCCCGCGTCTACGTCAGGGGCCGCGGCTTCGCCCAGATCGACTGGGACGGCCTCTCCTGGGCACGCAAGCCCGGGAGCAACGAGACGGTAGGCCCGCCACCGAAGAGCGCCGACGAAATCCTTGGCCGCGGTGACGTTGTTTATGTCGTCGCGGACACCTCCGGCCACGCGCAGCTCGCGCAGGTGCCGGAAGCACAGAGCGCTCTCGTTGCCCTGGACCCCGATGACGGCGGCATCGCGGCGCTGGTCGGTGGCTTCGACTACTTCACCAACAAATACAACCGCGCGACCCAGGCAAAGCGCCTCCCCGGCTCGGGATTCAAGCCCTTCCTATATTCAGCGGCCTTGGAAAACGGCTTCACGCCGGCGAGCACGCTGCTCGATGCGCCCTTCGTACTGGAAGGCCAGGGCATCGAGAGCTCGTGGAGGCCCGAGAACTCACACGGTCATTTCGGCGGCCCTACACGCTTGCGCGAAGCGCTCGCTTATTCGCGCAACCTCGTTACGATCCGGCTGCTGCGCGAGATGGGTACGCCCTATGCAACGGACTACGCGTCACGCTTTGGTTTTGACAAGCGCATCATGCCCCAGAACCTGACACTGGCACTGGGCACCTTACAGGTCACACCGTTGGAAATCGCCTCGGGATACGCCGTGTTCGCCAATGGCGGCTTCCGGGTACAACCGTACTTCGTCGATCGCATCGAGAACGCTTCTGGCGAAGTGGTCTACCGTGCCTCACCGCGCATCGCCTGTGAGGCCTGCGAGCATCCGGTGGAATTGAGCCAGGTTCCGCAGACCGGCGGCCCCGATCAGGTGCTGCAGGCTGAGGACGCCGTCCGCGGCGGCCCCGGCCCTTTGACGCCGGAACAGCTGGCACCCCGCGTGATTTCTCCGCAGAATGACTACATCATGACCGACATGATGGCCGACGTGATCAAACACGGCACCGGACGGCGTGCCCTGTCGCTGAACCGCACCGACCTCGCGGGCAAGACCGGCACGACCAATCAATCCAAGGACACCTGGTTCAACGGATACACCTCGCACCTCGTTGCCACCGTCTGGGTTGGATTCGACCAGGAACGCCCGCTGGGTGAGAGCGAGGAGGGCGCGAAGACCGCGCTTCCTATCTGGATACATTTCATGCGCGAGGCGTTGAAAGGAGTACCGCAGGAGAAGCGGACGATTCCAGATGGTATTGTTACGCTGCGTGTCTCGCCGGAAACCGGCGCGCTGGTGAGCGCGGAAAACCCGGACGGCGTGTCGGAAATCTTCATGGCCGACCATCTCCCGACGGTCGGTGACCAGGGCTCAATGGCGCAAAGCGCCGAAGGAGGACCAGCCGGACAGAAGGGCGGTGAGCCCATCTTCTGACACCCAGTCAAGCAGCGAGCGACGAGTGAGCGATGACCAGGAAACATCCGGGCCGCAGCGACAACCTGCGGCGCGCGCTGGCGCAAGAGGCTGCGCGCATCATGGCGGAACACGGCATCCGTGATTTTTTTGTAGCGAAGAAGAAGGCGGCGGAGCGCCTGGGAGTCTCAGACGGCTCCGCGGTGCTACCGAAGAACACCGAGATAGAATCGGCGCTCGTCGAATACCAACGGCTGTTTGGCGGCGAATCCCACACCGAATCGCTCTACGCGCAGCGGCGCGCCGCGCTGAGTGCCATGCGCTACCTGCGGGAATTCGAGCCGCGGCTGGTCGGCCCGGTTCTGACCGGCACTGCGACCGAGCACTCCGACGTGCAGCTCCACTTGTTCGCCGACACTGCTGAGTCGGTCGCCATGAAACTCATGGACCAGCGGGTGCCGTACGAAGTGACGGAAAAGCGCGTCAAGATGAATGCGGAGCGGGTGCTCGCCTACCC
>DAITMW010000195.1:8646-10422 GCA_036834945.1 Steroidobacteraceae bacterium
CCCGTGTACAGCTGCCGCGGGCGGCCGATGCGCATCTGCGGATCGGAGATCATCTCCTGCCAATGCGCGACCCAGCCGACAGTGCGGGCGATCGCGAACATCACCGTGAACATCGAGCGCGGAATGCCGATCGCGCTGTAGATGACGCCGGAATAGAAGTCCACGTTCGGGTACAACTTCCGCGACACGAAGTACTCGTCCTTTAGCGCGATCTCCTCGAGCCGCAGCGCCAGCTCGAACAACGGATTGTCGGAGCGTCCCAGGCGCGCCAGGATCTTGTGGCACATCTCGCGGATGATCTTCGCGCGCGGATCGAAATTCTTGTAGACGCGGTGGCCGAAGCCCATGAGCCTGAAGTGGCTCGACTTGTCCTTGGCCAGGTCGAGATACTTCGGGATGTTGTCGGCGGTCCCGATCTGCTCGAGCATCGCGAGCACGGCCTCGTTGGCGCCGCCATGGGCCGGGCCCCAGAGCGCCGACACGCCGGCCGAGATCGCTGCGTAAGGATTCGCGCCGGTGCTTCCCGCGAGGCGGACGGTGGAGGTGCTCGCGTTCTGCTCATGGTCGGCGTGCAGAACAAACAGCAGATCGAGCGCCTGCGAGGCGATCGGGTCCACCTGGTAGGGCTCGCTGGGTACCGCGAACAACATGTGCAGCAGGTTGCTGCAGTAATCGAGATCGTTGCGCGGATAAACGAACGGCTGGCCGATCGCGTGTTTGTGCGCGGCTGCCGCGATCGTCGGAATCTTCGCGATCATGCGGTGCGCGAAGATCTCGCGATGCCGCGGGTTATAGATGTCCATCGTGTCGTGATAGAACGCGGACATCGAGGCCACCACCGCCGACACCATCGCCATCGGATGGGCGTTGTGGTGGAAGCCGTTGAAGAAACGCAGCAGCGTCTCATTCAACATCGTGTGGTGGCGGATGTTGTTGGTGAACTCATCGAGCTGCTTGCGACTGGGCAACTCGCCGGCCAGCAACAGGTACGCGCACTCCATGAAGGAGCTCTTTTCCGCGAGCTGCTCGACCGGGAAGCCGCGATATAGCAGCTGCCCCGCGTCGCCGTCGATGTAGGTGATGCGACTCTCTGTCGAGGCCGTCATGCCGAAACCAGGGTCATACGTAAATACGCCCAGGTCCTTCTGGATCGTCGATATGTCGACGACGGAGGGGCCGATCGTGCCATTACGGACGGACAACTGCGATTTACGCTCGGACGCTCGGTCGACGAGCTCGAATTTTTTGTCGCTCATGCGGTAAAAAAACGTTTAGGTCAAAAGGATCGGAAAGGAGGCGCGAAACCTTAAGGAGGGTTACATGGTCCGCGCGACGAATCAAGGCGCACGAGCGAATGAGTGCGGTTACCGGCGAGTAAAGTTACGCCCGGCAGACGCCGCGAAGCGAAGATGACGAGGGATTTAGTTTGGGCGGCGTGTTGGGTCTAGCTTGGCGTGCGACCGAAGACCGCCAGCGCACCGGAGTGCGAAGCGGACGCCGCGACAGAACGCGCGGCGTCCGAAGGCTGGAATCGATCAGGTCTTGGCGCCGCCAGCGGTCGCGTACTTCTTGCGGAACTTGTCCACGCGGCCGGCGGTGTCGACCATCTTCTGCTTCCCGGTGTAGAAGGGATGGCAGTTCGAGCAGACTTCGACCTGGAGGTCTTGTCCGAGAGTCGAGCCGGTCTTGAACGTGTTGCCGCACGTGCAGGTCACGGTGATCTCTTTGTAATCCGGGTGGGTGGCGGCTTTCATGGCTGGGCTCACTGAGTTCATT
>DAITMW010000195.1:10522-14350 GCA_036834945.1 Steroidobacteraceae bacterium
CCACATCATTGCGGCGGCGGCTACCGGTTTAAAGGGCGCGCGAGTTTAGCGGCAGATTCCGGGAGTCTCAAGAGGCGCCGTACAGTCCAGCCCCCGCTGCCTGTCCAAGGTCCGCCTTTGGCGTTTCCTTATCCACAGAAGCTGTGGATAACTCTGTGGACTTCCCTCCGGCGCGAGGTCCCAAATCCCGGCCAGATTGCATATTTGTTACCTTGGTCAAAAAATGACCAGCCCTTTTCGCCCTTCTTTCTCAATGACTTACGAGCATCTCATTGTATAACTTGGTCGATTTAGCACGTAATACGCTCATTCTCCAATGTGCGACCCATGGCCTGTGAATAAAGCCTGTGGAGCCCCCGACGGGAGCCCTCAAGACGCCGTTGACAATCCAAAAGCGCCGGTCATTTTCGCGCTTTGGCGACGCTGGTCGGTGACAAAACTGAGGAGCACGTCATTGAGGAACCGCAGGCCCAGGGGACTGGGCTTCAGTCTCGTTCCGTCCTGGAGAAGCAGGCCACGGCCCACCAGCCGCTCGATGGAACCCGCGATCTCCTCCCAATCGAGGCCGGTGCGTGCCGGGAAGAGACCCACGTCAAACCCTTCGACCAGCCGTAGCGCATTGAGCATGAATTCGAACGGCAGCTCATTGGGAACGACCTGTGTTCGAGTCAAAGCGGCCGGAACGGACGCCAGGTAGCGTCGCGGCTCGCGCAACTGCTGCGTCCGAATGATGGCCGACGACGTCGTGACCTTGCCGTGGGCGCCCGCACCGACACCGAGGTAGTCACCAAACGTCCAGTAATTCAGGTTGTGACGACACTGCCGGCCGCTCCGTGCATATGCCGATACCTCGTAGTGCCCGAACCCTGCGCCGGCAAGACGCTCCGCGCATTCCGTAAGCATTTCCGCGGCGATGTCATCCTCTGGCAATGCCGGCGGCTGCGCAGCGAAAACGGTCCCGTGTTCGATCGTGAGCTGATAATGCGAGATATGTGCGGGCCCCAGCGCCAAAGCCTCTTCCAAATCGCGCACGGCCGCACTCACATCCTGTCCTGGAAGCGCGTACATGAGGTCAAGATTGAAATTGTCGAGTCCTGCCGCGTGCAGCTCTTCCGCGGCTCGGCGCGTCTCATCGGGCGAGTGGATTCTCCCGAGCGCTACGAGCCGCTGCGGATCGAAGCTCTGCGCACCCAAGGATACTCGTGTTAGTCCGGCCGCCCGATACTCCCCGAATCGACCGTGCTCGATCGCACCTGGATTCGCCTCCATCGTCACTTCGATGTCGGGCACCAGCCTGAGATGTCGCCGTGCCTGCTCGATGACGCGCCCGATCGCCTCCGGCGAAAACAGGCTGGGGGTGCCGCCGCCAAAAAAGATGCTGACGACTTCCCGACCGCTCACATCCAGAGCCTGCGCTTCCAGATCCCGCTCGAGCGCTTCGACATAGCGCTGCTCCTCGAGCTCACCGTTCAACGTGTAGGAATTGAAGTCGCAGTAAGGGCACTTACGCACGCACCACGGAAAGTGCACGTAAAGCGAGAGCGGCGGTGTCACAAGGATCGGCATCCTCGCTACATTACACTGCGTTCTCGTGTCCTGGCGCCCCAGAATTCGTTTGAGGGCCGCTCACCAGCGATTGCGCAGCTCCCGCAACTTGATAAACACCGTGCGGGTATCCGGATTCTCCCCAATGTCCGGAAACGCCTCGCGCAGTCGCGCGATCACGGTCGGACTCTTGAGGCGGAAGAATGTGTTGATCTCGCGCTCTTGCTTGAGGGTCGTGACGGTAACGGAGGCTGGTGCCTGGTCGCGCGCCGTGCCGAGCAGCTCTTGGGCGTTACTGTTATCGGGCTCGCGATCGAGCGTGAACTCCAGGTTGCGCGCGAGGTACTCATGGCCGGGAAACACGCGGGTGCTATCGGGGAGCCGCATCAGTTGGTTTACGAAGGTGTCGTACAACACCTCCGGATCACCGCCGTTGTGGCAATTCCCGGCACCCGCATTGAACAGCGTGTCGCCGCAGAACAACGCGGGCTCCTCGTCGTGACCGAGGATGCAGATGTGAGCCATCGTATGACCCGGCGTATCCATGCATTCGAGCACGACCGTCCGGCCCACCTTGATGACGTCGCCCTTGCTCAGGCCTCGGTCGACGCCACCGATACGCTTCGCTGCCCCCGCGTGGGCCAGGACCTTGGCCCGGGTCTCGCCGACCAGTCCCGCGTTGCCGCCCGTATGGTCGAGATGCTCATGGGTATTGAGGATCTGGGTAATCTCCCAGCCCTTCTGGCGCGCCGCGTCGAGGCAAAGACGCCACTCCAGCGGGTCCACGGCCAAGGCCTCGCCTGTCTCGGGACAGGCGATCAGATAGTGAAAGTTTCGGTAGGGGTTGGCCGACCAGATTCGTTCAATCAACATAATGCGCCCCTTGGTATCGTAGGCTCGCTTCCCGGCTGTGGTTCGGCCGCAACGTACCCTGAATGCCCTGCTCGCGCCATAATGAGCGTGTTCGTCCCGCGTCGCCACAAGGAAGCCTTCCGAAGGTCATGAGCGAGGTCCTATGACGCATACGTTTCTGTTCGAGCCGGGCATCTGGACGGCATCGGGGACGTTCTGGCGTGGTGATGGCGAGCCGATGGAGGCGCACGCTCGAACCGAGATCGCCCATCGCGAAGACTGCTGGCTTCTGGCTGGGACGCTCAAGGTGCTCGGGTCACCGCCCGTGGAATTCGTGAATGCCTACCGCATCGAGCCCCCGGGCCGTCGCCCCACCACGCTGAAGTGGACATCGGAGAACGCGACGCTCGGCAAACTTCAGGGCGCCTTCTCCATCATCGGGACCTGTATTTTCAGCGTCTATCGTTGTCAGGACTCCGGGTATCACGGCGCCGAGCATTATGAGCAGCTCGACAACAACTCCTACCGCAGCGCCGGGGTGCTGTTCCTCGAGGACCGTGCATTGTCATCATGGCAGATCACGCTGCGGCGGTGAGATTGTTAGAATCACACCTACCTTCGCCGGAGAGCGAGCACGAATGCTGGAAGTACGTCGCAGTCTCGATCGGGGCTATGCGGACCACGGTGGGTTGAAGTCGTACCACACGTTTTCCTTCGGCGATTACTACGATCCGGTGTTCGAAGATTTCGGAGCCCTACGGGTCATCAACGAGGATCGGCTCAAGCCCGGCAAGAGCTACGACCCGGGCCCGAGCGAGGCCAACGTCGAAATCCTGACCTACATCATCTCCGGCGAGCTCGAGCACAAGGACTCTCTGGGCAATAACACGGTATTGCATGCTGGCGATCTCCAGCAGTGGAGTGCGAGCGCGGGGGTTACACAAACCGAGCTCAATCCCTCCACCTCGCAGGAAACTCACCTGCTGCACATCTGGATCAAACCCGGCACCCCCGCTCCGGCGCCACCACGCTATCAACGGAAGTCTTGCGCAGCCGCCGAGAAACGCGGCAAGCTCCAATTGTTGGCCTCTTTCAACGGCGAGGAAGACTCACTGCGCATCCGCCAGAACGCGCGCCTCTACAGCGGATTCTTCAATGCCGCCGAACGAGTTGAATTCGAAGTGGCGAGCGGACGGCGTGCATACGTCCATGTCGCGTGCGGCTCCATCGCGGTGAACGAAACCCGGCTGAACGCCGGTGACGGTGTGAAAATCACCCGGCCGGGACGCTTCACCCTGCAAAGCGGCCGGAACGCGGAAGTGCTGATGTTCGATCTGCCGTGAGGCGTAGCCAGCAAAAGTCGCGCCGTTTGCTGGCGGCAACGGAGCCACTGTCCGAAAAACGGCCGTAGGCCTGTTTTTCCAATGAACT